>REEK01000103.1 GCA_007695115.1 Sphaerobacteraceae bacterium
GCGTCTCTATCGGGTTATCCCGGAGCAGGCGGTTGAAGCGGTCGATGGGGTGGGTGCTGTGGCCGATGGTGTTGATCATTGGTGGGCTCATGAGAACGATCCAGAAACTATCCCGGGTGGCTCAGTCGGTGCGCTCGACCAGCAACTGGTAGAGGTGCGCCTGACGCTCACGAGGCTCTGTGTATTGTTCGGTTCGTTCCGGCCGCGGATCGAACCGGGTGCAGTCTGAACGAATATCAGGTGGGGGTGGTTCTTTACCGATCTGCCGCAGGGCGTGCAGCGCGGCACCCCGGAGCGATGATTCCGTCTTTCGCGGAAGCAGCAACGTATACCCGGAGATGTCGGCAATCATCTGAATCCAGGTCTGGTTCAGCCGCAGCGCGTTGCCAGTTGCGATGATCTCCACCGGCGGTTCCAGCATATGGGCCAGGTTTTCGAGAATGGCGGCGAAGCTGAATCCGATGCTCTCCATCGTGGCCTGGATGATGTCGATCGGGCGAGTATCGAATCGCAAGCCATGAATCGTGCCGACAGCGTCCGAATGCCAGTTCGGGGATCGCTCTCCCGCGAAGTAGGGCAATACCGTCAGTCCATGACTATCAGGCTGGTTTCCGGCGATCTGTCGTTCGACGTCCTGATGATTCCCGGTGTTGAAGTGATCCATCAACCAGGCGATTACACCGCCACCCTCGCTGAGGGCTCCACCGAGCAGGGCATTGTCCGAATCGAGCCGGTATTGCCAGAGACGCGGCGGGAGCGTACCTGGTGGTTGATTGGTCACCACGCGAAGCGCTCCGGTGGTCCCGACCATTAGCGCCGGGTGGTTGGGAGAGATCGCGTGCGATCCGAGATTGTTGGCCGCCCCGTCCCCGATTGCCGGAATCCAGCGGGCCTTGTTCAACTTGGGCCAGTCACGGTTATTCTCGATAACAATCGGACGATCGTCGCGCGGGTTCAGCTTATCCTCGGAGAGTCCCAGATGCTCCAGTGTAGGTGTGGACCAGCGAAGCGTGCGTCGATCGAACAGTCCCGTGCCTGAAGCCATCGATGTCGAGATACCGGCCACGCCGGTGAGACGTTCCTGCAGAAATTCCGGGAACGACATCCAGCGAACGGTTCGAGCAACAACCTCTGGCTGTGTATCGAGTAGCCAGCGGAGTTTCGCCATCGGGTAGCTGGTGTGCAACCGAGAACCGGTGATCTGATGGTGCGCGGCCGGGTCGATTTCCTTGGTGAGCTGAGAGACGCTCGCCGCGGCGCGCGTATCGGCCCACATCAGGACGGCCGTGGAGGGTTCTCCGTCAGCATCTATGCCCATCAATGAGTGCCAGAAACAGGAGGTTCCGATCGCATCGATATGGTCGACTGACTTCGTTGCGGCATCGATGCAGGTAAAGACCGTTTCCAGAAGCATCGCTGGATCGAGCTCAGCCTTGCCATCCGCGCCGGTTTCCAGGTTGTAGGTTCGCTGCGCAAAGGTGTTGTCGACCGTGTTCAGCGATGCGTCGAAGACTTCGGCGCGCGTGGAAGAGCTGCCGATGTCGATTGCCAGAATCCGCATGTTCCGGGCCGTGTGCAGGTTATTCATCGGCACAGTATGCCATGAGTAATTGAAACAGGATACGCTTCTATTGTGTCCGGACATTGACAGCGATAGACTATGTGAATAAGTTGATCTATACGACTCAGAATTGCCACAAAACCGGCCTCGGCAGGTGACTGGTTTTCCAGCAGGCTCGATGCGGTCGGCGCTCCTCTGCGCTGTGTATCGAGATGCTCTATTCATGTTGGTCAGATCACTGGCTCCCGACGACAGATGTCCGGGGCTGTGTGATGATACTGATCGCATGGATACGGAATCGAGTGAATGATGACGGGGAACGAAGACCTCAGGGAGGCTTCTCCACGAGATCCTCATGGCACCGGGATGAATTCATCAAGTGACCAGGTTCTCGACGAGCTCTCGACGATCATGCCGGTCATCGCGTCCGTCATGAGCCAGGAGGTCAGTGCAGGATCCTGCACCTTTTTCATCTACGATGAACATCAGAGCAGGACGATCGCCGTGTTTCGACACGGTGAGTCGCAGTTGTGGTTCCCTGCTCCGGTTGACGCCGATGGGGTTGCCCCCGTATCTGTGCCAGTCGAAGCCGAAGTGCTTCGCACACGAGGTTCGATTCAACGTGTGACCGATGACGACTTTCGTCGATTCCCCTTGCTGAACTCTGACCTTCGGGAGCAATCCGATGGGTACGTAGATTTGATTGTCCCGTTGATTCATCACGATCACGTCTACGGCGTTGCCTATCTCTGGCGAGCCGGAGACCTGGAACCGTTTTCTTCGCATGAGGTGGCATCTGCGGGGAACCTCGCTAGCGTGGGAGCGATGGCGGTCGAGTTTGCCCGCCAGTACCGTGATGAACGGTATCGGCGGCAGCGGCTGAATGCTCTGTTGAGTATCGCGTCGTTGTCTGCATCTCACTATTCAGTAGATCAGGTGCTTCCGGAGATTGCGGCGATCGCTCGTTCAGCTCTCGAAGTTGACGTGTGTAATCTCTATGTCTTCGATTCCCAGGCATCCGGGGTGACCGACGCGTATACCAGTGGCCTCAACAATGAAGAGACAGCGGTATTCCAGGAGAGCCATGTGTATGCGGTTTCAGAGGTACCGGCTGAGCTGGAAGCGGCCGCCACGCTCGAGCCAGTCATCGTGACGGATCCAGTAAACCAGCTGGCATCCGGTTCCAGGCTGGCAGCGTATGCTGGCAGGAACAACATTTCCCAGATTCTCCTTGTTCCGATCCTTTCTCAGCAATCGATGACCGGGGCAATGTATCTCTGGAATCGGGATCCGGCTCATCGATTCGACCCGGATGAACTGACAACGATTCAGGCAATTGCCAGCCAGGCTGGAGGCGTCATTCAGCAGGCACGCCTGTTCGAGGAAGAGCAGCGTCACATCAGCGATACCCAGGCATTGAGACGCATTGGTGAGGCAGTGTTGAACAGTGATTCGCTGGACGAGGTCTTCAATGAGCTGGCAGACGTTCTGAATGAGCTCATTCCCTACGATTATTGCTTCGTGGGCCGCGTGGATGAGGATTCGAATTCGGTTGTGGTGGCGTACATGTGGGGGGATTTTCCGCCAGACGTCCTCGGGTATCGTATCCCGCTGGATGATTCGCTGACCGGCAGGGTGGCCCGGACGAAAGAAATCGTGAACATCAAGGATCACAATCTTCATGGCCGGTCTCATCGATATCCATCAACTCACCTGCCGATCTATTCGGTACTCATCGCCCCCCTGATTACGGAAAGCGGCATGATCGGGGTACTCTATGCTGGGCGAAAACATGAACAGGAGTTCGACAATCGTGACGAACGGCTGATGGCGCTATTCTCTCAGCAGGCAGCCGCGGCGATCGAACGAACTCAGGCCCGAGAATCGCTCATGATGAACGCGAAACGACAGACCTTTCTGGCTGAATTGACCAACGCGCTCATCGCAACCGAAGATCCAGTCAGCATCCTGCAGAAGCTATGTGAGATGACTTGCAACGTCCTGGCTGACACGGTCATCGTTGGACTAACTACCTGGCGCTACGGTGAAATTCAGTGGCATGGGGGCGCCAGTACTGATCACGATCGACAAAAGCTTCTGATGAAATCGCTGGAAACCGGGGATCTATCTGTGGAGGCTGAGCGGATCGAGTATCTGGCAAATGCGGATGGCCCGTCATTCACCGAATTTGCCGATGGTGCGGCTGTGGATGGTCGGGTGATCCACCCGACTGCACGCGATGTACTCAGACGTCTGGATGCCAGGCAGATTCTTTCAGTCCCTATGCGTTACGAGGGGCGAGCGCCGGGACTCTTGATCCTGATTTCGTCCGACCCGGACCGACGTCTTGATGATCCGGAACTTCAGGGACTGGCCATGATTGTGTCTCACCGGATTGGAGACGCACTGGAACGGCGCCAGATGGCCCGGAATCGGGAGGCGTTGCTCCGGTTTTCCGAGGCAATTAACACCCACGCAGATCTGGAGGAGCTCCTCGAACTGTTCCTGTCCGAGCTTCAGGATCTTCTGCCCTATGATCAGCTTTATCTGGGGAAACATGATCCGGAAACAGATCAGTCCATCCCGCTGGCGTACGTCAATCCGCACGGGCTGGAAGTTGCGGAAGTCGCGATCGCTTCGAACAGGGGCATCAGTGGCGAGGCCATGCGCACCAGAAGAGCGATACTCGACAACGACGCCCATCTTCGGCAAACGAGCGCCTATGGCAGTGAGCATGAAGAATCCTTTTACGCGACGCACGGTGAAAGTGTAATGGCGGCGCCACTGATCAGCGATCACACGGTCATCGGCGTCGTCTTTATCGGGCGATCGGGAACGAACCGCTTCAGTGAATCGGACTTCGAGACGTTTCTGCTCTTTAGCGGACTTATCGCCTCGGCGATCCATCGCACCGAATTGCTCGAGCGCAACAACGTGATGTACCGGGCCTCGGTTGAGGTTCTGGCTGCGGTAGTCGATGCCAAAGATCCAACGACCCTGGAGCACTCGCGCAATGTAGCCCGGTATAGCCGACTTCTGGCCGAGGCGCAGAAGCTGCCGGCGTCGATGGTGGAGACAATCGAGCTCGCCGGGCTGCTTCATGATATCGGCAAGATCAGTATCCCTGATCATGTACTGCGGAAGCCGGGACCGCTGACCGCACAGGAACGAGCGCTGATCAATACCCACCCGGAGCGCGGAGAGCGGATTATCAGTCAGCATCCGGCACTGATGAACCTCACCCCCCTGGTGCGGAATCATCATGAACGCGTCGATGGAACCGGATATCCCGATGGATTGAGCGGGGATCAGATTCCGCCAGGGGCAGGTATCATCAGCATTGCTGATGCGTTCGATACGATCACATCACAGCGTACTTATCAGCGCCGTCGCACCGTTCAGGAGGCGCTGCTGGAGCTGAAGCGAAACGCCGGAACACAGTTCGATACTGCACTGGTTGAATTGTTTGTGCAGGAGATTCTCGCCAACCCGGAAGTCGTTGTGCAGGCCGACACTATGATCAGGCAATGAGGTCTGAGCTCGATACAGCGATACCGAATACCGGTAGTCGGAGGACTCGGTAAGAGAACGTGGCAGATTCAAGCCGTCCTGATATCACCGTAAGTGAACTTTCCTCGATTGTTCCGCGATTGACCAGAGTGCTGGCCGACTCGGTCTACGCTGATCGCTGCGCGATCTTTGTTTATTCCGAGGACCAGCAGTCGACTATTGCGTTGTTTCGGGATGGCTACGATGATCCTGAACACCTCGCGCATCAGTGGACGAACGATCTCTCCCCACGCCAGGTGCCGGTAGAACGATTTGTTATCGACACCATGCAGCCGTTGCATCGCACCGGTCCGGAAGATTTCATCGAGTATCCGTTGGTGAACCCCGGGCAGGAGAAAGCTGAAGGCAGACTCGTTGACCTTACTATTCCTCTTATCTGGAACGGGCAGGTCCACGGGATCGCCTTGATCTGGCGCAAGGATGACCCCACTCCGTTTACCATCGATGAGATCAGACGGGTTATGGACATAGGCAGACTGACGGCGATGACTATTGTCTTCGCGCGTCAGTATCAGCGAGAGCGTCACCAGGCTCAGCGGCTCGACGCGCTGGTGCGGGTGTCGCGCATGACGGCAACCAGTCAGTCTCTTGACTCTGTGCTCGAAGCGGTTGCTGATTCAGTGCGTTCTGCCACCGGGTCTGATGTATGTGCGCTGTTCGTCTTCGATGAACATGATGAGACCGTGATCACGTCAGTTCAATCAGGGATGGTGCCCGAAGAGATGGAGATGTTCAGGGCGTCCAGCCTTGTACCGGTATCCGACGTTCCATCTGAGTTGACGCTTCGTCGCACGCTGGAATCAATGGTGATACGAGATTTCGAGCGAGAGCTGGCCCCGGATTCCCCGTTCGGCACGTATGCAATTGAGCAGAAGGTTTCGGAGGTTCTGTTGACACCGATTATCTGGCAGTCTCAGATAGTCGGCGTTATCTACAGCTGGTTCCGGTCCCCGGACCGGACGTTCAGCATTGCCGGAATCGACGCTGGCGACGCGATCGCCAACCAGGCTGGCGGGCTGGTGTCGCGATCCAGGCTCGAACAGTCGATCCGGCGACAGGTCACCGAGAGTCAGGCACTGATGCGCATCGGGCAGGCAGTGTTGAAGTCGGAGACGATCAATCCGGTTCTTGACGAGATTTCCCAGGCGCTGGAACAGTTGATTCCCTACAGCTATGCGTACTTCGGGATGTTGACACCGGACGGTGAGTCGATTCGCGTCATGCGAGAATGGGGAGATAGGCACAAGCCGATAATCGGCACGTTGATCCCGGTGGGTTCATCGATCTCCGGTGTATCTATTCGGGAGCGACGACCGGTTGCGTCGCAGCGGGTCCGCGAGGACTCGCGAGCCTGGAAGAACATCCCCCAAGGTGTGCCGTTGCAGTCGGTGCTCTCCTCGCCGCTGATTTTCGACAATCGAGTCTTCGGGAATATCCTGATGGCGCGTGCGGCAACCTACCGTTTCTCGACAAGAGAGGAAGAACTACTGGAGCTGATCTGCCAGCAAGCGGCCGTGGCGATCGAACGGGTCCGCGCCCGGGATGAAATTGCCCGGCGGGCAACACAGCAAGCGTTTCTGGCTCAGGTTGGTGAATTGCTGGTTTCCAGCGAGAACCCGGAATCGCTGCTGCAGCGGATCGCGCAGATGGCTGCAGGAACTCTCGCCGATGGGGTGCTGATTGGATTGGCTGGCTGGGAGTATGGATCGCTTCGCTGGGTTGCCGATGCCTTCGATGATCCTGAGCGTGCCGAGAAGTTACATCGCGGTTTGCATCACCTTGATATGGAGAAACTCAGAGAGCGTCTGGAGTTCGCGCTGGTTTCCAATCGCGATTTCTCCTTTCCGATCTCCAATATCTGGGAAGAGCATCGCTTTCTCCGCGATTTCATGGCGGGGCTGGGCGTTCAGTCGATGATGGTCATCCCACTCTACCAACAGGACCGGGCCCCCGGCTTGATGATTCTCCTTTCCTCGGATGAACACACCAGCCTGCAGGATGATCGCGTTCAACTCGGTCGAATTGTGGCGCAGCGGATCGGCGATGCGCTGGAGCGACAGCAGGTCAAGCGAAACCATGAAGGTTTGTTGCGCGTCTCCGAGGCGCTCTATGCTGAATCCAGCCTTGAGCGACTGGTCCGGACGATTGCGATCGAGCTCGAACAGATTCTGCCCTGTAGCCAGTTGCTGATTGCTGACCTGATGCAGGACGAGGGAATGCTCCGTACCCAGGTATTTCGACTTCATGGCGTGGAGCATCCTGGGCGGGAAAAATTCCCAGCTGACGAGGGTGTCTGTGGCGAGTCAATCGCGCTGGGTCAGCCAATCATGGACAATCAGGCCGATCTCCGGGAGACGTCGACATACGGTAGCGGTAGCGAGCGGATTTTCTATCGCCGGGAGGGCGAAAGCGCGCTGGTGAGCCCGCTGATCGTCGAAAACGAGATCGTTGGGGTCGTGTTCATGAACCGGACCGGCCATGATCGATTCACTCGTGCCGACTTCGAAACGTTCATGCTGTTTGCCGGACTCGCCAGTGCCGCGCTGGATCGCACCACGCTGGAGCAGAACAATCGGGAACTCTACTGGGCATCAACTGAAGTCCTGGCGGCGGTGGTTGACGCCAAGGATCCTCACACACTCGAGCATTCCCGCCACGTGTCTGTCTACAGCCGGAGGCTCGCGGAGCTGATGGATCTGCCCCAGCCGGAGATCGAGCGGATCGAACTGGCCGGACTGCTGCATGATGTCGGCAAGCTGGGGATTCCCGATCGGGTGCTTCAGAAGCCGGGTAGATTGACCGATGAAGAGTTCGAGCTGATCAAGACACATCCTGATCGCGGGGCGAAGATCCTGGAGCGACATCCGGCACTGGCCGATCTGATACCGATGATTCGGCATCATCATGAGATGATGAACGGTCGGGGCTATCCAGCCGGGTTACAGGAAGATGATATCCCAATTGGGGCCGCGGTCATCTGCGTTGCAGACGCATTCGATACGATGACATCGGAGCGCACCTACCAGGCTCGCCGATCGGTTGAGGAAGCATTGGCCGAACTCGAGCGGTGTGCTGGCACACAGTTCCACCCGGAACTGGTTCGCCGATTCGTGGATCATCTGAGGATGAACCCTGACGAGAGCCTGGTTGATGCGGAAGACGAAGAACCTTTCACGCCCTGAGTCGACATATCCCCGCCGTTTCTCAACTTGACGTATAATCACCAACAACAGCAGATTCGCTGAAAGGTGACGCGGATGGTGGATGAGAAGCGCATCGACGCCGAACAGGCGGTCTTCCAGCCGTCGCTGTTTGACAGTGGCGGTCGGGCAAGGCTGATCGGCCACGTGGGCCAGATCAATGATCTCACCCCGGATTCGAGCCTGGATATCGCTCGCTACTGGTATCGCCGGTACCTGGAGCAGTCCGGGTATCCCCACAATACCGTCAAATCGTACTGCTACGATCTGGCGATACTGAACTCGCTGATCGGTTCGAAGCGCATCAATCAGATCACGCGTAAAGACATTGCGCAGTATCTGGATGCCAGCCTGAACCGTTCGACCCGCAAGCGTCGATTGACCTCGGTCTCCAGTTTTTTCCGGTTTCTGATCGCTCAGGCGCAGGTGATGGATACGGATCCAGCGGACTCGTTCCATCCGGACCCGATTCCCCTGAAAACGCCCAAGCCGCTTTTCGGACAGGAGCAGGATGCGTTACTTGCGGCCGCTGAAGCTGATGGGCCGCGAGCGCACGCGATTATCTGGCTGATTCTCAATCTCGGACTGACACGATCAGAGATCCTGCGGCTGCGTCCCAGTGATATCGATCTCACGGATCCGACGTCACCGGTGGTGTACGTCTTCTATGACAGCCCGCGATATGCTGGCAAGGAGCGCAAGCTGGCGGCTGACCCGGAGTTCGTGGGGATCTACCAGCGATTGCGTTCAGCTTACCCGAACACTGAGACCCTCTTCGTAATGCTTCCGCAATCGATTAACCGGCTGGTAGAGCGGGTGGCACATGCTGCTGGCATCGATAAATCGGTGTCACCGCAATCGCTGCGGGATACCTTTGCGGTGAATCAGGCCAGAAGTGGACTGGATGAGGCGGGCTTGCTGGAGATTCTCGGACTGGCCAATGACGCCCGGAACCGGACTAGCGTTCAACGGTACCTCAAGCTGGCCCAGCCTCCGCTGGCTCCAGGTAAACGGCAATCCGACTCCCCCGACTGACCGGGCAACAGGAAACGGGCTGGCAGAAAGCCAGCCCATTGTCATTCGTGTTGATTCTCGTGATGTTTACTGGCGTGGAACCAGGTTCAGTACCTTGAGCGCGTCGTTGAACGCTTCAGCGTCCGAGCGATTGGTATCGACCACGATATGGGCGAGGTTCTGGACCTCCGCCATCTGGTCGCCGTAGCGCTCTCGCTGCTCTTCATAGATGCTGGCGCTGGCGTCGCTCGCTTCTGTGTCATCGGATGCGCGCTGCTCGAGTCGCTCGGCGACGACTTCCGGTGGGCACCAGCATTCGACGAACTGGAGATCGGCGTCGACTACCTTGAACGCATCGCGGGCGCGGGTTCGCCATTCCTTGTCGAGGAAGGTCGCATCCAGCACGACTGACGAGCCTTTCGATGCGGCAGAAACCGCACGACTGATCATCGTGTCGTACGTCTCTTGCGAGATTTCCGGACTGTAGATGCCTGAACCGTACTTGTCGGTCAGTCGCTCGTGCGCATCGTGGCCGGTGATCTCCTTGCGGATGCGATCTGACGAGAGCCACTCGGCTTCGAGGGTTCGGGCAATTCGCCGGGCCAGGACGCTCTTGCCGGTACCAGACAGCCCACCAACGATCACCACGGTCGGTCGCTCTGGCTTCACCAGATAGGCGGTTGCCAGATCGATGTAGCGTTGGATCTCGCTCCGAATAGCGACGAACTCTTCCATCTCCGGGGCGATGTTCTCCGACATGAAGCAGGCGACTTTGGCCCGGACGTGTGCCCGGTACGCCTTGTAGAACTGCACGAGTCGTGGCAGATCCTTGTCACCCATGCGTTCGGTGAGCCGGGCGATGAAGTGGTTTGCCAGATCCGGCCGGCGCTGGAAGTCGAGATCCATTGCAAGGAAGGCAACGTCCATCGCGATATCACCGCAGCGAATCCGCGGGTTGAACTCGACACCGTCAATGATCTGCATCTGTTCTGGTCGGGGGCCTTCGATAATGATGTGCTTGAGGTGGAGGTCCCCATGGCCATCACGAATCTTGCCGGTATCGACTCGATTCTGCATCAACTCGGCCTGGCTGGTCAGAAACTCCTTTGATGCCTTGTCGATGAGATCGAGCTGGATCGGGGCGATGAACTTGTTGAGATAGGGTTTCGACTGATCAACGTTTTCCTGAATATTGAAGCCGACGGCTTCGGCTGTTCCCCATTCGTCAACGCCCTCACCGGTATCGGCTTTGGGATAGAAGGCAACCAGTCGCTCGACGACGCGGTTGAGCACATGTTCGTCCGCCTTGCCCTGCTTGACCAGTTCGGCCAGCACGCCATCGTCTGGCAGGCGGCGCATCTTGACAGCCCACTCCCGAACCGGGCCGCTACCTTCGATCCTGTAGCGTCCGTCATCTTCGGTAATTGGCACCACGCCGTAATAGACGTTATGGGTCAGGCGGGCGTTGAGCCGGACCTCTTCTTCACCATAGAACTTGCGTTTTTCCAGCGTCGAGAAATCAAGGAATCCGAAATCTACCGGCCGTTTGACCTTGTAGACGGTATCACCAACCAGAAAGACGATCGAAATATGGGTCTCTTCGATCTGCACCTCGTTGGCCTGTTCCGGAAAGGCATCCGGACGTGACAGATCGGCGTAGATCCTCGAAACATGCTCACGCGTAACCTGATCGGTATCGACCATGATCTGAAAACTCCTCATCATAATTTCGGCAGTGAGGCACTCAGGGCTGACCCCATGTTTACCCCTAACCCTACGCACTTCGCGTGCAAAGGACAAATCAGCATTTTGCCGGCGTGGCCCGGAACGACGCGAAGGTGGCCAGAATGACCACCTTCGCGGCTTCGAAATCCGGTTGGCTGCAGCGACCACTAAGGCGTTGCTGGTCAATCGCTGGTATTGGTGGTGGATTCCACCGCGTCGATCAGCCGTGAAAGCGCCTGCATGACGTCGGATCGTTCCTCGTCAGACAGAGAAGAGATCGCGCGATGTAAGCGGTCAGAATCGAGCGGTTGCAAGTGCTCGATAACGTGTCGCCCATGATCGGTGAGTGCATTGAGCACCACCCGGCGATCCCTGGGATCGTCTGCCCGGTAGGTCAGTTCCTGTTTGACCAGTCGATCCAGAATTCCGGTCACCGTTGGGGTCGATACGTTGAGCTTGCGCGCCAGCACAGAGACCCTTGTCGGGCCATCAGCGTAAAGAATCATCATTACGCGGAGTTGCTGCATGGTTACGCCTGGCCACTCTGACGATCCCCGACCTGGCTCCTGTTGAAGCTGGACCAGAATCCTGGTGGTCATCTCGACGATGTCGCGTGAATTCGTGTGCATCGTAGACATAAGTGGTATTTCATTCCCCTTTCCGTGCCCAGGGAGAAGTGCGATCTCCAGCAGCTTCTGGCAAGAACTGCATGGCACACAATCATTCGACCCCAGCGTCCCCATGCTGAACTGGTCGATGACTCTCGAAAATGGGAGGAACCCGAAACGACAATGATCGGTATCTCTGTGTCCCCACGTGCCGTATGCCATCACGGAGAGCGTGGCCCGGCTCGTTCAGATGTACAGATTCACCACGTTTCGTCGACGATCGTCTCTGCCCAGACGTTCGTCACGTGTTTCCCTCCCGCAATAGTAGTGCTTGCGTAAACAATACGCAACTCCTTTCTTGCTTGATTCACCTGAAACACGGAGGATGATCAGACGAATGTGCGCATAGCGGTTTCTGGCCTGCCTGAGTGTGCGAATCCGGTTGTCTCAACTGCGGCGGGCGAGAATGTCCATCCAGCGCTGCCAGTTCGGCGGTGGACCGTCAGCCTCCGGTTCTGGCTCGTTTTCGACGGCGGGCGTCGGGGCCTCATTCCAGCGAACAAGCATCACGGTTTCACCCGGAAAGGCGAGATTGAGATCTCTCCGGGCGATCTGCGCGACATAGGTTTCGTACTGATCGCTGTCGTAGGCCTGGATCTGCTGTTCGAGCGAATCCCGCTTCTGCCGGAGTTCAGTAATCTCGGCCTTGCGTTCGGCAACATCACTTTCCAGTTCCTGGGCACGCCAGGCCTGTTCACCGAATGAAAGAACGAAGTACATGCCAACGATCAGGACGAACCCGATCATGATTCGACCGCGGATCGGCCCTAACCATTCAGAGATGCTCGTGTAGATGCGGTCCGTCATCGTTTCTCCGGTCGTCAGGATGCGGTGGATATCTGCGCGTCAAGCGGTGGGTTGCTGGTGTGCCATTCGGTATTCTGTTCGTAGGCATGAGCAACGCGAAGAACGGTTGCTTCGTCGAACGCGCGTCCCATGAACTGCAAGCTGACGGGCAGCCCATCGGCAAACCCGCAAGGGACGGCAATCCCCGGAATTCCGGCCATATTGGCCGGGATAGTGAACACGTCCGAGAGATACATCTGCATCGGATCCGCACTCCGGGCGCCACGCTGGAACGAGACGGTCGGCGAGGTTGGCGCGGCGATGACATCGACGTTCTGGAACGCTTCGTCGAAGTCACGCTTGATCAAGGTACGAACCTTCTGCGCCTGCACATAGTAGGCGTCGTAGTAGCCTGAACTCAGCGCGTAGGTGCCGAGCATGATCCGGCGCTTGACCTCGGGGCCGAATCCCTTGCCACGGGTCTGGAGATAGGTGTCGAGCAGGTTATCCTGCGCCAGGCTCATCCCGTACTTGACCCCATCGAAGCGGGCGAGGTTCGCCGATGCTTCGGCCGGTGCAATGATGTAATAGGTGGCCAGCGCATGTTCGGTGTGCGGAAGGCTGATCGGGACGATCTCTGCACCGAGCTTCTCCAGCTCGCCGATAGCCTGCTTCACCGACTCTTCGACCCGGCTGTCCATCCCGTCGATCTGATATTCCTCAGCCACACCAACGCGCACACCGGTCAGGTCTCCACCGAGGGTGGCCCGATAGTCAGGAATCGCGGTGTCGACCGAGGTTGCATCGTTAGGATCTTTGCCGGAGATCGCACCGAGCAAAAGCGCGGCGTCTTCCACCGAACGGGCAAATGGGCCGATCTGATCCAGACTGGAGGCAAACGCGATCAGCCCGAACCGTGAGACCCGGCCGTAGGTCGGCTTCAGCCCTACGACGCCGCAGAATCCAGCCGGCTGCCGGATCGAGCCTCCGGTATCCGAGCCAAGGGACACGCTGACTTCCTGGGCAGAGACGGCAGCGGCAGAGCCACCACTGCTTCCACCAGGAACGTGGTCGAGCTTCCAGGGGTTGCTGGTGAACTGGTAGGCGGAATGCTCGGTAGATGAGCCCATGGCGAATTCATCGGTGTTGGCTTTGCCGATAAAGAGAGCATCCTGCTCGCGGAGCATCTTCACGACGGTGGCATCGTAGGGTGATCGATATCCCTCGAGCAGCTTCGAACCGGCGGTCGTTGGAGCGTCGGTTGTGCAGAGAATGTCCTTCAGGCCGACCGGAATGCCGGTCATTGGCCCAGCGGTGCCGTTCTTGATTCGCTGATCGGCAGCCTGTGCCTGCGCCCTGGCGACGTCGTCAGTAATCGTGATGAATGCATTGACGCTCGCCTCGACTGCCTCGACACGAGCGAGGTGTGCATCGAGAACGTCGACGGCGCTGATTTCGCCGTTGTCGAGCAAATCACGCAGCTCAACGGCGGATCGATTGATCAATTCGGACACCTGAAACCTCGCTCCCACGATCTGGACTGCTTACTCGAGAACCGCTCGGACCTTGAACATGCCGTCTTCACTGTCGGGGGCATTTTTCATGACCTCGTCCAGCGAAAGGCTGTCGTGCACGTCATCCGCTCGCATCTGGTTCTGGAGCGTGATGACCTGTGCGGTCGGCGGAATAGCGGACGTATCAACGGATTGCAGCAGGCTGATGTGATCGAGGATCGAGGAGAGCTGCTCCCGCATCATTTCGCGTTCATCTGGCTCCAGCCCGAGCCGGGCCAGCATTGCCACATGGTCAACTTCTTCAAGGCTCAGCTTCTTGTCGCTCACTGGGTATCATCCCTTCACGCACGGGCATATCCGCAGCCGTTCCGGGGCGGAATTGCTATTCGGGAGTCTAACATACTGGCAATCGGAACGACCCTGACACTGACCTGCATTCGTACGCATTATTGTCAGATTGCCCGCCATCAGGCAGAAACGAAGGAAGTCCCGGAATTTGATGCTTCTGTCCCCCGCTGTTCCCTGATCTTGGTTACAATCCGCAAGGGCAGATACGAATCGCTTTTCAATTCCAACGAGCCGAGGAGTTCTCACGATTTCAATGAGACTCACAGGTTGTGACATCCGCGCACATTTGGCGTGGCAGAGAGGGGTTGGCCTGTTTCTGGCACCTCTCGCTGGTCTCGTGATGCTTGCGGCCTGTCTGGATGACCCCGGAGCACCTCCACCGGGCGCGTTTACTTCATCGACCCCGACCCCGTCGGAGAACGGAGCAGGCTTCGACGATCAGCCTGATGGCTATAGTGGCCTCGGGGATTTTGAGTTCTCCACGGATTCACTACCGCCGGCAGAGCGGATCTACTTCGCCTACGGAGAAGACATCTGGCAGATCGATCAGTCCGGTGATGTCTCCGAAGTGACCAGTGATCTCCAGGTTGCAGGGTTCTCGTCCAGCGCCTCGGGCGACTTACTGGCGGTGCTTCATCTCGAGCGTGACGGTGATGACGAGGCGATCGAACTCAGTGTCTTCGATGATGACGCCGAGGAGATCTTCTCGCTGGATTCGATTCCGACCGAGTATGACATTCGCCAGATCGGGTCGATCGATTCCGTGGTGATCAGTCCGACTGGATCCTCGCTGGCGGTGACGTTTCAGAACGGAGCGATGAGCCTGGTTTCCCTGGATGGTGAGGTACGCCAGCTGCTCCAGCCATCTGGTGCCATTCAGCCAGGCCGACTGTCGTGGTCGTCGGATGGACAATTTCTGGCTTACCTGGATCCGTGGATGTCGGGAGAGCAATCCAGCCTCTACGTTCAAGTGACAGCGCGAGATCTTCGTGAACCGCTTGCTGATGCGGGGGAGAGCGCTCAGGGGATCCTGCGAGCTCGCTGGGTGCCGGGATCGCCGTATGTGGTGTTCGTGAAATCGTCCGGATCGACGATCTCCAACGGCGGTGACCTGTTCATGGTCGATGCCGAGTCCGGTCGGCAGGAGCTTCTGATGTCTGCCGGCGAGATCGCCCCTGTTGCCGGGATCGTGGACATCGCTCCATCGCCGGATGGCGAATGGCTGGCCGCAACCGGCTTCGTTCCCGGAGACGATCACCCCGCCTTTGCGGGCCTCTGGATCAAGAATCTGCAGAGCGGGCTGCGAACCGAAATCGATCTGGATAGCAGTGACCCGGTTACCGATCTCTGGTGGTTTGGGGACGAGTTGCTCGTCCGGACAATTGACGAGCCACGAACCTCGCTCCCCGGCACCTATACCGGCCGGGAGGGGTTCCGATTGCTGCAAATCGATCCTGAATCGGGAGATGTCAGCGAGCGATTCGCTGATGAATCAGGCGAGCCGTAGCGCCGCGCTATTCCTTCGTTTCCTTCGCCTCGAAAATATTGCGGGCAGCCTGCAGGCGTGCTGCGTCGGGATCAGCCTTTTCATCGCTCTCCGGTTCCTCGACAGGTTCCGGTTCTGCTGGTGTCGATGATTCAGCCGTGGCTTTGGTTGCTGCTGGTTCGTCTGGTTCCGGGTCCGGTTCGACCGGGTCTTCGACTGTCTCCTGTGGTGCCGGTTCTGGCTCGCTAGCCACTTCCTGCGGCGCCGCGGCTTCCGGCTCAGGGTCGGATATTGTCGTTGGCTCCGGTACTGGTTCCGGCTCAGGCTCAGGTTCCGGAGCTGCTGCGGTCGGTGCAGGAGACGGTGCTGCTGTTGCGGCGAACGTCTGCGGAACGTCTTCGGGCGCCATGCAGATGACGGCCATCTTTCGGTGGACATACTGCTCGAGTACCCGTTCGACAACCTGACGCACACTATCCTCGTTCAGTTTGGTGCGATGGAACTCGTAGGGTGCAGCCAGGATGATCTTGTCGTCGGTGACGTTTGCAGGATCGGCCGAGCTGAGCAGTGCCGCGATGCGGGAGTTCTCCGCCTTGACGTCTCGCCGAATATGCGCCCAGTTTGCCTGCAGATGATCCAGCATCTCGTTGCCCTGACCAGCGGGCGGTGCTGGAGCGGCCGGACGCGGTGGCGGGGTCGGCGCTGGTTTGGGTGCCGGTGTTGACTGCGCCGGTTTCGTATCCGCTGCTGGCCGCGATTCGCGGATACTGCGCGGTTCAGCCGGGGCGGGAGTCTGTGCAGGCGTTGGCGTGGGCGCACTGGGTCGTGATGGTGCGGCCGCCGGAGGCTGGACCATCTCCACCACGTTTGCCCCGCGCTGTTCACCGACGATTGCCCGGACAACCGCCAGTTCCAGGGGCAACTGCGGATAGGATGATTTGTTGCTGGCTGCGTCGACCTCGGAGAATGTTCGCACCAGTGCGGTGAGTTGATCGAGCGAGAAGCGATTGGCCAGCTTAACGGCGGTGTCGTCTGCCTCTGGCGGCTTTCCGCCGGCACGAAGATGCAGGAGCAAGCGAAGATAGCCAATCATCTGCCGGTTGAGTTGATGGATGTCCTCGCCGGCGTCGGTCGCCTCGGTGATGAGACGAAGACCTTCTCCGGCATCTTCGCCAGCGATGGCCTCGACCATGCCGATCAGCCGCTCGTTGTGGCTCAGTCCGAGCACTTGCCGGACGGTCTCCGCATTGAGTACCCGCTTCTCGGCATTCTGGTCGCCGTAAAGCGCCAGTTGATCGAGAAGCCCGAGGGCATCCCGGAGGCTGCCCGTGGAATGACGGGCGATCAGCAAGAGCGCTTCTTCTTCGGCATCGATATGCTCGGAGACGGCGACGTTCTTGAGATGCTGGACCGTGCTTTCCACCGGGAATCGACGGAAATCGAACCGCTGACAGCGGGAGGCCACCGTATCCGGCAGTTTCTCTGCTTCGGTCGTGGCCAGGACGAACTTCACATGGTCCGGCGGCTCTTCCAGGGTCTTGAGGAAGGCGTTGAACGCATCACGAGTAAGCTGATGGGCTTCGTCGATGATATAGAACTTGACCCTCAGCTGCGTTGGCGCGTAGCGCACCTTCTCCCGGAGATCGCGGATGTCGTCCACGCCACGGTTAGATGCGGCGTCGATCTCGATAATGTCGACCACTGACCCACTGTTGACGGCGGCACAGGATGCACACTGATTGCAGGGACGCTGCTCTGGGTCCTCAGCCTCACAGTTGACCGCCTTGGCGAGCAGCCGGGCGGTGCTGGTCTTTCCGGTCCCTCTGGGGCCGCAGAACAGGTAGGCATGGGCCACACGGTCGAGCACAATCGCGTTGCGGAGCGTCCGGGCAACATGTTCCTGCCCGATGTACTGGGAAGGCTCGAACGAGGTGGGACGATACTTCCGGTACAATGACTGCGACTGGGCCGGAGCCGTTGCGGCTGAGGTCATTTCCTTCGCCATACGCTGTGCATCAACTTTCTGGTCTGGATCCGTCCCTGTCGGCAGTAAGGACTCAATGGCATGTAGGCCGGAATTATACCGGTCAGCATTCATCCCCGCACCCGAACCACCGCAGTCCAACACCTGAAATTCTCTGAGAGACCCAGGAGCGATGATCTATGGGAACGCTGTACATCGTCGGGACACCGATCGGCAATCTGGAAGACATGACCTATCGGGCGGTCCGGATTCTGGAGAACGTCGATCTCATCGCGGCCGAAGACACCCGACACTCGGGGCGCTTGTTGCAGCACTTCGATGTTCGCGCCCGGTTGATCAGTTTTCATGGGGATTCTTCTGAAATTCGGATCGAGGAGATTCTCGATGTGCTGGCAGATGGCGATGTTGCGCTGATCACGGATGCCGGGATGCCGGGTATCTCCGATCCCGGTGTGGAGCTTGTGCGTGCGGTATCCAGCGCGGGAATCGATATCGAAGTGATCCCCGGGCCGTCGGCCGTCACTTCGGCCGTTGCACTCTCCGGGCTGGTTGATGCTGGATTCCTGTTCGCCGGATATGCGCCGCGGCGAAGTCGCGATCGGGTGCCGTTCTTCACACGGGTGCTGGGAACGGGTTACCCGGTGGTGGTGTTCGAATCGCCGCACCGTATAGTGGATAGCCTGGCCGACCTGGCCGGTATCTATCCAGATCAGCCGGTGGCGGTTTGCCGGGAGTTGACCAAGCTGCACGAGACGGTCTACCGAGGATCAGTAGCTGAAGTGGTGGCGCAGATCGGTGATCCACCTCCACCGGGGGAGTATGTAGTGGTCATTTCGGCGCTGGTTGATTCCGGTTCGGACGTTGATGACGTGGGAGAGGCCGAGACTATTGCCCGGACCTTGCTGGATCAGGGGCTGGCAACCAGCAAGGTAGCCCGCGAGGTGGCCCGAACCTGCCGGATCAGCCGCAGCGACGCTTATGATCTGGTACTGAAACTGAAAGATGAATCCTGACGGGGCGAAGCAGCGGGGGAGAATCGGGGCATTAAAAGACGACCCCGACGAGCCTTCCGGACATCGACACTCTTCCACGAACTCTTGCTAACTTCCAACGTACCGGCCTTCACCGTACCGCCACAAGCAGCTGAATTTCCGTAATCGGCTGAACAGTTTCCCGTTCGTCCGCTTGATCAGGCTCTTCACACCCAATCGGAACTACCTACGTGATGAATATCAGTTCGGCAGTGTGTCGATCCGTGGTCAACTCCTCGGGATCGTTAAGAAGATATTAGTCGGTTTCAGACGGTCTGTCAAGAGGTTTTCGAGAACGAATTGCTAGACTCTTTCGATCCGGAATCTGGCTCTTCGGTGCTGTCGTCGTCAGGTTCAACTGGCTCGTAGTTCGTGTCCTCGCTGAGTTCGCTGCCAAATGCGGACCCCAACGCAATGCCGAATCCCATTCCGATCGCTAGCCCGATGGCCAGATTGTCCAGCGCCATACCGATCGCGACACCGAAACTGAGGCCGATGGCAATACCCATTCCCATGCCACCGGCCGTTGCGGCGCCTTGTCCTTTCGGACTGGTGTGCTCCTGCTTCTGATCCGTCTGTTTGTCGTTGTTCGGGCTCATCGGGTGCCTCATCGGGATGATTCGTGCACTGCTCGAGTCTATTCGTACATGATTACGCCGCGGGCAACTTCTCCGGCTTTGAGCGCATCGAAAGCCTCGTTGACCTGCTCCAGCTTGAAGCGGCGGGAGATCAACTGATCGATCTTGATGCGCCCATCGAGGTAAAGATCGATGTAGCGTGGAATATCGGCATGCGGGCGAACCGAGCCGTAGAAACAGCCCTGAATCGCTTTGCCGGAGCGCATCAGTTCGTTGAGGTTGAACCCAACCTCTTCATCAGAAGCTCCCAGTCCAACAACGACCGCCGTACCGCCGTTCCGGGCTGCATCATAGGCCTGCTTGATCGTCTCCGGTCGGCCGATGACCTCGAAGACATAATCGGCACCGCGTCCGTGGGTCAGATTCTTGATCTCCTGCACGGCATCGGTATCGCCGGCGTTGACCAGATGGGTTGCCCCGAACTGCTGAGCCAGCTCCAGCTTGCGCTCGACCAGATCGACGGCGATTACCCGTGAGGCTCCGGCCAGGGCCGCCCCTTGCACGACATTCATACCCACACCGCCGACGCCGATCACCGCGACGGTGTCGCCTGGCTTGACGTTGACCGTGCTGGTGGTTGCTCCAAGACCGGTGGTTACTCCACAGGCGAGCAATGCCGCGCACTCGATCGGTAGCTCTTCCGGCACTTTGACCAGGTTGGAGGCAGAGACATTGACGTACTCGGCGAATGATCCGACACCGAGTAGCTGGGTGAAGCGCTCTTCTTTCCGGATAAAGCGCGGATATCCGGGGAGCGGTGTGGTGCAGAGATAGTCTTCGCCGGTATTGCAGAAGTGACAGTTCCCACACTTCGAGCCGAACATGATTGTCACGCGATCACCCGGTTGGACCGAGGTAACACCGGGACCGACTGCCTCAACCACACCGGCGCCTTCGTGCCCAAGAATGAGCGGCGGCTTGAAAGGCGTCTCCCGGTTGATGTGGTGAAGATCAGAGTGGCAGACCCCGCTGGCCTGGATCTTCACTCGAGCGTCACCTGGTTCGAGATCAGCAAGATCGATCTCTTCGATCTTCAGGGGTGTTCGACGTTCCCAGAGAACTGCAGCTTTCATGGTCCGAATGCTCCTTTGCCACATGTTTTGACATCGGTGTCACTGATTGGACACAGTGTCGTCCAGGATCGTGAAGTTGTCCAGAGGGGGTGGAGGCCGGATGACCCGGCGAAACCGGTTAGTGGGATCGCTTCCAGTCCCCGGACTTTCCGCCAGTCTTCTCTTCCAGACGAATATCAGTGATCACCATCCAGCGGTCGACCGCTTTGACCATGTCATAGATCGTGAGGGCGGCGATGTTGACGGCGGTGAGCGCTTCCATCTCCACGCCGGTCTTGCCGGTGGTCTCCACGGCAGCCTCGATATCGACGGCGTTTTCGACTGAATTCGGAGTCAGTGTCAGCTTGACCGACGTCAGCGGCAATGGATGGCAGAGCGGGATGAGATCCGAGGTGCGCTTGGATGCCATGATTCCGGCGATTTCGGCAACTCCGAGCACATCGCCCTTGCCGGCTTCTCCGGATTCGATCAGGGCCAATGTCTCCGGCAGCATCGTTATTCGTCCACGGGCGACAGCTCGTCGCTTTGTTGACTCTTTACTTCCGACATCGACCATGTGCGCCCGACCGTGTTCGTCGAAGTGTGTCAGTTCACTCATCGGTATCAGATCCCTTTCCTGTTTGTCCGGATGCCTTTTCAGCCCGGTAGCGCCGGAGGATTCGATCTACTGGGCCGCTCCGGGTGGTGTTGGTGATGATAACGCCGGTCAGAATCGTCAGCCCACCAAGGAGAACGAAAATCGTGATGCGCTCACCGAGGAGCAGCCAGGCACCGAGCGCGCCGAAGACCGGAACCATGTAGACATAAACGGCGATCTGCGTTGGCTCCAGAATGCTGAGTCCACGGTACCAGAGCAGATACGCGACGACGAGCGCCAGCACGGCGCTGACTGTGAGCGCCAGCCACTGGGTAGGGCCAAACGTCCGGGTTACGGTGATGAGTTCGGTATTGACCAGCAGGAACGGCAGCAGCGGCAGGGAGCCGGCGATGGTGGTGACCCCGACGAACTGCACGGGATCATATCGGCCCTGGAGCGGCTTGCTCAGTACGGTGTAGAAGGCCCAGGCGAGGGGACCACCCATCGTGATTAGCACGCCAAGCGCGTTCTGGATGCTGAACTCGGCTTCCTGACCGCCGTAGAGGAGCACGATCAGAAATCCGGAGAAGGCGATGATCACGCCGAATATTTTCCGGCCGGTCATCGGTTCTCCGACGAGGATGCGCGAGATGATCGCCGTGAAGACCGGGTTTCCCGTGACGATGAGGCTGGCGACGGCTGCCGGAATGAGCTGGGTACCGAAGGCGATTGCCGAGGTGTTGATCGTCACGCCAAGGATGGCGATCACGAGCAGCATCGGGATGTCGGCCCGTTGAATCTTCGGAATGCCGCGAGCCATTATCAGCACGATCGGAATGAACACGAGGCTCGCCATCAGCAGGCGAAGCACAACCACGTTGCCCGGGCTGATGGTATCCAGAAGATGCTTGATGGAGACGAAGTTCGAGCCCCAGAAGATTGCCACGCAGAGCAGGGACAGATGGATCAGGACGACGGAACGATCAGGAATGGGACGACCTCCCGGAAACGATCGAGACAAAGCCGATTCATTCTACGCGAAACCGGGTCGCGCAAAAGAGAACCCCCGGCCAGAGTTCGAGTCGAAACTCCAGCCGGGGGTTCAGCGTGTCGTTACGTGTCCTTGCTCTAGACGTTCTTGACTGCCGCGATGACGTCGGCGAGCGCAGCCTTGGCGTCGCCGAAGAGCATGCGGGTCTTGTCCAGATGGAAGAGATCGTTCTCGATACCAGCAAAGCCTGGCTTCATCGATCGCTTCATGACGATGATCGTCTGCGCGGAATCAGCATTCAGGATCGGCATACCGTAGATCGGGCTGCTCTGATCCGTGCGTGCCGCCGGGTTGACGACGTCGTTGGCACCGACAACCAGTACGACATCGGTTCGCTGGAATTCACCATTGATCTGCTCCATCTCGAAGAGCTGATCGTATGGCACGTTCGCTTCGGCCAGAAGCACATTCATATGACCAGGCATACGTCCAGCAACCGGATGGATGGCATAGCGTACATTGACGTTGCGCTTGTCCAGCTCATCGGCCAGCTCACGAATGGCGTGCTGTGCCTGCGCCACGGCCAGACCATACCCTGGAACGATGATGACGTTCTGAGCATAGCCGAGCATCACGGCGGCGTCGTCTGCGTTGGTCTGGCGGATCGGCTTGGCTTCGCCGTCTGCAGCGGCCGGGCCAGCACCAGCGGCACCGAAGGCACCGAAGAAGACGTTGCTGAGAGGTCGGTTCATCGCCTGACTCATGAGTACCGTCAGGAGCATACCGGAGGCACCGACGAGGGCACCGGCAATGACCAGGATCTGATTATCGAGCACGAAACCGGCAGCCGCAGCGGCCAGACCGGTCATCGAGTTCAACAGCGAGACCACCACCGGCATGTCGCCACCCCCGATTGGGATGACCAGCGCGATGCCGAGAACCAGTGCAACGGCGAACATGATCCAGACCGTGGTTTCCTGTCCGCCCATGGCGAGCAGGTAGACCCAGGTAGCGCCAACTGCAAGCACGAGCAGAATCGACGCAGGCATCTGAATCGGACTTCGGATTGCGCCACTCGGGATTATCTCGTGCAGCTTGCCACCGGCGATCAGACTACCGGTCAGGGCGATACAGCCAACGGTAACCCCGAAGGCGACCGAGAGACCTTCACCGGCTGAGACTTCTCCATCACGGGCGAACTTCATGAACTCGCCAACGGCGATTACAGCCGCCGTACCACCACCCATGCCGTTGAACAGGGCGACGAGCTGCGGCATGGCGGTCATCTGAACCTTGCGGGCCAGATAGTAGCCGATACCGCCACCGATCAGCGTACCGATGATGATTGTCCAGAAGGTACTGATCTCGGGATCGATGAGCGTTGCGACAAAAGCGAGAGTCATAGCCCCAATGGCGAGCTGGTTACCCTGCCGGGCGGATGCCGGCGCGCTAAGCCGCTTGAGACCGATGATGAAGAGCGCAGCAGAAATGATATAGGCGATATGAATTACGGATTCGCGAAAATCCTCCATTACTGCCCCTCCACCGGCTTCTTCTTGAACATCTCGAGCATTCGGTCAGTTACGGCAAATCCACCGACTGCGTTCCCAGCGCCGAGGATCACACCGATGAGTCCCAGCGCGTGCAACAGGGTGCTATCGGCCGCACCGGCTACCAGCATCGCACCGATAAGCACGATGCCGTGGATTGCGTTGGTGGCCGACATCAACGGGGTGTGCAGCGTGGCTGGCACCCGGTTGATCAGTTCGATCCCCAGGAACACCGTCAAGAGGAATACATAGATCGCGAGTACGAATTCGAGACTCACGAGGCCCCCTCCTTCTCCTTCATCCATTCGAGGGTCGGTCCGTGGAGAACCTCACCGTCGCGAGTCAGAACGACACCCTTCGTGATCTCGTCTTCCATGTTGAAGATGATCTCGCCCTCTGGAGACAGGTGCTCCAGCAAGGTTGCCAGGTTCTTTGCGTACATCTGGCTGGCGTGGAAGGGCATCTTCGTCGGCAGATCGAACGGCGACATGATCGTCACGCCATGGACAACCGTTGTCTCGCCTGGCGTGGTTACCTCACAGTTGCCGCCCATTTCGCCAGCCATATCGAGGATGACCGATCCGGGCTGCATCTCTTTGACCGTGTCTTCTTTGATCAGGATCGGCGCCCGTCGTCCCGGGACCAGTGCGGTGGTGATCACCACATCGGACTTGAGCGCGTGGTTGTGTATCGCTTCCTGTTCCTTCTTGATGTGGTCCTCAGCCAGTTCCTTGGCGTACCCACCGGCAGCCTCAGCATCTTCTTCGAGATCGATATCGATGAAGGTCGCTCCGAGACTCTGGACCTGTTCCTTCACCACTGAGCGGGTGTCGAAGGCTTCCACCTGAGCGCCGAGTCGCTTTGCGGTGGCGATTGCCTGAAGGCCGGCCACGCCAGCACCCAGGACCAGCACTTTGGCCGGTGGAATCGTTCCCGCAGCCGTCATCAGGAGCGGGAAGAACTTGGGCAGGTGACTGGCGGCAAGCAGAACTGCCATATAGCCACCACAGGTGCTCATCGACGAGAGCACGTCCATCGACTGCGCCCGGGTGATGCGCGGAATCGCATCCATGCTGAGCGCGGTGACTTTCTGCTCAGCCAGCTTCACCACGTTTTCCTGATGGGAAAGAGGCTGGAGCAAGGCGATCAGTGTCTGGCCTTCGGAGAGAAGCGCGATCTCGTCGTCGGTTGGTCGCTGAATCTTCAGAATGACCGTGGCTTCGTCGTAGACGCCTTTCGCCGAATCAATCAGCTTGGCGCCGACTGCTTCGAAGGCGTCATCGGTAAATCCGGCCATCTCGCCTGCGCCCCGCTCGACAATGACTTCGAACGGCTTGCGGGAAAGCTGCCGGATGACATCCGGGGTCAATGCGACCCGCGTTTCCCCTTTTCGGGTCTCACGCGGAACACCGACACGGAGTTTTGTGGCTGCATCCGTATCTGTCGGGGGCAAGACCGTATCTCCTCGACACTCGACGGAGAAGTCGTCGCGCGGTCTTCTCCGTACCGAACTATTCGCTTCAGGTGAGCCGCGGCTCTGGTTCGTTCAGATCTTCAGATAGTGATTGGAAGTTGCCGCAATGAAATGGCACCCAACCCCAACGTAGCCTACCGACCGTCCCGGTCACCGTCAACTGCGCACACGCCTAAACGGAAACCGGGCAACAGTGACCGGTTCTCAGCCATAGGTTCTGATGACTCGAGTCCAGGCAACTCGGCACGAGTTGCCTGGTGAGCTTACCGGGAGTGATCGACCGTGCGGTCCGCGATGACCTGTCGACGTTCCTCTCTGAAAAAGTGATCGACCGATCGCTGACAGGATGCCAGCCACTGGATGACCTCAATCTGGGACGGCTCGTAGTACGGAACCATCCACAGCGTCTTCCAGGATCGTATCGGGACGACCATTCCTTCTTCTTCGAGCCGGCAAAGCTCGCGTTCTGACACTCTGGCGTAATCCAGTGCTTCAGAGCGCTTGAGTTTCATCAGAATGTCCGATTCCTCATCAGGTCCGTGATACAAGGATCGTCGGTGGCGGGCGGAACCCGCCGGCGCGCTCGACTACACGTCGCGCCTGAGCCTGATCAATGATATCGACATGAATCAAGCCCGGTGCGATTCTGCCACAATGCGCGCTCAATGCGTCGACAAGTGAGGAATCGATCGCTTCGACGAGCGCGCGAAGCGCCGCAGTTTCCCGCTCAGCTCGTACAACCAGATAGATCGGGTCGGTCAGTTCCAGAGCAGGGGTGCCGAGTTCCTCGGCTTCGGGTAACTCATGCTCTTTGTAGACTGCTGTGACGCTGCAGTCCATGCGAACCAGCAGAATTCCCACCTGATGGGCCAGCTCGTGCCGAAAGTATTCGAGAGCGGAGAGTTCATTCTCGAGAATCTGGTCAAGCGCTTCGGAAGGACTCTCGAGATGAAGGCGTCCAGTGGTAACGGCTATCGCTCCATCCAGCATGTTGCGAGAAGCCCGGGAAAGATCTTCCACGATTGTTGTTGTCTGCATTGTGTATGGCTCCTGCACGTTATCTCGGACTCCAGCGGAAGTCGACTGCCTGCGCTACTCGTTCGACGGCAATAATGTACGCCGCTTCGCGCATGGTGATCTTTCGCTGCTGAGCGCTCAGGAAGACTCGGTTGAACGCATTCCGCATTGATTCATCGAGCATTTTTCGCACGGTCTCCAGTTTCCATCGGTTGCCCTGAAGCCCCTGGAGCCACTCGAAATACGACACAACCACACCGCCCGCGTTGGCGAGGATGTCGGGCGCAATCACAACCCCGCGCTGGCTCAGGATCTGTTCCGCCTCAGCGGTAGTCGGACCATTGGCGCCTTCAACGATGATGTGGGCCTTGATATCCGCCGCGTTTCCGGCGTGAATCTGTCCCTCGAGAGCTGCAGGGATCAGAACGTCGCAGTCAATGGTGAGAATGTCACCCGGGGGGACCATCGTCGCGTCATCGCCACGGTAGGTTTCGAGCAGGCGTGGTGGCTGGCACTGAACTGACTGGAGAATGCGGGGAATATCCAGCCCGGCGGGATTCACCAGCCCACAACTGACGTCGGAAATGGCCACGACCTTTACGCCGTGCTCATGGAGTCTCCGGGCTGCTTCTGAACCGACTTTGCCGAAGCCCTGAATTACCGCTCGTGCCTGACTCGGAGAAATGTACTCGTTATCGAGCATCGCCCGGGCTGTCTCTGCCACCCCGCGACCGGTCGACTCACCGCGGCCTGGAATGCCGCCCAGCGCGAGCGGCTTTCCGGTCACCACTGATGGCTCATG
The DNA here is from genome assembly GCA_007695115.1 of Sphaerobacteraceae bacterium. Taxonomy (GTDB): domain Bacteria; phylum Chloroflexota; class Chloroflexia; order Thermomicrobiales; family Thermomicrobiaceae; genus SLMJ01. The sequence goes on from REEK01000103.1 coordinate 27,010, forward strand.
CCTGTCGACTCGTTTTTCGTACTCGTCCAGGAACCAGGCCATCGTGCGTTCATCGGTGTTGACGTCAGGCGCGGGGACATCGACGTGAGCCCCAATGAATGGTGTCAGGGCGTTGGCGTAGGCTCTGGTGATACGGGCGAGTTCGCCGGATGAGTGGAGTGACGGATCGCAGACCACGCCGCCTTTTGCTCCCCCATATGGCAGATCGAGCAACGAGCACTTCCAGGTCATCAATGCCGCGAGCCCGCGCACTTCGTCCAGATCTGCAGCCGGGTGAAATCGGACACCACCTTTGCCGGGGCCGAGCACGCGCGAATGCTGGACTCGATAGCCGGTGAAAGCTTCCACCCGGCCGTCATCGAGTTCCACCGGCAATGTCACGGTTATCTCTCGATCAGGCTGATTGATGAGGTTGAACACCGAGGTGCTGATACCGAGGGTGTCGGCTGCATTGCGAACATATTGCTGGCTGTCATGCAGAAGAACAGATCCATGCGTTTGCGCAGGTGTGACGCTGTGTTCAACTGCCTGGGTCCTTGTCGTTCCAACGGTGGTTGCCATGTTACTGAGGTCCTTCCCGGATAGTCGTTCTTCGAGGGGGATTAATGCCCCTGACGAGTATGGGGAAAGGCTCGTGAGATTCTGGTGAGAACCGGTCGTGCTGGTGTGAGAATGTCGTGAGACGCTTTTGCGGGCCGGGAAGGATCGCCGGTCAGTCCTGGTTGCTGGAGGACAGGTAGTAGCCGATTCCGCTTCTGGTCTTGATGAACCTGGGTTGAGTCGGGTCTGGTTCGATCTTGCTGCGGAGATACCGGATGTAGGTGCGCAAGTAGGTCAGTTCATCGCGATACTCGGCTCCCCAGACTTCGGAGAGGAGGTCTGTATGCGTGATGACCTGATCCGGATGCCGGGCAAGGGTAAGCAACAGGCGGTATTCGGTTGGCGTGAGACTGATCTCATTTCCGGCCACCGAGACACTGTAGGTGGCCTGATTGATGATGAGGTCTTCAATCTGGATCTGGCCTGCCGGTTCCGTTGATCCTCTGCTGCGCCGGAGCACTGCCCGGACACGCGCCAGTAATTCGCGAGCACTGAACGGTTTGGTGATGTAGTCGTCTGCGCCGAGCGAGAACCCACGCAGTTTGTCGGGTTCCCGGGTTCGAGCGGTGAGCATGATGATTGGAGTCGATGAGAACCCACGAATTCGCTCACAGACGGCGAATCCGTCAATAGCCCCGGGTAGCAGGAGATCGAGAATTACCAGGTCAGGTGCCTCGATAGCCGCCATTTCTATCGCGGTCTGACCATCATTGGCGATCAGGACGCGATGACCAGTCGATGTCAACAGCGTTTCCACCAGCCTGACGAGTTTTGGTTCATCTTCAACCACGAGAATGGTTGCTGGTTGATCGAGAATGGAGTCATTCATCTCTGCTCGCGTCGTTCCCATCAATCTGTTCGAAGAGCGGCAATGTAAACGTCAGTGTGGTGCCCTCATCAACCTCACTTGCGGCCCAGATTCTCCCCCCGTGCGCCCGCACGATTGCTTCGACGATCGGCAGACCGAGCCCGGTTCCCCGGACACCGTTGATCTGCCGCTGCGACGTGCGAAAGAACCGTTCGAACAGCTTGTTGAGATGCTCCGGGGCGATTCCTATGCCCTGGTCAGACACCGCTACAATGGCTTCCGCGTTCCGTTTCTCGGCCCGGACAAGGATCATCCCGCCATCGGGAGAGTACTTGATGGCATTGTCGATCAGGTTGATGAGCACCTGTTGAACACGCTGCTCGTCGGCGAAAACCGTGGTTAGGCCAGTACTGCAAGACACCACGATCTTATGACGATCAGTCCGCCGAGCCATCGTTTCCACGGTACGCCGAATCAGCGCTGGAAGAAGCACTGGCTCTGGCTGAATTTCCAGTGCACCAGCCTCGATGACGGTGGAATCGAGCAGTTGCGTGACCAGATCATTCAGTCGATCACTCTCTTCTTCGATCGCGCCAAGAAATTCGATCGTCGTTGTGCTATCCAGATCGATTTCATCGAGGAGCAAGGCAGACGCGTATCCCTTTATCGACGCGAGCGGAGTGCGCATTTCGTGCGCGAGCATCCCGACGAGATCGAATCGAACATCCGCTGCCTCGGCCCTTGCTCGCTGGCGTTCAGCATCGGTCAAGCGGCGATTAAGCACAGCATGGACGATCAAGTCTGCGGCCTGGTTCAGTCTTTGCTCGCACTCTGCATCGATACCGACGCCGGGTTCCCAGTTCACCATAACAATGGCAATCAACTGATCGGCATCCCGAACCGGGAGACAGAGGCGAGCATCTGGTTCTTCTGGCGAACTCGAATCGGCGACGACTTCGCACCAGGCGCGAGGTGGCAAGAGCAACTGCACTGCGTCTGGAAGGTCAGCCAGAAGCTCAGAGAGAGTCAGGGGCTGCAGTATCGCCTGCATGAATCGCTGCATCGGGTCTATCACGCCAGGGTGCTCGGCAATCATGATCATAAGCGGTCTCACGAACCTGATGATACGCTACCCACGCTACCTGAACCGACGGGCTGATAGTTGAAAACCGGGCCAGCGACCATTGGCGACGGAAGGACAGATTCATGACATACATTCGACAGATCGATGCATTCACGAAGGTGCCATTCTCGGGTAATCCGGCGGGTGTCTGTATTCTCGATGAGCCGGCTGATGAGACATGGATGCAGGCTGTGGCAGCTGAGATGAACGTTGCCGAAACGGCATTCCTCTGGCCACTGGATTCGGGGTTCAGCCTGCGCTGGTTTACGCCGACCACCGAGGTTGATCTGTGCGGCCACGCCACGCTGGCAAGCGCGTTTGCGATCTGGGAATCTGGCCTGCTCTCAACCGCTGAATCGCCAGTGTTTTCAACCAGAAGTGGCGAGCTGCGGGCATCCTGGATCGACAACCGGATCGTGCTCGATTTCCCGATCGAGGGGCCGGAAGACTCCATTGATCCAGCGCCCATCAGCAAGGTGATCAATGTTCCGGTAGTCGAGGCCAGTCGCAACCGGTTCGATTTTCTGGCGGAGGTTGCATCGGAGACAGAGGTTCGCGGCGTTGTGCCGGATCTCCAGGCAATCGCCGGCCTCGGGTGCCGGGGGCTGATCGTAACTGCTCCGTCAGACAATCCAGAGTTCGATTTCGTGTCGCGATTTTTCGCTCCTGTGGTTGGTATCGATGAGGATCCAGTCACTGGATCAGCCCACTGTTTCCTGGGGCCATGGTGGGGACAGAAACTCGGGAAGACAGAGATGGTCGGCTATCAGGCATCTGATCGCGGAGGTATCGTCGGGGTCGAGATCCACGGCGACCGCGTGTACCTGAAGGGCAACGCAGTCACCGTGTTCTATGGACAGTTGTTCGGCTAGTCGGAAATCCGGCGCAGGTGCAGCGCGTCGGTATGGCCTGGCTCATTGTGGTAGACAAGGCTGCCCACGATCAGGGCATGGTCTCCTGGCCTGGCCTCGCCGGCGCGTATGAGCTCGGAAGACATCTGAGCCATCAGCTCTTCGGTGCCGGAGGCATAGTCGACGACGATCGTCTTGACGCCCCAGACCAGTGCCAGTTGGTTGGCGATGAAGTCATCGTTGGTCATGGCGATGATCGGCACCTCTGGACGCTCCCGGGCGACTTCCCGGGCCGAGAATCCACTCCGTGTCAGCACACCGATAACGTTGACCAGCGACGAGCGCTGGGTGATGTCGAATGCTGCCCGGGCGATCGTCGAAGCAATGGTGGTTGGCTCCTCGGTGTCTGGCTCGCGATGTGGTGGAAGGCTGCGCTCGATTGCCGATACGATCCGGTCCATCATCGCGACGGCTTCCAGTGGATAGTCGCCGGTTGCGGTCTCGGCACTAAGCATGACCGCATCGGTACCGTCGAGCACGGCGTTGGCGACATCGCTGGTTTCTGCACGGGTTGGCACCGGCTGGTAAATCATTGATTCCAGCATCTGGGTAGCCGTGATCACCGGGCGTCCAAACTTGTGGCCGACCTGGATAATGCGCTTCTGAGCCAGTGGCACGTCTTCCGGCGGAAGCTGAACGCCGAGATCGCCACGGGCGACCATCAACGCGTCAGCAGCCTGCGCCACTGCGTCGATGCTCTCCAGCGCTTCGGCTCGCTCGATCTTCGCGATGATCTTGCATCGCCCGCCGTACCGCTGAAGTTCCGAACGAACCATATCGACATCAGCGGCTTTGGTCACGAAACTCATGCCGAGATACTCGATATCGGCTTCGGCGGCGAAGCGGATGTCGCGACACTCATCCTCGGAGAGGACTCGCTGGTCAACAGGCGCTCCGGGAACGGTCACACCCTGGCGGCCACGAAGGTAGCCTCCGCGGACGACATGGCATTTGGCGCTGGTGCCATCGGCTTCCTGAACGACGAGTTCTAGCAGTCCGTCGGCCATCAGGACACGCTGGCCCGGTCGGAGCCGGTGAACCACTTCTTCTTCGTCGATGGTGATGACTTCCGGAGTAAGCTGATCACTACCGGCGATCAGTGTTACGCTGGCATCGCGCCTTAGACGAATTGAGTCGCCATCCGGAAGCGGCCCGGTGCGAGGCTTGACGCCGGCAAGGTCCTGAAGGATGCCGACGTGGTGTCCGGTTGCGGCGATCGCTTCACGAATCGATTCAACGATGCGCCAGCGCGCCTCGATACTGTTGTGGGCGGCATTGACCCGGAACACGTCAACGCCGGAGAGAATGAGCTGCTTGAGAATGGTGACATCCCATGATGCCGGACCAACTGTGGCGACGATCTTCGTCTTGCGTCCGCTACTTTCCCCTGTCAACTGGGAAACCTCCTCGGACGACCGAATGACAACAATGGCATTCGATCTCATCACAATTTCACACTTACGGTGCCCACCTTAGCATGTCCGCGCCACCACGGGTAGTCATACCGACGGTTGGCAGGGTCTTCACCTGTTAAATTTGTGCGGTCTGGACTGCCGCGTCGTTTTCGAATAGTGAACATCGTGAGACAGATTGTTGACGATGCGGTATAAACTGATGCGAGGTACCAGTGGCTGGCTGATTTCAGCGAGACCACCGGGCACGAACCGGGGTATCCCACCCGCAGGGGTTGCGAGTTTCGTAACCGCCGGTGGATTGACATGGGTTGTTCCGGTAGTATTAGCAGCCAGGTAGAAGGGCGCCGCGTGCGCCTCAACTGCAGCCTGCCACGGAAACGCTTCGACCGGGTTTCTGCCCGGCGTTTGAACGAGTTTCGAGCTCGCTTCGCTTGATGAAGCTCCGCCGTGCCTGGCTCAACGTAGATGATGAAACTGGAGGCGTGGTCAATGGCGAGCACGAAGAAGAGCCGCACCAAGGGGTTCCCGCTCGAAAAAGACGATCTGTTGGATATGTACCGGCAGATGTGTCTGATCCGAGAGTTCGAGGAAGCCTGTGCGCAGCAATACTCAATGGGCAAGATCGCCGGATTCCTCCACCTCTATATCGGTGAGGAAGCGATCGCTGTTGGTTCGATCAAGGCGATGGAAGAGCGCGATCATGTGCTGACCCACTATCGGGATCACGGATACGCGCTTGCGCTCGGACTTGATACTGGCGAAGTGATGGCAGAACTCTTCGGTAAAGAGACCGGAGTAACCGGCGGCCGTGGTGGCTCGATGCATCTTGCTGACGCCAGCAAGAATTTCTGGGGTGGCTATGCAATCGTTTCCGGGCATCTGCTGCTCACGGTTGGTCTCGCCTATGCCAGCAAGTATCTGGACGAAGATCGCGTGGCGGTCTGTTACTTCGGTGACGGCGCCACCAACGCTGGTGCATTCCACGAAGCTATGAACATGGCTGCCGTCTGGAACCTGCCGGTGATCTTCATGTGCGAGAACAACCTGTACGGTATGGGTACTGCTGTCGAGCATGTATCAGCCGTTCAGGAAATGGCCAAGAAGGCGCTCGCCTATGACATGCCCGCCATGCAGGTCGATGGCCAGAACGTCACTGAAATGTATGAAAAGACGAAGGAAGCGCTGGACCACTGCCGCTCGGGCAAGGGTCCGTACTTCATCGAGGCGCTCACCTACCGCTTCCGTGGTCACTCGATGGCTGACCCGGAACAGTACCGGGAGCGTGAAGAGATCGACCAGTATCGTGCGTATGACCCGATCCCGCTCTTCCGCGATCGACTGATCGAAGAGAAGGTTGCCAAGGAAGACGAGCTCGAGAAGATTCAGAAGGCGGCCAGAGAAGAAGTCGAGGCGGCTGTGAAGTTTGCTGATGAGAGCAAAGATCCAGACTTGGATACGCTTGGTGACTTTGTCTACGCCGATCCGATCACGATCAAGTAAGTCATTCACGGACTGCAGGAAGGGAACGAGGCTCATACATGGCACGTGAGATTACGGTACGTGATGCGCTACGTGAGGCGCTTCGCGAGGAAATGGATAGCAACGAAGCTGTCGTCCTCATGGGCGAGGACATCGGTGCCTACGGTGGTTCGTTTGTCGTCACGGCCGGCTTTCTCGATGAGTATGGCCGCAAGCGCGTGATCGATACGCCGATCGCCGAGCTGGGAATCGTTGGCAGTGCCGTTGGTATGGCAATGGGTGGTATGCGCCCGGTTGCCGAGCTGATGACGATCAATTTCAGCCTTCTGGCGATGGATCAGATCGTCAACCACGCCGCCAAGATGTACGCCATGTTCAATGGTCAGTTCACGGCACCAGTGGTGATCCGGACTGCATCTGGCTGGGGACAACTGGCGGCAACGCACTCGCAGACATTCGAAGGCTGGTACGCACACGTTCCGGGACTCCGGGTCGTCATGCCGGCCACTCCGGCCGATCACAAAGGCTTCATGAAGTCGGCCCTGCGGGGTAACGATCCGGTCATGTTCATCGAACATTCACTGATCTACCGGAACCGAGGCGAAGTACCGGACGATGATGATTTCACGTTGCCAATGGAGGGCGCTGAGGTTCGTCGCGAGGGTGAGCACGTCACAATTGCTTCGTGGTCTCGCGGATATTACCTGGCAATGGCCGCTGCCGAAGAGCTGGCCAGCGAGGGCATCGAGTGTGAAGTCATCGATATGCGTGTTCTGCGGCCGATGGACACGGCGACCGTCGCCGAGTCAGTCCGCAAGACCAACCGGCTTGTTGTTGTTGAAGAGGGCTGGAAGACGCTCGGTGTAGGTTCCGAGATTTCCGCCGCTGTTCAGGAGCAGGCATTCGATTATCTGGACGCACCGATCGAGCGTGTCGGCAGTCTCGAAGTTCCAGTGCCGTACAACCGGCAGATGGAGCGCGCGGTCTTCCCGGATAAAGACACCGTGATCGAGGCCGTCCGGACCGTGCTGGCCAAGGACATCAACACGGCAAACGTCTAGCCGGTTGGCCTCAGCCAGTCAGAGTGACGCCGTGGCTGCGCAACGACGTGCAACTGCGGCCCTGCGATTTGATGAGATGACTCAGAGGAGCGCGAGATGGCCAAAGAAGTCCTCATGCCCCGTATGGGCTATGACATGGATGAGGGCACCCTCCTGCGGTGGCTGAAAGGCGTCGGTGACACGATCGAGCGTGGCGAGCCGATTGCCGAGATTGAAACAGACAAGACGAACCTGGAAATCGAGTCCTTCGAGGGCGGCGTAATCCATAAATTCCTGATCGACGAGGGCGATACCGTCCCTGTCGGACAGGCGATTGCGCTGGTCGGCGAAGAAGGCGAAGAGATCGCCGACGATGCTGGCTCGAGCGCTTCTGCCGACAGCGGTGCTGCTGAGGAAGAAGTGGTTCAGGAAGCTGCGAAGAGTGCACCGACAGCTCAATCTGAAGAGCCGGCTGTTTCGACTGCCTCGACCAACGGCGCAAGTGATCAGCCCGCTGCCCAGCAGCAGGTCGCTGATCGAAAACCGGGCGAGCGTGTTCGCGCCTCGCCACTGGTGCGTCGTCTTGCCGCTGAGCACGGACTGAACCTGCATCAGGTCAACGGTACCGGGCCCGGTGGTCGTATCGTCAAGGACGATGTGATGCCGCTGATCGGCACCGGACAGGCTCAGCAGCCAGCTGCTCAGCCCGAGGCGCAGGAAGCCCCGGCTCCGGCCGCTTCCGCTGATGTCTTTAGCGAGGATGGCGTGGAGTCCGAACTGCACGACCTCAGCCGCTTGCGGAAGACGATTGCCAAGCGGATGACCGAGAGCTTCTCGCAGCAGCCGCACTTCTACGTGTCGAACACGATCGACATGGGTGATGCGATGAAGCTGCGCAAGCAGATCAACGCGCAGGTCGAAGACGATACCCAGAAGGTGTCCGTCAACGATCTGGTGGTCAAGGCAACCGCGCTGGCGCTGCGCAAGTTCCCGATGCTCAACGCTGCCTACGCCGGTGATCAGGTCAAAGTGTACAAGCGGATCGACATCAACATCGCGATTGCTGTCGACGGCGGACTTGTCAGCCCGTTTATACCGGACGCAGACAACAAGCCGATCGGGCAGATCGCGGCGATGGCCAAGGATCTGGCAAAGCGGGCTCGCGAGGGAGGCCTGACCCCTGAGGAGTATCAGGGCGGCACCTTCACCACGAGCAACCTCGGAATGTTCGATGTTGACCGGTTCATCGCGATCATCAACCCGCCACAGGCCGGCATTCTGGCCATTGGCAGCATCGCGAAGCAGGCTGTCTGGGATGATGACCGGGAAGAGTTCGTTCCGAAGGACATCATGAACGCCACGATCTCCGCTGACCATCGGGTCACGGATGGCGTAGCGGCCGCGCAGTTCCTGCAGGAAGTCAAGCGACTGCTGCAGAACCCGATGCTGTTGCTGGTGAGCTAGCGGCGCTGCAAGCATCGTAGATATGAATCAGAAACGGGACGGCCATATCGGCCGTCCCGTTTTGTTGTGTCTGGGGTGACCGTTGTGTGCCGGGCCAGCATCGCGAAGAAGCTGTCATCCCGAGCTTGCCGAGGGATCTGAGACGTTCGCAGGCGGTCCTCCTCTGGTCACACGTCTACGCTAGCGACGTCTGAGATCTCTCCACGCTGGTCGAGATGACAGAATGGGTCGAGATGACAGAGAGGGGCGGGTCGATATGGCAATGATATGGATATCTGCTATTCCGGTGCCTCGTGGGGAATGACCTGGCGGGCGATACCGCCGCCGATCAGGCGATTGCCGCTATAGAGCACCACTGCCTGCCCAGTGGCCAACGGCGGACCCGGCTCGATGAAATCCACTCGGTCACCATCCAGGCGAACCGGAAAACGCGGCCCCTGATAGCGAACGCGGGCTTCGATGTCGTCGGGAATCTCGCTGTGCCAGATCGGGTCTTCCAGAACCGCTGCACTGGTGAGGATTCGATCCCTGGTGGCAACTCGAACCGCACCCGACTCCGGATCGATCGACGAAACGAACTTGCGCTCCGGTGTTGTGACATTCCATTGCAGACCCCGACGCTGTCCGATGGTGACATAGGCGATCCCCGGATGCTCGCCGACGATGCGCCCACCTTCGTCGATCATCGGGCCCGGCTTACCGGTCTCCGGACGAGCTTCCGACACCAGATTGCCGACGCCCCCTGCGGTCTTTGCGAAGCAGAGGTCGACGGAGGATGCCTTGCTGTGGACATGCAGGTTTCCCGAGAGTGCAAGATCGCGGACGGTCTGCTTGTCCATCTCGCCAAGCGGAAATTGCAGGCGGGAGAGATCGTCATGGGTCAGTCGATAGAGTGCGTATGACTGATCACGCCGCGGGTCTTCGCCCTCGGCCAGAAACCACTTTTCGTCATGCCAGACTCTTCGAACGTAGTGTCCAGTAGCGACGTACTTGATGCCCAGCGAATCAGCCAGCTTGAGCAGGGCCGGAATCCGGACCCGGTGATTGCAATTCAGACAGGGATTCGGGGTTCGGGCAGCGGCGTAGGAATCGATGGTGAACTGGGCCACCTCACGGGTGAAATCATCCCGGACATCTCGCACATAGAACGGTATGTCGACCCTGGCCGCAACCTGCCGGGCATCTTCGGCGGCCTGATCACCGCAGCAGATTCCCTCTTCGAGGCTTTCGGGATCGGAATCGAACAGGCGGAGATGGATCCCGATGGGATCCCATCCTTGCTGCTTGAATGTGAGTGCAGTGACCGCGCTATCGACTCCGCCGGAGAGCGCGACAAGTATCTTCGCCATGAGTTCGATCTCTCGTAGCTCGCTGATGAGCGACTAACAGAAATACAGAGGGGCAGCCGCTCGAAGCGCTGCCCCTCCGGAAGTATAGCAAAATCGGTCCGGGCGTTAATGCTGCGGCGCAAGCCGCAAATTGCTGGTCCTCACGTTCTGGATGATGAACCGGCTGCTCGGAGCGGTGGGCATCTGTGTCATATCGATCTCCAGGTCCTGCTCCGGAATATCGTATTCCATTTCGGAGACGAGTTTCCGGACTGCGACCTTCATCAGGTCGATCGTGATCCACTCTCCCGGGCACCGATGATTGCGGTAGTGGTCGCCACCACCCTGGGGGATCAGGCTGTAGGCACTCTCATCCCACTCCTGGAATCGCTCTGGACGAAACTCATCCGGATCCTTCCAGGACCGGGGATCGCGGTTGGTTCCGTGCAGATCGAGCATGACTTTGCGTCCTTTCGGAAACGTGAAGCCGCGCCACTGGAACTCCTTGCGGACCCTCGCCATCTGGAAGGGGAAGAACGGATAGTAGCGGCGGACTTCCTGAACGAAGTGCTCGATCTCGTCATCGCCAGCAGTCTCCAACTTCCGGCGAATCTCGGGATGTTCATGAAGGGCCAGGGCAGCAAAGACGATGAATCTTCCAATTGCCACAGTGGGACGCAGAATGTTGAGAAGGTCGACCGCGGCATGGCCTTTATCCATCAACCTCCCTTTGAGATCCCGATGATTGGCAATGATGTAGAGCGCGGTTCCTTCCGGAACCTGTCGTTTCTTTTTCCTGACGTCTTCGATGATGTCGCTGATCCACTTTTCGGTTCGGTCTCGGGCGCTCCGACCTCGCCAGTGGTCCCGACCAACCGCTCCTGCTCCTTCGATCATCGCTGCGATATCGGCCGTTCGCTCTTCCACGTCGGCTTCCTCCAGCGGAACTCCGGTCCACTCGAACACGGCCCGTGCAATGACTTTCTCCGCTTCATCGAGAAGGACGATGTCGTCGCGCATCGTCTCCCACTTGATGGCAGCGTCATCCCAGTGCCGGGACATAGCATTCTTCATGTCTCTGAGGCGCGCCGGGGTCATCATCGACATGAACATCTGTTTGCGCCAGCGGTGCGCTTCGTCGTCGAGCCCCTGCACTCCGCCTTCACCGAGAAGTGTCCTATTGACCCGGCCAGGGGTTACACCTTTCCGCTCGAAGAGTTCTTCATCGTAGAACAGCTTCGATGCTTCTTCTCCACTTATGCAGATGACCTTGCGGAGCATGAGCCGGGTTTCGAAGATGTCTGACTGAAGTTCTCTCTGGCGGTTCCTGACGAACTGATACCCATCCGATGCGAGTGAAAGCGTGTTGTCGAATCCGGAATCCTGCGGGATCTGAGCCACGGAACGCTCCTTTCAATCTGGACGACGAAATACATAGCCGGAACGGACGTGTTGGTAGCTGGTCTCGCGCTAAAAGTGTGCCAGCGAAAATCAATTCGGTTGTCGGCTCTTCCATATCGTGCTCTTGCAGGGGCACCCGCGTCGGGAACGTTTCGTTGTTTCGGATGGATGATCTTGCACGGCAAAGATGACGCCTCGTATCTGACCACCGGGAACTCGGGTAGAATCCCGGATAGCGTGGTTTATCAAACTGGAAGGGGTCCTGAGTGAACGAGCAGGAGCAGAAAGCGTTCGACCTCGTTGAGGCGAGCGAGGCGAAACTTCTCGAGCGATACAAAACGGTGATCGGGGTCGATACCTCCGTGCCACCGGGAGATACCTACGAGGAACTCATCGACAAGCTGGAGCCGGAATTTCAGCGCCTCGGATTCAAGACCGAGCGGGTGACGATTCCCGAATCGGAGTACGCTCACATCCCCTTGCCGTTGAAGGGTCCTCGCACGAACCTGGTGGCAACACGATCAACCGGCAAGGAGCCGATCACGATCTATGCCCATATGGACGTGGTTCCAGTGGAAGAGGCCTGGACTGAGGAGCCGTTCGGGGCTGAAGTCAAGGACGGCAAGATCTACGGACGTGGCACCGCGGACATGAAAGGTGCGATTGCCTCAGTACTGACCGCGGTGGAGTGCATGGACGAAGCCGGTGTGGAGCCGAACTTCGATTTGATCGTCTGCCTGTGCACTGACGAGGAAATCGGCGGCTATCCGGGTATCGAGTATCTGGCGAAGAAGGGGTACGTGAAGGGTCACATGCTCTGCCTCGAAGGCGGACAGGATCCGATGACCTGGCTCGGCTCGGCTGGAAGCGTTGATGTCACGATCACGGTCACTGGCGAGAGCTGTCATTCCGGGATGAACTACCTCGGTATCAACGCGATCGATGCCATGATCCCCGTCTTGAACGAGCTGTACGAATTGAAGAAAGAGGTCGAGGTTCGGGAATCTGACTTGCCGGGGCCGCCGCACCCGAAGGCCCGCTCCTCGAAGATGACCCCGATGTTCAACTTCGCGATCATCAACGGGGGTGTGAAATCGAATATCGTCCCGGCAACCGCGACATTGTTGATCAATCGGCGATTCATTCCCGAGGAAACGTACGAACAGGTAACGCAGGAGATCCAGGACGCCGTCGATCGCGCCAAAGAGAAAAGCCCGGCCAGAGCGATCGATGTCAGCTTCTATGATGTCTATCCGGCGATGAAGCTGGATCCGAACGGTCCCCGTATGGCCAAGATGAAGGAGTCCGTGCAACTGGTGCAGGGATACTCCGATGAAGAGTGGAAAGCATTCGCGGTTGCCGGATCTACGGACATGGCAAATGTTCAGCAGGTCATGGGCTGGACGGATATTCCGTTCCGTGGGCCAGGCCGGATGACGAGCCGGGCGCATGGTTCGGACGAGCATGTCTACGTCGAGGATGCCAAGGCGCATGTGAAGGAACTGATTCACTATCTTGCGTTCTAGGTGTCTCAAAGGGCAAGGCAACGATCGTTCCGTTTGAGTGATCGTTGAAATCTGCGAATCTTGACGAGCCAGGTCCGTTCGGGTCTGGCTCGTCGTCAGGAACTGGTAGCGAGCTACTCGACAGGGGGTCGGCGTGAGCAACGAACAATCCGGCGATGTGATTCTCGCCGGCGATAAGGTCTATCTCGGGCAGGTTCGCCGGGATCTGGCCCCCGTGTATCGCCGGTGGCTGAATGATCTGCGGGTCGCTCGAACGATGGGCATAATCAGCTATCAGGGTTTGCCGCTGACGGATGAAGATGAGTTCGACTGGTTTGATTCAGTTCGGGCAGACAAAGGCGAGGTTATGTTCGGCATCTATGAGCTCGGTGCTGGACGGCCAGTCGGCAACTGTGGACTTTCCGAAACACGGATCCCAAACCGATCGGCTGAATTCGGAATTGCTATTGGTGAACAGGATGCTCGTGGAAAAGGCTACGGCACGGAAGCGACGCGGCTGGCGCTCGACTACGGCTTCAACATCCTCGGCTTGCACCATATCTGGCTGAAGTGTGTCGAATTCAACCATGCCGGTATTCGGGCGTATGAAAAGGCCGGATTCCAGCAGGCAGGCCGATTGCGCGAGGCCTGGCAACTCGGCGGCAAGCAGTATGATGTGCTTCTAATGGACGTCCTGGCTCGCGACTTCGAGAGCCCGGTCGTCAAGGAACTGCTCGATATACCCGGAGACGAGTGACCGGCGACAGGGGGAGCGCGATATGGCAGACGCTACTGGCTGGATGGAAGACGATTCGCAGAAGTTCATCGAGCTGGGAGACCTGGTGGTTCCTTCCCGCTACGAACAGGCACGCCTGATCTGTGATCTGATCCCTGCATCTCCCGGAGACCATTTCATGGGCGTCGATATTGGCTGTGGTGAAGGGTTGCTTTCGAAAACAATTCTGGAGCGGTTTCCCGAAGCGCAGATGACGTTGCTGGATGGCTCCGAAGCGATGCTCACCCGGGCTGCCGAGAACCTCGGTGAGTACGCCTATCAGATCGATCTTCGTCAGTTCGACCTGAATCAGACGGACTGGCTGGATGAGCTTCCACGCCGGTTCCGGTGCATCGTGTCATCACTGGCGATTCATCATCTCGACGATGCGGGCAAACAGGCTCTGTATCAGGCGCTGTTCGATCATCTGGCCCCCGGTGGAGTGATGCTTATCGCTGATCTGGTGCATCCGCCAAACGAGCAGATCGCCGAAGCATGGGCCAATGAATGGGATCGGGATGTGCGGGAGCAGTCGCTGGCTCGTACGGGGTCTCTGCACGCGTTTGATCAGTTCCAGAATGGCTGGAATCACTATCGCACGCCGGATGTCGAGGTCGATAAACCGTCGCTGCTGCTCGAGCAGCTGCAGTGGCTGGAAGATATCGGGTTTGCCGGGGTCGGGTGCTTCTGGCTCCGGGCAGGGCATGCCGTATTCGGTGGATACCGGCCGGCTACAGATCGCGGTTGACGCTCTGATTGAGTTGGCGTAACGTCTCGGACCAGCGCGTTTGCGGTAGTTCGGTGTTGAGCTCGATCAGATTGCCGTCTGGATCACGAAGATGGGCCGACCGTATTCCGTGATCCGGCTGATCAGCCGGCGGGTTGACCAGTGTTGCTCCGTGCTCAATGAGCCGGTTGGCCCGGAAGTCGACGTCATCCACCGCGATGATCAGCATGACCGGATCCTGCCCCGATCGTTCCGTCGATTGATCGGCGGTGTCAACCATCTCCGCCATCCGCTGACGAGAGAAGATCGCCAGATCGACTCCAGCGCCGGTATCGAGATCGGCATAGACACCATCCTCATCACCCCATCGAACCCGAAACTCCAGCGCATCCCGGTAGAACCGGAACAGCTCCGGATACTGTCGGGTAAGCAGGCGGACATGGCTGAGTCGCATCATGGCTGGCTTCCGATCATGTGTCTCGCGATAGCACTCCGGTCAGTTCGAATATGCGTTGAAGGATCAGCAGGGTCGAAGCGTAGGTTGAATCCATCCCGTAGTAGGAAAGGCCGCGGGCACCAAGCGTCTGCGCCCGGGTATACGGGGTATCCGATGCGTAGTGGATGATCCCGAGATCGAACGGCAACTCGACTAGATTGACGTTCTCGTTGTGGCCAAATCGGGTCAGGAATGTATCTTCGAAAATCGCGCTGAGGTATGGCCCAGCTTCCATCTCGACCACGGTGAAGTTCTCCCGGTAGAAGAAGTCGAGATACTCCCGGTTCTGGAGATAGGTGCCGAGTACAGTGACTGCGCGCTGATGATCCAGCGCTGACCCGTAGACCAGAAACGGCGAGAAATCTTCGGAGGCAAAAACGTTCTGGAACCAGTAGGTATTGCCGCTGTGCTCATCGTAGACCACGTCGGAGAGCATCACGTCGCCGATGCGGGCGTTGAGGGTGGCCGCTTTTCCCAGAACGTAGATGCCTTTGAGTTGATGGGTGTTGATCGCGATCTGGTTGAGGATGTGGTAAGCGCTCATACCCAGTGGATAGTTGATGTTGACGATGACGGCGTCGCTCTGCGATGGATCGATCGTGCCGAGTGCGGCCAGCCGCGGATCGAATCCGTCAGGCGACAGTTTGTTGACCTCGATTATCTGGACGTCGGCATCGAGGACACTGCCCGGGTCGATCGAGGTGATCCCTACGGTTTCTTCCTCGTCGTTTCGTGCCCGGCGCTGTTCCGGGTGATCGTGGAAGAACTGACGGGCGCTGAAGTAGAGAAAGTTGTCCCAACTGCTGCGGGTATCGCCAGATCGAAGCTTCTCCAGCTCTTCGATCAGTTCTGGATCCTGTGTCTCTTCCACGTACTGGACCAACTGATCCCGGCGGCGTCGCGCGGTGCCAGACAGGGTATTGACGATGCTGTGCGTGTTCGAGGAGACGAAATAGAGTGGGCGATCGTCCAGTGACTTCTCTCGCAGAAGCCGCTCGATCGGCCTCCACCAGGATCGGGTGCTCCGGGTATAGCCGGCATAGGTTCCGCCGTGCATCTGGATCGTCAGCCGCTTTCGCTCCCGGGCGATGCAGCGGATGGTGTCGGCGAATTCGCTGCCCCAGGCGGTTTTCAATCGATCCCAGTCTCGATCGGTCATCCCCAGCGCGTCCCGTATCGCGGGTTCCTCGTCTTCGGTGATGTCCCGGTCTTCGACCATTTCCATCAGGCTGGGCGACTCCTGGAAGATCGTGTGCATCTTGTTCCACTCGATTTGCCAGGCGACGATGGTGGGGAGCAGATCATCGAGATCCGAGGTCGAGGCAACGTAGACCGCCAGCGTCCCTTCACCGTTGTCGTACCAGCGGCGCCGTCGACCGGGTGCCGTGACCGGCTCCCAGTTCTCGAGATCGTCGTACCCATGTCTGGCGAAGACATACGGCGACTGTCCGAGCGCGATGTGGCGGGTGTGAACGATCGAACGGGGCAATCGCATGGTGCTGTACATGAACGCGTTCATGTCCGGAATCGGTTCCGCAGCTCCATCCGGAATCGGTTCCGCAGCTCCAGCGTGGAGGGATGATTCGATATTCAGATGTGCCGGGACGAGTGTCTCGATCTTGATCGGGCCGGTACTGCGCAACAACGTGTTGTAGGTGCGAACGTAGAGGTCTACTTCACGCTTTCCGGCAAGGTTCGGCTCAGTTCGAGGTCGTCCATGACGCGACACCTCGGATTCGATCGATGAATCGTGGCGGAGTTCGGAAGAACGCACGCGGACACCTCCTGTCGATCGGCTATGCGAATTCCGGGCATTATACCGATGATGGAAGGTGGCTAGGGCTGCTGACGGCGGCGGTTTCGACGAAAAACCTCATCCTGCACCACGATGAGCACTCCGGCAGTCCCGAGAAAGAGGAAGACGAAGCCGGACCAGGTGAAGGATGCGGCAATGCCGCTACCGAATCCACCGGCGGCCAGCAGTGCCATCGACCAGCCGATACCGGCTGCGATCCGCCCGATCTTGATGTAGCGACCGAGGACGATGATCACGCAGAACAGGGTGATGCCGAGGACGCTCCAGAGAAGCATCCAGCTACTCTCCAGCCGGTGACTGGCGAGTCGTGAGCATCGGAGTGCTCGGCTCATCACGTTCAGTCTGGACGCGCTCGGGGAGTGCCAGCGGCAGGCGGATCGTCATCCGGGTACCGGCATGTGGCTGGCTGTACGCACTGATGTGACCAGCGTGGCAGTCGGCGATCCACTTGGCGATCGCCAGGCCGAGCCCGGCGCCGGTGGTTCCGCCATTTCGCGCTTCATTGCCGCGATAGAACCGGTCGAAGATCCGGGTGACCTGCTCGTCGGTCATCCCTGGCCCTTCGTCGATCACGTCGATCCGGGCAAATCCGCCTTCAGCGCTTGTTCGCAGCATGATCGTCTTGCCGGCCGGCGTATAGGCGAAGGCGTTGTCCAGCAGGATCAGAAGGAGCTGGCGTAGCTGATCCGGATCGCCATAGATGTCGAGGTCTTCGCCGAGATCGGTATGGAACAGGTGGTCGGTCGCCAGTGGCGTTGCCACTCTGGCGGCATCCCGGACAACTTTTTCGAGCGTAATCAGTTGCATATCCGGTCGCCAGCCGACATCGGCGCGGGCCAGAGTGAGCAGATGCTCGACGAGACGCCCCATGCGCTCGGCTTCGTCGCGGATGTCGCCCAATCCTTCACGCATGTCGTCCCGGTTCATCCGGTCGCTGTCCAGCTGCCGGAGCAGGATCTCGGCATTGCCACGGAGCGCGGTGAGCGGGGTCCGCAGTTCGTGGGATGCGTCGCCCACGAAACGGCGCTCGGCATTGAAGGCAGCATCCAGCCTGGCGAGCATATGGTTGAACGTCTCGGCCAGTTGCTGGATCTCGTCGTTGGTGGCAGGCGTCCGGATCTGATGCTTCAGTTCCCCGGACTGTCCGACCGAGCGAACGGCTTCGGTAATGTGCGTCAGTGGGCGGAGTGACTGCCCGGTCAACAGATAGGAGCCGATGGCGGTCGTCGTCAAGCCGATGAGGAATCCGCTGAAGAGGAACAACTGAAGCTGTTCCAGTGCCTGCTCCATCGGACGGAGTGATTCGAACGCCTGAACGGTGCCGAACAGGACACCCTCTTCGCTTTTGAGCGGGGCGCTGATCACCCGCACGTCGCTGCCGGACAGCGTCGTCGTGAAGTAGACTGCGTCGCCTTCGAGATTCGACTGGACGACGGATTCGGGGATTTCGAGGAAAAGTTCGTACTCGTCGGATCTGCTCTGCGTTTCGCCGGCGGCGTTGGCTACGTGGAGATGCAGCCCGGGATAGATAAACGGATCGAGGTTGGCAGGAGCCCGGAGCACTGGCTGACCCCCGACGCCGATAGCCGGATCGATCTGAGACTGTTCCCGGTAGTTGTCGGCCACGGTGATAAGACGGCGATCAACCTCGGCCTCGAGTGAACGCGTCAGCATCTGATAGACGCCGAGACTCACCGAGACGAGGACTACCGCCATGAGCATTGTCGAAAGAAGGACGATTCTGGCACGAATGGACATGATCAGGAATGCTCACAACATGAGAGTCCGTGAAGTGCGGACTCCGGTTCAGGACGATTGCTCACGTAAGGCATACCCTACACCGCGGACTGTTTGCAAGAGCCGGATTTCTCCTTCGGCTTCCAGTCGGCGGCGGAGGTTGCTGATCGTCACCTCGAGTACGTTCGATTCGCCGGGAAAATCGTCACCCCAGATACGTTCCATGATCAACTCGCGTGTCATCACCTGTTGTGGATGTCGCA
>REEK01000151.1 GCA_007695115.1 Sphaerobacteraceae bacterium
GGAATTGTTGTTCGTGCTGTATGACGAGTATGAGCTACTTTTGGCGTGAATTCCAGAGGGGAAATCGCTGGCAACAGCTGTTCCCATCACACGCCTCGATCCCTTGTCTTGTCTCCGGGTGTAGCGTTTTCTCTCATCAACGATAACGCCAGATTGCTCTCCTGACTTATAGATATGTGACCTGGCTCGTAGTGCCGCCATTGAGTGATATAGAACGGTAAACCACGGTGATTTCCTCGGAGGCCAGTACGAGCGGAAAACACGCATCGACGAGCCAGATACTGTCATGGTGGTTCGCTCAGGCTGACCGATTCGCATACCGTGAACTCGCGGTGATCGGCGGCCTGTCGATTCTGGCGATCCTGTCCGGAGCATCGGCAAAAGCCGCTGATGAGTCAGGTCTCAACTGGGCGAGTGGGCTTGGGGACCATCCCGCCATGTGGGTCCTTGCACTTGCATTGATCGGTTGGCTGGCCCCGTCACCCGGGCGGGCAGCCATCCGGGCTGTGATCTATTTCGTGGTGATGTGCCTTGCCTACTACGCCTGGGCGGCCTTCGTGTTGAATTTTCCGGTCGCCTATGACATCTGGTTCTGGATCGGGTTAGCGGCAACCGCCGTCCCATTGTTTGCCGCGGTCCTGCGGTGGACCCGTGACCAGCATGGGATCCTGCCGGGTTTCATCCTGGCCACGGTCGCCGCGCTGGCTGTCATAGACGGGGTGGTCTGGCAGCTCTGGTGGGCGTGGGTAGAGAACGGGGCGCCGGATGGATTTCCGCTTCGACCGTTCCAGGCAGTTGTCAACATTGCCGTCGCCCTGACTATCGCCGGGGTGTTCCCGAGAGATCACCGCACCCGTGTCTGGGCTCTGCTCCTTCTCATCCCGATCGCGATCCTCCTGTCGAGAGTGCTCCCTTACGTCCTGGACTCGCTGTTCGAGGTGATCGGACGAATCGTCTGACGCGGCGGAGTTGGACGCGTTAATGGTCACCTCGCTAGCTTGTTGCTGAGTTGCCTTCTTTGGCACGTCCAGCGACACACGGACCCGGAATGATAGCGATACCAAAATATCAAGCGATATGCTGCGATTCTCCTCTTTGTCACAATGCCGGATACACTCTGTGATTCCAGACGCTCTTTTCCCACTTGAATATGTTTTGCTTGCGTGTTACCTTAAATGGCATACAGACATGTA
This sequence comes from Sphaerobacteraceae bacterium, assembly GCA_007695115.1. GTDB lineage: Bacteria > Chloroflexota > Chloroflexia > Thermomicrobiales > Thermomicrobiaceae > SLMJ01. The sequence goes on from REEK01000151.1 coordinate 1,194, forward strand.
AATACACTATCGGCAATCGGAATCCTATCCGTTCCGCGTCTCGCCAGCAGCTGATGCCGCAGATCGCAATGTCTCGCGGTAGGAGCTGGGCCTTGCGGGCTACTTCAGTCTTGCCTCAGGCGTGGGTCATGTCACCGGGTTGCAGTTCTTTATGGATCGATGAGCCGGCGGAATGGTGCGACGAAGATGACGGTGGCTAACGTCGAAGTCAGACCTGTAAGTTGCGGTAGATCGGAGGTTTCTACGAGTTCCGCACAAACTGTTGGGTAAGTTCAAAAGATCCTCTGGAGTATCAACCGGTAGAAAGTTCTTCCTCAGGATCGCAAATCAGGCGCAAGACGGCTTCTGGACTGAGAGATTGTGGGGTCCTGGCCGCTCCTTATCGGACTCCACTTCTATGCACAGTCCAGCATGGATAAGGAGGCAAAATGCTTGAGTACGCAACCGCTGAACAACTTGCCGAAGGCCTTCGAGGCCGCGTTTTGACACCTGAACACGCTGACTACGACGATGCCCGATCGGTCTGGAACGGGCGAATCGATCGAAGGCCGGCACTCATCGCCCAGTGCACTGGTGTGGCCGACGTGATCACCTGCGTTGACTTCGCCCGCGAGCATCGCCTGCTGCTCTCGATCAAGGGGGGAGGACACCATGTAGCCGGCACAGCCGTCGGCGATGACGCACTGATGATCGATCTCTCTCCGATGAAGGGCATCACCGTCGACCCCGAGGCGAGAACCGCACATGTACAAGCGGGAGTCACGATTGGCGACCTGGACCATGAGACCCAGGTGTTCGGACTTGCGGCCCCACTTGGGGATTGCTCGGGAGTTGGCATATCGGGCCTCACGCTGGGCGGGGGAATCGGTTTTCTCTCGAGAGCACACGGTCTGACGGCCGACAACCTGCTTGCGGCCGAGGTGGTTACGGCAGATGGAAGGCTGGTGCGCGCCAGCGAGACCGAAAACGCTGATCTATTCTGGGCAATTCGTGGAGGTGGCGGTAACTTCGGGGTGGTCACGGCGTTCGAGTTCCGACTCCATAAGCTCGGACCGGAAGTGCTTACGGCGCAGATTTTTCATCCACTTGAAGACGCCGGGCAGGTTCTCCGGTTTTACCGAGACTTCATGGCAGATGCTCCAGACGAGGTCACCTCGTTCGCGGTCCTATTGCGCGTGCCTCCGGCACCTCCGTTTCCCGAAGAGTATCACGGGAAGGCCGCTGTCTCGTTGTTTGCGTGCTATTCCGGACCGGCTGAAGACGGCAAAGCAGCGCTTGAGCCACTGTCGGAGTTCGGCAATCCGATCGTCAATATGATCGTCCCGATGGAGTATACGGTGCTGCAGCAGAGCTTCGACCCTGCGACGCCAAGTGGGGCGAGATACTACTGGAGCTCAGACTACCTCCACAAACTTTCGGATGAGGCGATCGATACGATCGTTAGCTGCATTGAGCCTTTCCCGGGAGATCTGACGACTGTTGCGCTCATGGAGATGGGTGGCGCCATCAAGCGGAAAGACGCATCTGCCACCGCGTTTCCGCATCGGGAAGCAGGCTATGATTTCAATGTCTGGTCGGGATGGTTTGATCCCAGCGCCGATGACCAGATAGTTGAGTGGGTCAACGGTTTCCGGGAAGCGATGGCACCGTACACGACCGGTGGAAGGAACGTGAACATGATCAGCAGTGCGGCAGCTAAATGGAGCAGGGCCGCCTATGGTCATCACTACGAGCGGCTGGCAGAGATAAAGCGTACCTGGGACCCACACAACGTGTTCAGGGTGAATCACAACATCGCACCGTGATCCAAGTTGACCGGCCGCGGATCGACACTCTGATGCACAAAACCGGAAGACAAGGATGGAGCCGCCTCCTGCACGAGGTGGCTCCTCTACACGAGGTTCAAGGAGGTGGTTTCAAAGGGGGCCATGCACTGTTTAGATGTATGAAGTCGTGTACATCATTTGGTGTGAACACTGCCCTTCGCCGATGTGGTTACGACGGAGCCCGTTAGGTGTCCTCGCGGACCCAGCCGAAGCGCGACGGATCATAAGATGAGATCGCCGTGCGCTGCGTATCCACTGCGTGGACATCGCTTCGAACGACACGGCGGATCATGTCAGCCGTAAAGGTGTGATGCTCAAGGGTACGCTTCGGTCGACGCCAGCGTCGTTCAAGATGCTTGAGCAATTCCCAAGTTGCGATAGCCCGCAATACATGATCGTAGCCGTCTAGGGCAGCAGGCGACTTTTCACACACCTCGCGGAGTACACCCGACAGAACGTCCATTAGAAAGTGTGTTCGTCCGTCGAGAGATTCGTCCATCAGGCGACCTTTCAATGCGAACGAACGTTCGGTTGACCAAGTATTCCGAAGCCAGCGTTGCCAGTCAAGTCGATGCCAGCACTCGCGATCGCAACATCACGGGATTTTGCCGGATAGCAACAAACACGGTCGTTTTGTTTTCTTAATACATGTCAGCGCGTTGTTCTACAACGAAAACGGCTTGACTCCTTTGTAGATCTCGAATGCCTCCTCAGCACTCCGCCCACCATACGTGATCGCGCTGATCGCCTGGGTCATACGAATAGCGTCGTTCAGGGGCTTTTGATGAATGTTGCGACCCGTGGCGCTTCCACTTGCTCCAGATATAGCGATCTGGTCGTGCAGCGTCTGAAGGAACGTCCGGGCGTCAGTGCTTGACCCTCCGGCAGTAATTACCTTCGTTCTCCCGGCCGCGAGTACAGCTTCTCGAAAGGCCTCTGCCGAGGAACCATCTTCGGTCTTCGGGTAGTTCACCTTGCAAAAGTCCGCACCGAGCGTCGCGCCCAATCCCGTAGCACCGGCAAGAATGTGGGGATCAGTTTCGTTGGCCACCGCAGCGCCTCGCGGGTATACCCACAAGACGGCGATCAAACCATTGCGGTGGGCATGAAAGCAGGCTTGCGCGGCTTCAGCCATCTGTTCGGACTCGAACTCGCTCCCTGGATATACCGTGTATCCAATGCCGACAATATCGAGCCCAGCATCTCTCAATGTCAGCGCGTCTGCAACAGACACCCAGCCAACGCTACGAGGGTCTCGCTGAGATGTGTTTATCAGATGAGTCTTGCTGTTCAACTTGACGAGATAGGGGACGTCTGAGTAATCAAGTCCGTATCGAGCTATGAGCCCAAGTTGTGTGGCGAAGCAGCCAATCGCCCCCTGGGTCGCAATTCGAAAGAGATGCTCGGGATCTGCGTCCTCGTCCGCGATCGGACCTTCCTTCGTCGAGCCGAAGAAATCGTCATTAAGATGCTCCACTTTCTGGTCACCAGCGAAGAGCATCAAGTTTCCTGTGTCCTTTGTCACCCGTCTCACGTTGTTTTCGTAAGTTGCGTGCAAATCCTTCGGTACGTCAGCTGGAATTGTCAGTTTCATCCTTCGTGCCAGTCCAATCCTGCACTTGAACGAGGTCGTTCCCTATCGGTTCCAATAGCTAGAATTTGCCAACCATTTAATCCCAGCCTGCCAGGAGGTCAAGATCGCACGTGCGGCAACACCTCTTTCGCAAACCGGGTGATGCCTTCGGTGTTCGGGAAGTCGGCCAGGCGGATCTGGAAGTGATGGCAGCCGGCGGCTTCGCGGGCTTTGAACTTCTCGATCAATTGATCCGGGGTGCCGTAGATGGCGCCTTCTTCGCTGAAGAATCGGCTCTTCCGGGCGATCTCTTCCGCCTTCTCCTCGGTATCGGCGATGGCAACACATGAGGCTGACCACGACTGGGTGATCTCGTCGAAGTTCCGGCCAACGGCATCGCAGTGGCCCTTCAGCACGTTGAGCTTGTGCTGGAAGTACTCGATCGTGCCGCCTTGAAAATTCCACCAGTCGCCATGCTTTGCGGCAACGCGCAGGGTGAGTTTCTCGCCACCACCACCGACCATGATCGGCGGCACCGGGTCCGGCTTCGGGCTGACCACACAGTCGTACACGGCGTAGTGCTCACCTTCCCAGGTCACCCGATCCTCGGTCCAGAGCCGTTTGGCGATCTCGATCTGCTCTTCCATCTGCTTGATGCGGACGGACGCCTTCGGGAACGGGAAGTTGTACATCCGGTACTCGTTGTCCTTCCAGCCAGCACCGATGCCGAAGACGAACTTGCCCGGGATGAACTGACAGAGCGCGGCGACTTTCTTCGCCAGTACGGCCGGGTTCCGATAGGACTGGCAGAGCACGATCGGCCCCCAGGTGAGATCCGGATAGAGCGCAGACAGATGGGCAAGTGTGGTCCAGCATTCAACGGTCGGCGAATTTTCCGGCTCCCAGGTTGCCCACGGGATGAAGTGATCGGCCACCCAGGCGGAATCGAAGCCGCCCTCAGCTACGGTGTCCATGTTCTCCCGGATCTGCCGGTGGAAGGTGGCAGAATCGGAGTTGTCTGCCGGAAAGTCGGGGAGTCGGAATCCAAATTGGGCCATGATGGTGTTCCCTTTCGATTACAGGACGGGTCGAATACGTTTCACGTCGGAAATATCAGTCACCGTTCCAGCGACGGGAGATCCATTCCCAGAGGCGGATCGGCGCCCACGGTTTCGGGGGAGGTGGCGGGTTCTTCGGTGGTCGGATCTCCAACTGTTCGCCAGCAGAGCCTCCACCCCGGTATCTGTTCCGGTGGACCAGTTCTTTCTCCCGGCTCCGGTCTGATGGACCTGGATGTCCACCCATTCCGGAACCCATATTAGCGCTCCAATCAGGTTCTGTGTTGGACCACTATCCTCACATCCTGACCCGAACGTTGCAAACAGCCGCGGTTCGCTGGCACGCACCGAGCGTAATGTCGTGAAGGTTTCACAATCGCGGTGGCCACGGGTCCCAAGTCTGAACTGCTATCGTCTGACACTCGCGTCGAAAGATCAAGTGTCAACCGGTACCACGAGAGGAACGCCACATGAAGATTCTCAAGAAGATCATCGTCTTCGATGCGGCTGACATTGCCACTGAGAGCCGGTTCTGGGCCAGGCTTCTGGATGGTGAAGTCGATGATTCGGAAGACGACTGGCACAACGTGATCATCGAGGGCGAGTGGCAAATCAGCGTGCAACTGGCACCCGATCACGTAGCCCCGGACTGGCCCGATGGATCTCCGGAGCAGCAGGTGCATCTCGATTTCTGGGTCGATGATATCGATGCCTGGCACGAAAAGGCGACCAGACTGGGAGCGGAGTTTCTTCAGCCAGACCAGAACCCGGAGGCGAAGGAATCGTTTCAGGTGTACGCCGATCCGGCCGGACATCCGTTCTGTCTCTGCTTCTCCAGATAGACACACTCGAATCCGGATCAGTACAGAAAACGGGAGAGGCATTGCCCCTCCCGTTTCTCGTTTCTTACGAACCTGGCGTGTGAAGCGTGAAAACGCTTACTTCCTGGCTTCCTGAATAACGTTCCAGACTCGCTCTGACGTCATCGGAACATCCATGTGGGTAACGCCATAGGTAGACAGTGCGTCGATCACCGCGTTGGCCACAGCTGGTGTGGAACCGATGGTCGCTGCCTCACCAATACCCTTGGAACCCATCGGGTTGATCGGGGTGCTGGTGACCGTCTGGTCCGTGGTGAAGTTGATCAGCATGTCGGCCTTCGGAATGGCGTAGTCCATCAGCGAACCGGAGAGGATCTGTCCACCATCGTCGTAGTGCAGTTCCTCATACAGCGCCTGGGCAATACCCTGCGCCAGTCCACCGTGGACCTGACCTTCCACCAGTTGCGGGCTGATGCGCTCGCCACAGTCATCGACCGAGAAGTACTTCAGCAGCGAGACGTGTCCGGTGTCCGGATCGACCTCGACCACCGCGATGTGCGTGCCGAACGGGAATGTCTCATCGTCCGGGGCGAAGTAGTCAGTCGATTCCAGACCGTGATCCAGGCCATCTGGCATGTTGCCACTGTAGGCGGCTTCGCCGATCTGAGCCAGCGTTACCGACTGATCCGGCGAACCCTTGACGCGATACTTGCCGTCTTCCATCTCGATGTCGTCGACCGAAGCCTCGAGCATGTGGGCGGCAATCCGGCTGGCCTTCTCGAAGACCTTGTTGGCGGACATGGTGATCGCGCCACCACCCACGGCCAGACCACGGCTACCCATGGTGCCGTTGCCGATCGGGGTGTTTCCGGTGTCACCGTGGTGCACGAAGATGTTCTCGAAGTCAGCACCGAGTCGGTCTGCCACCATCTGGGCGAAGGTTGTCTCCTGGCCCTGCCCGTGTGGGGAGATACCAGTGAAGACGCGAACTGCGCCATCCTCATCCACCCGGATGCTGGCGCTCTCGTTCGGTCCGAAACCGCAGATCTCGACGTAGGACGCCATGCCGATACCGATCAGCCGGCCATCCTTGGCGGCCTCTTCCTTCTCCTTGAGGAGACCCTCATAGTTGGAGATTTCCAGCGCCTTGGTGAGGGCTTTGTCGTACTCGCCGGTGTCGTAGCGCTCACCAGCAGTGGTGGTGTACGGGAATTTCTCCGGCGGAATGAAGTTCTTGCGGCGAACCTCGACCGGATCGAGACCCGTCTCATCAGCAATGAGATCCATCACACGCTCGATGTAGTAGGCGGCTTCCGGACGACCGGCACCACGGTAGGCGCTGACGGCCATCTGGTTGGTGAAGACGGCATCGATCTTGGCATCGACAGCCGGGATCTCATAGCAGCCGCAGGACATCAGCACGGTGAAGTTCTTGATGCCAGAGCCGCGATCATATGCACCGGCACAGTGCAGCACGCGCATTCTCAGACCGCGGATCGTGCCGTCATTATCGGCGGCAGCCTCCATGTAAGCGATCTGATCACGTCCGTGATGGGTGGTAGCCATGTGCTCGGAACGGGTTTCGATCCACTTGACCGGGCGCCCAAGCTGTCGAGCCAGACCGGCAACCAGGAAATCTTCCGGGTAATCGCCGATCTTTACACCGAAACCGCCACCGACCTCGGGCGCAATGACCCGGATCTGGCTGGTTGACATTCCAAGGGCTGCGGCAAGTTCTGCCCGGTTGTTGTGCGGAGCCTGTGTTGACTGCCAGACGGTCAGCCCACCACTCAGCGGATCTGGAGCGGCCACCACTCCCCGGGTCTCTAGCGAGACACCGGCCAGTCGCTGGCTGCGAATGCGCGCCTTGACCGTAACCGGCGCACCATCGAAGGCTGCGTCGATATCACCGGCAAGCTTCTCGAACGAAGCCGAGATGTTGCCGGGCTTGTCCTCATAGAGCTGTGGTGCTCCGTCTTCGACCGCTTTCTCCATGTCGGTGACAGCCGGGAGTGGATCGTAATCGACCATGATGCTGTCTGCGGCGTCTCGCGCCAGTTGTTCACTGGAGGCAACCACCGCGGCAATCGGCTCGCCCACGTAGCGAACCCGATCGGTCGCCAGCGGGAATTGGGAGATGTCGGTTGTTCCAGTACTTCCGGGTCCCGGGGCTGTTTTGTCAGCGTTGGCTGGGTTCACGAGAGCTGAGGCGTCGGAACCAATGATGACTTCATAAACACCGGGCATGTCTTTCGCCGCGCTGGCATCGACATTCGTAATGTTTGCGTGCGCGTACTGGCTGCGGACGAATGCAACGTGTAGCGCCCCCGCGAGGTGCAGATCGCCAACATAGGTTGACTTGCCGGTGATCAGACGAGGGTCTTCTTTTCTCCGGACCGTTGCGCCAACATAACGACTGAGTACCATAGACTCTCCCTTTCTTCCCGATTTGGTGGCCGGGGCGGCTCACCACACCTGGCTTTGATCCGTTTTCACATACTTTGCTTCATTGTAACCGGGGTTGCGGGTCTCGTCGACGGTTTGTCACGACGTTCTCGTGAAATGGTCGGTGTCGAGCGAACCATTCAGTGATCCGCACAACATGTGCCGCTGTGACCCGTTGACAGAATATAGTCGCCCGCGTATACTCGTCAGCGAATATACGGAAGGGTTCATGCTATGTCGGATAAACGTCCAGTCTCCAACCCACTTGCGCTCGCCGTGCTCTCGCTGCTCTACGAGCGGCCGATGCACCCCTACGAAATGGCTACCACCCTGCGTGAGCGTGAGAAAGCCGAGAGCATCAAGCTGCGGTTCGGCTCTCTCTACTCGGTGATCGACCGTCTGGAACAGGAGGGGTTGATCCGTGCCGGTGAGCGCATCCGGGAAGGAAAGCGACCGGAGCGCACCGTTTATCACATCACGGAAGCAGGTAGCGTGGAGATGCGCGACTGGCTCCGTGAACTGGTCAGCACACCGGTCAAGGAGTATCCGCAGTTCGAGGCGGCGCTCTCGCTCCTGCCCGGACTACCGCCGGATGAGGCGGTCGAGATGCTGGAGCTCCGGGGCGAACTGCTGGACGGCATGATCGAGCAGATCGATGCCCGCCACGAGCAGGCCGTCAACTATGGAATCCCCGCGCTGTTCATGATCGAGTCTGACTATCGAAAGCAGATGCTGGAATGCGAGCGTGCCTGGATTCGTCAGCTCATCGAGCAGATGGTGGAGGAATCCTGGGCCGATATCGAGCTCCTGGAAGGTATCCCGACCTGGCGTCAGATGCATGCCGAACACAACGGCGGTGATGAATGACACGCACCAGTAACGAGGGATTGGAGAAGCGATAGCGAAACTATGCACATGAAAACATGAGCCACTGGCGGCGTGCGGCAACACCCGCCAGTGGCGTGAGAACTGAATCAGCTCCGCGGAGCGAAACCTGACGCTCAGGGTACCCACCCATCAGGAATTGCCCTCCGCGGACCAACATGATGAAACGCGGAGGAATATAGCGATGAATCAGCGATCCCCGTCACGGGACGCCATTCGTGCCGATGGACTGACCCGAATCTATGGCAACGATACGCCAGCACTGCTGGAGACGTCGTTTACGGTTGGTGCTGGCGAGATCTTCGGCTATCTCGGGCCGAACGGAGCCGGAAAAAGCACCACCATCAAGATTTTGACGACGCTCGCGAAACCCGATTGCGGCACAGCTCAGATCATGGGTATCGATGTCGTGCAGGATCCTCAGGCAATCCGTCGGATTATCGGTGTGGTTGCCCAGCGGTCAGGAAGCGATCCCGCCGCCACCGGCCGGGAGAACCTGACCCTTCAGGGCCAGCTCCACAAACTCAACCCACGAAGTCTCGATCGACGAGTGTCCGAGCTGCTCGACCGGTTCGAGTTGAGCGATGCTGCCGACCGGCTGGTCAAGACCTACTCCGGTGGCATGTCCCGGAAACTCGATATCGCGATGGGGCTGATCCACCAGCCTGCGGTGCTCTTTCTGGACGAGCCAACTACTGGGCTGGACCCCGAATCTCGACGGCAGATGTGGCGGGATGTTGCATCGCTGGCTCGTGACGAGGGCGTGACGGTCTTTCTGACGACCCATTACCTGGAAGAAGCCGATCACCTGGCTGACCGGATCGCGATCATCGACCGTGGTCAGATCGTGGTTGAGGGATCGCCCGATCAGCTCAAAGCGGAGTTGGATGGAGATGCCATCCATGTGGAGATGACGTCCGAAGCCTCGGCGATCGCAGCACAGGAACTACTGTCCGGAATCGATGGCTTCGGCGAGATACAGGTGGAGAACCGCACCCTCCACGCCCGGGTCAGCAATGGGCGCAGTTCGATCCCGGCCGTCTTCAGTGCGCTCGATTCCGCCGAACTCTCCGTTGCTGCGGTAACGCTGTCCCGGCCATCCCTCGATGATGTCTACCTTCGCTATGCCGGACGGTCGTTCCAGGCCGGAGCAACGGTTCAGGCTGAACAGGAGGAATCCTGATGGGAACGCTTGTTTTGCACTCACGTGCGCTGACGCTTCGTCATCTTCGGGAGTTGCTGCGCCAGCCATGGGGTCTGGCGATCGCGCTGATGCAACCGGTGATCTGGCTGTTGCTATTCGGATCTCTGTTTCAGGATGCCCTGACGATGCCGGGTATCGGTATCGACGATTTCCGTGCCTATCTGACCCCCGGGATCGTGATCATGACGGCAATCTTCACCGCTGGATGGGCCGGCATGGGCGTCATCGATGACATCCGGGGTGGCGTGATGGACCGCCTGCTGGTGACGCCAACCAGCCGGAGTGCGCTGATCAGTGGCCGGCTGATCCATCAATCGATCGAAGTCCTGATCCAGAGCGGAATCGTTGTCTCGCTCGGGCTGCTGTTCGGATTCAGAACCGATCTGACAGGGCTGTTGGTGCTGGTACTGAGTGCAGTGCTCATCGCCTGGGCTGTCGGCGCTGCGTCGATCGGGTTCGCCCTCGTCACGCGAGACCGATTCGCGATGATCGGGGTGAACATGATCATCCTGCCGCTGATGTTGCTCTCCACGGCGTTCATGCACCCGGATCTGATGCCGGGGTGGATATCAACCGTGGCTACGGTCAACCCGGTTGATTGGGCAATAGGTGGCTCCCGGGAAGCACTCGGCAGCAGTCCGGACTGGACGCTGGTACTGATCAGGATTGGAGCGCTGGGAGTGCTGGCTGCTGTTGCCTCGTGGTTCTCTGTCCGCTCGATCAACAGCTACGGACGATCGATGTGAGAGGAGCAATAGACTGACTGATCTGAACATGAAGAGGCCGCTGGCGATGTGCGGCAACACACGCCAGCGGCGAAAGGCCTGAACTGAACCGATTCCGCGGAGCGAAACCAGACGCTCAGAGTACCCACCTGAAGCATAGTCTGGTTGACCTCCGCACGCCAGCCACAGGCTGGCTGATCAACCGATGTCGATACGCAGCGCCCCGGTCGACCCGTGGGATACCGCGGGAGACGTGCGCGGAGGGAGCAACCAGATTATGGAACGTAAGGATCAACTCGTTGATTCGCAGGTCGAACGTGCCGGTTTTTCCGGCCGGTTCGCCGATTTGATAACCCATCGGTTCGCAAAGTGGATCATCCTGGTCATCTGGCTGGCTATCATGGCGATCGCCTCGCCGTTTGCCGCCCAGCTCCCGGATGTGGAGAACAACGAAACGGCCGAATGGCTGCCGGAGAACGCGGAATCGCTCCAGGTTCACGAGATCCTGCAGCGGTTCGACGATGGCGACGCCATTC
>REEK01000096.1 GCA_007695115.1 Sphaerobacteraceae bacterium
CTATCAGCTCAAAGAAGCCCGGAACGAGCCAAAACCGGTCCAGAAGCCCTATCCGCCATTCGTCATCGGGGGCGGCGGCGAGAAGATCACCCTGCGCGTTGTGGCCAAGTACGCCGATATCTGGAACTTCAACGGACGCGATCTGGATGTCTTCAACCACAAGTACTCTGTGCTCAAGCAGCACTGTGCCGACGTTGGTCGAGATCCGTCCGAGATCGAATGCTCCATTCAGACGATGATCGACTACGAGGACCTGCAGGCCACGGTCGACAAGGTCCAATCATTCGTGGATGCCGGTTGCACGCATTTCATCCTGAACCTGCTGCCACCGTATCCGGAGAAGATCGCCACTCGCCTCGCAGAGGAAGTGATCCCGAAGATTCGGGCCTGAGACCATCCCCCACAATCCTGAAAGCTGATCATTCCGGGAGACCAGCTGGTCTCCCGGAACCTCATCAGGATGAGATTGCGCTGTTCGCTAGTCGCCAGTCGTAGCGCTCTCCCCACTCTCTCGCAAAGGCTTGCCTGGCCACCAGACCCGGTCTCCCAGATCCATGACCATCGCCGGCAGCACGATCGAGCGAACAATCGTCGTCTCCAGAATCACACCGAAGGCGACGATGATCCCAAGCTGCAATAGCTCGACCAGTGGCAAGACTCCGACTACCAGGAACGTCGCTCCGAGGACCACTCCTGCCGAGGTGATCACTCCACCGGTCGCCGTCAATCCACGTCTGGTGGCCGTGATCGTATCGTGTCTGGCCGTCTCCTCACGAACCCGACTCATCAGGAAGATGTTGTAGTCGATTCCGAGCGTGATCAGGAAGACGAACGCTAGCAAGATCACGTAGTCTGAGATTCCGCTGTATCCCAGAACCTGCGTGAAGAAGAGCGCCACAACGCCAAGCGCCGCATGGAACGAGAGAATCGTAGTGCCGACCATCAGCACCGGTGCGACCACGCCTCGAAGAAGGATCACCAGAATGACGAACACGACCGCCAGCACCGTCGGAGTGACGACCAACCGGTCCCTGGCGTTGGCATTCGCAGTGTCCAGCTGGGTGGCATCTGGCCCGCCGACAAGTGCGTTGGCTCCCGATAGCTCGCCCAGATTGTCGCGGAGCCGCTCGATCGTGGCGAACGCCTCGTCGCTCTCGGGTCGGCTGTTGAGGACCACTCCGAACGAGACGAGTTCCCCTGCCTCCCCCTGAGGGAAGGCCTGGTCGACCCCTTCAGTCGCTGCAGCGGTTTCCTGAACTTCCTCGAATGCCTGTGCGTTCGCAACGATGATTGTAGGTGCGCTCGAGCCCGCACTGAAGTTCTGGCCAATAATCTCCTGTCCCTGCAGAGATTCAGGGTTACCCCGGAATGACTCTTCCTGCGTCAGATCGTCTCCCAGAGCGAGCATTCCGCCGACCATGATGAGCAGGGCAATGCTGGCACCGATCCAGATCGGACGTGGCTTCCCGGCGACCCAGGTCCCAATGCGATCCCAGATGCTGCGTCCCGACTGTGCCACCGTCTCACCAAACTGAGGGACGAATGGCCAGAATATTCGTCGACCGGTGATCACCAGAATTGCCGGCAACAGTGTGAGCATGGCAACGAACGCGCTGAAGATGCCGGCCGCGCCGATTGGTCCCAGTCCACTGGTTGAGTTGAGATCAGCCAGGAGCAGACAGAGCAGACCGAGAATCGTGGTTCCTCCCGACGCGAGAATCGCTGGTCCGGCTCGCCTCAGCGCATGGAACATCGCGACATGGTCGTCTTTGAAGTTGCGTAACTCTTCCCGGTAGCGAGCGATGATGAGTAGCGCGTAGTCGGTACCGACACCGAAGATGAGGATCGCCAGAATACCGTTGTTCTGACCGGTCGCGGTAAGTCCAAGCTGGGTGACCATTCCGTAGATCATCGCCGTGGCGCTCTGATTGGCGAAGCCGACCACCAGCAACGGCACGATCCAGACGAACGGGCTCCGGTAGATGATCAGCAGCAGAATCGTCACGACGATCGCGCTGGCGATCAACAGCGTGACATTGATCCCGCCGAACACCTGAATCGCATCGTAGGAGAACCCGGCCTGGCCGCTGACGAATACGTTGAGCCCATCGGCCCCCTGGACAATATCCCGCACCACCGGGATCTCTTCCTCGATGCGGTCGAAGTTCCCACTGATATCAAGCGAGAAGATCGCGGCTTCGCCCGTCTCCGACTCGTTGAGGTCGCCGACTACATCGTCCGAGAAAGCCTCGCGCAATCGATCCTGATCAGCCTCGATTGCTTCGAAGTCTGACTCAGTCAGACCACCTTCGCGCTCGTAGACGATGACAGCAGGAACCGTGTCTCCGTTCTCAAACTGCTCCAGCAGTTCGTTCACCTCGACGGATTCGGCACCCGAGGGAAGGAAACCGGTGCCATCATTCGTTTCCACGTCTCCGAGCTGTGCGGCAAACGGAGAAATTGCCGCGACGATAGCAATCCAGATCGCCACCACGATCCACTTTGACCATCGCCCCGACGGAATAGACGCCAGAAACCCGCCGAAACCGCCAGACGATGAATCTCCACTCGACATTAATCAAACTCCATACCCGGTGAATCATTCACCGTATTCGAACTAACCTGCCCCGCAAAAAACGCGGAACCAGCTCCGCGCTAATCAACCGAACTATTGGTAGGTTATTTTGCAAATTTTATGCCCCCATTTAGGATCTAATGTACATGCATCAGAGACGTCAGGTTGCTGAATGTGAATCACTCACCCGCAGTTGCGTGGGCGACAATCTCGATTCCGCCCCGGGGTTTCTGCGTCACCCACACATCAACATCGTGGGCCTGAGTCACCTCGTGAACGTCTCGCGCAATCTGCGCAGCAAAACTCTCGCAGAAAATACCCTGGTTGCGAAACGTCTGAAAGTACAGTTTTAAGGATTTGGATTCGATTGCGAGTGCATCCGGATGATACAGAATAGATACTGTGTACTGATCCGGGTGTCCGGTAACCGGGCAGAGTGCCGTCACCTCGTCAGAGGTCATGGTGATCTCCTGAACGCCAGGATCGACGGGAAACGTGTCCAGCCCCTGAAAATTTGCGCCGGAAGTTCCCAGATACTTACTCTGTTCCATCAGTCGATCACCTTGCCTTACCTGTCTCCATTGCGAGACCATTCGAGCTCTGCGAATGCGTCGTGATTGTGAATACTCTCCTGATTGAGCGCCCGGACGCTGAACCACTGTACGCGATCATCCTCGCGCAACTCCAGCGCAACGTTGCGCACCAGATCTTCGACGAAAACTGGATTGTTATACGCTCGCATCGTCACCTCTCGCTCGTCAGGCCGCTTCAATAGCGGAAAGACTGGCGACGACCCGGAACGCTCAACAACATCGATCACTTCTTCGATCCAGACCATCTGCGCTTCTCCGGCTGGAGAAGGCCGGGTTCTGAGTTCAACCGTGACGTAGCCACGCTGATTGTGCGCTCCATAGTCGCTGATTTCACGACTGCACGGGCAGAGGCTCGTCACCGGAACCGTCACCCGCAGTACGAAGTCCGATGCGCTGCCATGCACATCGCCAATAAACGCACACTCATAGTCCATCATTGAAATCGCGCCAGTCACCGGCGCCGAGCGGTCCATGAAGTACGGAAACGCTACTTCCAGGCGAGCGCTCTCGGCGTCGAGTCGTTGCTGAAGGTCAGCGAGGATCTCCGGGACCGTGAACATCGTTACGTCACCTCTGTGAGCGTTGAGCACCTCGATGAACCGGCTCATATGGGTGCCCTTGAACTGGTGCGGAAGGCTCACCGACAGGGTGAAACTGGCCACGGTCTCCTGCTTCTTGTGCTGCCGATCCAGCACAGCGATGGGATACCGTAGATTGGTGACACCGACACGCTGGATCGGCAGGTTCCGATCATCGGCGCGGCTCTGCACGTCTTCCACTACTGGTCCTCTCCCCGGTAGACGCAGCCGGAGGTGCAAGTCTCTCGAACGATTATCTGACTGAGTTCCGGGAGGCTGGGCTTGAGCCGCACCCAGATCCAGCGAGCCAGATTTTCGCTGGTCGGATTCTCCAGACCTTCGATCTCGTTGAGGTAGTAGTGATCCAGCTGTTCATAGAGCGGTTTGAAGGCCGCCTTGATATCACCGAAGTCCATCACCCAGCCAGTCTCCGGATCGACTTCTCCTTCGACATGCAGCACCACGGTAAACGAGTGTCCATGCAGACGGGCACATTTATGACCCTCAGGTACATGCGGGAGTCGATGCGCGGCCTCGAACGTGAATTCCTTGAACAGTTCCATCAGACACCTCGCTTGTTGCCATACATCAATACATGGAGTTGCGGCAGGACGATTGCCCGGGAGAGCGATGAATCCTTCAATGCCGCCGTACTCAGCCAGTCGAGCCGCTGAAGCAGCGTATCCCGGTTATCATTCTCCAGATCGTTGCCCACCTGAAGATAGAACGGGATCTCTGGATAGGCTTCATGAACCAGGCGGGCGAAGGCGAGATCTTCATCATCGAAGACGACCACCTTAAAATTGACGCCCGGAAGCCCGGTAAACCGTGCCAGTTGATCGAGGTTCTGGGTCATAGTCGAACTGGGTGGCTTGGGCGAAACGGTTACCAGATCGCAGCGTTCCAGCCACGACTTGTACAGGGTGCCCTGCGTCTCAACAGCGATGCTGAACCCGGCGTCGTTCATCATATCTATCAGCTCATCCAGCTGGTGGAGTGCGGGATTCCCGCCGGACAGCGTTACCCATGGCGTACCGGGGTTCAGTTCCCGCAGTCGATCAACGATCTCTCCAGCCGACATCGAGACACTGTTGGCCCGTACTTCCTCCGGCAACACCGCATACAGCGTGTCGCACCAGGCACAGCGAAAATCGCAGCCACCCAGCCGGACGAAGTGGGTCTGGTGCCCGATCATCGCGCCTTCACCCTGGATGACTGGGCCAAAAATCTCGATGATCGGGAAGGTCTTGACTGAGGTCGCGGTCACGATGCTGACTCTCCCCGCGAGAGAACTGGATCCGGAATCCCGGCTTCGGCGAAACCACGGGCCCGCAAATGACAGGCATCACACTGCTGGCAGGGCGTGCCATCCTCATGTGGGTCGTAGCAGGTGTGCGTCAGGCCATAATCAACGCCAAGAGCCAGCCCTCGCTGGATAATGCTGCCTTTCGAGAGATCACTGAGCGGTGCGTGAATCGTGAGGTCTTGCTCACCTTCAACGCCCGCGCGTGTTGCGAGGTTCGCCATCCGCTGGTAGGCCTCGATGTACTCGGGTCGGCAATCCGGATAGCCGCTGTAGTCGACTGCGTTGACTCCGATAAAGATGTCGCTGGAGCCAAGCACTTCGGCCCAGGCCAGGGCAAACGAGAGAAACACGGTGTTCCGGGCCGGAACGTAGGTGGACGGTATCCCATCGGAGATCTCATCGATGCTTTCGTGATGAGGAATCTCACCATCGCCGGTGAGCGCCGAGCCACCGAAACGTCCGAGATCGATATCTAGCACCACATGGTCGACCACTCCGAGCGACTCCGCGACACGGCTCGCCGCATCGAGCTCGAACTTATGCCGCTGCCCGTATCGAAACGAGAGCGCATACGGCGAAAAGCCCGATTCTCGGGCGATAGCCAGGCAAGTTGCTGAATCGAGTCCGCCGCTGAGAAGTACCACAGCTCGCGGTTGGTTGGTGGTCACCGCACACTCCTTCGTTATCCCGATAAGTGTGCCATGATCGCCACGTATCCCGCGTGCTACGGCAGAAGATGTTCGCTGTACGAAAACGGGTTCGGGGTCCCACCGGTATGAATGAACACCACGTTCTCGTCTGGCCCGATCTTTCCCTTTCGCATTTCCCCGATCAATGCCGCCAGCGACTTCCCGGTGTACACCGGATCCACAATCAGCGCCTCGGTCCTGGCAGCCAGCGAGATCGCCTCCATGGTCGCGTCACCCGGAACCGCATAGCCCGGAGCTCCGTACTCGGCCGAAGCATCGAAATCGTCACGGGTGACCTCGATCCCGTATCCCAGCAACTCCGAGGTGCGATTGGCGAAATCGAGCACGTAGTCATAGGGATCGTGGTGATCGCCGATGTTCACGGCATGTACGCGATAGGTCTCACCCAGCAATTTTCCGGCAAGAACTAGTCCGGCCGCCGAGGCTCCGTAGACCAGGAAGATTCGGTCTGGCTTGATCCCAAGTCTTTCGCACTGCTCGAGCATCTCAACCGCGCCGATCAGAAAGCCGAACGCCCCGGCAATCGTTGAATAGGGATCTTCAGCGGTGTCATAGACGACGTGCCCCTCTCCCTCGAGACGCTCTTTCAGCGCTCGATACTCGGCATGGAGCACCTCCGGATCAGCGCTAGACGGCTCGATGACTTCAGCACCGAGCATCCTCGCCAGCAGGAGATTTCCGTTGACAATCGCATCCTGATCGCTCGGGACCTTCAAAATGTGGGCGCTCAGCCCGAACTTCGCGGCCAGTGCCGCATGAAGGCGGGCGTGGTTTGAAACGGCAGGATTCATGATAGTCAATGCGGTAGCGCCTCGTTGCCAGATATCTGCCAGCCGGAACTCCAGATGCCGCACCTTGTTTCCGCCAAACGCCAGTCCGGTCTGATCCTCGCGTTTGATGAAGATACGCGGAGCCTGCGGGCCAAGCGCCTCTCGCAATCGCGGGGCTTCTTCCAGCGGTGTCGGCAGATGGGCGAACCGCTCTCGAGGTAATCGATGAACTGGTTCCAGCAACTGATCGCGGGTGAGTGGCAGTGTGGTGGTCATCGGGGGCTCCTCATCAGGCAGATTAATGATCAGATCATCATGGCAACGCTAAACCAGCAGGAACCGACGTGCAACTGAAGACATCTGGTCCGGTACGCACTCGGCGTATTGCCCGGACCGACCGGGTCGTTTACGGTAGCAGCAACTCAGACTGATCACCGTGCATAAGAGATTGAGGTTTGTGATGACGTCGCAGCAACCCGGAAACCGACTGGCAGGTCGAACCGCGCTGGTAACCGGAAGTACACGTGGGCTGGGCCGGACGATCGCCGAGTGGCTCGCCCGGGAAGGGGCAGATGTCATCGTCACCGGCCGCGATGAACGCGACGTGCAAGAGTCCATCGAAGCGATTCGGGGCCTCGGAGTCGACTCCTTCGGTGCCGCAGCAGATCTGTCGCAACTGTCGCAGATTCACGGGTTGGCCTCGGCTATCTTTGAACGCATCGACCAGCTCGACATCCTCGTCAACAATGCCGGCATGAGCATCATCGAAGACTGCTGGGACGTGAGCGACGAACACTGGGACTACCAGATGAACGTCAACCTCCGGGCGCCGTACATCCTCTCTCAATACGCCATTCAGCACATGATCGAACAGAAGATCCCCGGACGGATCGTCAACATTAGCACCATCGGGGCGCATCGAACACATGGTGATCGGGCCGTCTACAACATCGGGAAAGCTGGCGTGGAGATGATGACCTCGGCGATGGCGTTCGAAGTCGCTGCCCACGGCATTACCATCAACTGCGTAGCACCCGGAGCCATGGCCGAACGACCCGGGCAGGAGTTGTCTCCCGAGGAACGGGACCGGATCGCCAGAGGAATCCCGGTGGGTCGGGTCGGTACCGGAGATGACATCGCCTCGGCCGTGACGTACTTCTGCCTCCCGGAATCAAGCTTCATTACCGGCGAAACCTTGCTGGTGACCGGAGGCCATGAATCGAAACTTTGGGAACCGAATTAGCTACGCATGCACATATGTGCCACTGCCGATGATCGATGCGGACGGTAAAGCTCTACAGGTTCGAACCGAGAGGGGAGATAGCAAATGCGAGCGACCCCACGCGCGCCAGAAGAATTCGTCTCCAGTGTTAAATGTCCGGCTGACTTTGATGAATTCTGGAATACGCTCCTCGATGACGTGTCCAGAATACCGCTCAATCCGTCGATTGAGCATGTGCCAATGCGATCCACTGACGAGGTGGATGTCTACGAGATCGGGTACGACAGTCTGGACAATGTCCGAATCGCAGGCTGGTACTGCGTTCCGAAAGATTCGTACCTCGCGCCACCCTACCCCGGACTGCTTATCGTGCCGGGATACGTCTCTGAACCGACACTACCGAAATCCTGGGCGAACCAGGGTTACGCAGCAATCGGGGTCGCGCCCCGAGGGAAACTTCGATCCAACGCCCAGTACAATCCGGGCTACCCCGGCCTGCTGGTCGACAACATCGTCGACCGGAATACCTACTCCTATCGCGGGTTCTACATTGACGCCTGTCGGGCAGTTGACTTCGCGCTAACCCGACCAGAAATCGACCACTCACGGATCGGTGTTCACGGTTCGAGTCAGGGTGGTGCGTTGACGATCACCACGGCAGCGCTGCGTCCAGACGTCATCACCTGTGGAGCGGCCGGAGCGCCATATCTCTGCGGATTCATGGAGGCGGCCGCGCTGACCCACTCCTATCCGTACGAGGAAATCAACGAGTACCTTCGCCTGTATCCGGAACGGGAAGAGCAGGTTCGCGACACACTCGAGTATTTCGACGGCAATAACTTCGCGCCAAAGATCAAGGCGCCAATGCTGGTGTACATCGGGATGGAAGATGATGTTTGCCCGCCGGAGACCGGATTCGCGGTCTACAACGCGATGACGTGTGAGAAGGTGCTACACACCGCTGATCACTGCGCGCACGATGCCGGCGCATTCTGGGAGATGGCCGAGGTGGAGGCGTTCCTGGCCAAGCACCTGAATCCAGGCGCTCCATCCCAGCGTGCCGATACCACGATCGGATAGGAGACAGACATGAGTGACCTGCCCAACGGATTCAAAGAGTACTGGCAGAACGTCGAAGACGAGCTAGGCCGGTATCCGGGAAATCCAGAGGTCGAAGAACTCCCGATTCACTCGACACACTTCTGCACCGTTTTCTGGGTGAAACTCACAAGTATCGGACCAGCGAGGATCGGTGGCTACCTGAGCATCCCGCACGGCGACGGACCTCACCCGGCGATCATGCAGACGCCGAGATATGGCTCCGTCAACCACGTCCCGGATTACAACGATCGCAAGCGTTATGTCATGTTCACGCTCATGCACCGTGGCCAACGACTCACCGACAAACCGTGGGCAGCAAAGTATCCCGGGTTGCTAACTGAAGGAATCGACGACAAGGATCAATACGTCTATCGCGCGATCGTGGCAGATTGTCTCCGTGGCGCAGAGTTTCTGCAGAACCGTCCAGAGGTCGATTCAGACCGTACGGCAATCGTCGGCGACGATCTGGCACTGATCACGGCATCACGCAGGCCTGAATTCAGCCACGTTCATGCTGCAGGACTGCTCTTTCACCGACTAATGGATCATCGTGAGCGCTCATCCGCCTATCCGGTTGAAGAGATCAACGACTACCTTCGAGCAAATCCGGGCGATTCCAGACGCGTGACGGAAACACTCTCACACTTCGATCCGATCCATCATGTCTCGGGAATCAAGGCTCGAACCCTGCTGTCGGTCGGCGATGATGAGGCTGTCGGTGGTCCGGAATGGCTAGAAGAGCTGGCGGAGCAATTCGGGGGTCCTGTCGAGGAGTATCGGGTTACCCATCGCGGTGGGACAGACAACGACTCGATCGATGCATGGCTGGCAAGACAGCTCGGGCGTGAACCGATGTCAAAGTTCCGCCGAACGCTGCCCTGAACACGGTGAATGTTTCGCGATCGGACTACTCGATCCTGGTCAACGAATGAGAGATGAAATGTCATTCAACGTCAAGAAGCGCGGAAAGCTCACCTATTACTACAACGGAGATCGCCCGGTTCTCTCGGCACTGGTGACAGAAGAGCAGAGCGATGGAGATCTCAAGGTCTACTTCTCCGGCCTGACCGGTGGATACTCAGCCAAAAACGTCCTGGGGAACGATGAACTGGTGACAATGGACCCGCACAGGGAAATCCCTCTAGTGTTTCGGTGCTGGGAGAAATGGCTGCAGGATGCCGGGATCTGCGAATCACTGAAAGAGGTCGACTTCATCGAGGTTCACGCCTTCGGATGCCAGCCGAAAACGCCAAACCCACTGGTCGACCCGATCGGCTACGCAAAGGAGCAGGATCGACTCCGGAAGGCCTACGCAGAGGCCTACAGCTCCTTCTTTGCGGATGAACTACCCGACAATGGCGTGCCTGCCAGATTCACCGTTCATCTGGTCGATGTCCCCGACACCGCAGCATCCTACGAGTTCTACAGCGTTGCACTGGTGCAGCGAAGCTAGCGTTAGAGGCGGCTCAATGAAACAGCAGGGAGACCCAATCGCGGTCTCCCTGCTGAGCAGCGATCGGCCCCTACTGATACGTCACAACGTCTGGCTGCGGCGTGAGTTGCATTAGATCTTCCGGCGTCATCACCGGATCGTCCTGCTGGTAGAAGATCTTGAATCCACCATGCTTGGCGCCTTCTGCCTCAACATAGCGATCATAGTTTGCGATCTTGTCTTCTGGCGATCCAAATCCATCCTGATGGATCACCAGATCAATCCCCGGCACATCCTCGATCTGGTCCTTATTAAAGATCATCTCCGGAATGAACTGGTGGATCATCAGAATCTTGTTCGGGAGATCATGCTCTTCAACGACCTCCTGGAGAATGTACTGCGCCCGATTGATCTCTGAGGCATCCATCCCACCGATCCGAAGGCCAGGTGCCTGATCTGGCGTGGTGACGAATTCCGGATCGAGTGCCAGATGAACCCGTGGATGCTCGAGGTACGGCAGAAGATACTCGATCTCAGCTTCAACCGTGCTGGCCCCCATCTGAATGTCGAAGATAATGATCAGATCGTACTCTTCGGCAATCCCGATCCAGCGCTCGACCATCTCGTTCGACATGCGAGCCAGCCAGGTTCCATCGGCGGTCTCGGACGCCTGAGCCACGGCATAGATCAGCTCCAGTGCCGGGACTGCGGTTCGAAATCCATTGTGATCCTCGAACTCGGCTACCTGCTCATTGAGCAGTCCGATCATCTCGTCCGGCTCGTACTCGCCGACGATTCCCATCAGCGGCTCGCCGGGGAAACCGTAGTAAGCGATCAACTGACAGCGCTGAAAGATCGAGCGTGATTCAGCGGGAAGCAGAATCAGATCGTGCTCATCTTCGCTCGGTCGAGGCTCATAGCACTCGGCATGAGGCCAGGACACGTCCGGCTCGGGAGTAGCCGTCGGTTCAGGAGTCGGTTCTTCGGTCGGAGTTGGCGCGGGCGTCGAAGTCGCTTCCGGTGTTGGCGTCTCGTCGATTGCCGGTTCCGGTTCCGAATCCGGGGTCGGGCTAGCTGTCGCTTCGGTCGCATCGTCGGTGTCCGGAGCAGCCGTGTCGTCAGCCTGGTCGTCTGACTCGCAGGCAGCGACAGCCAGCAGCATGGCAAACAGAAGGAGTAGCCAGGACGATCTCGCAAATACGTTCATCTTTGTCCCTTACTCATCAGTCAACGTGGATAAACCGAATACAGCAACTGCTAGACGCGATGCGGTACATCGATAAGCAACGTCATCGAGGTATCCAAGGCACTGGAGTATACAAATTGCGGGCCACGGATTGCGGCCTCAGTTTTCGAGCGTACCGAACATTCAGCCGAGCAACCGGAGTTCTTGTCACCATTCTGATTGGCGTCGGAGCAATGTCCCTGTGCCTGTGGTTCGACTTCTACGTGGAATCCCCGTCACGACTTCCAAATTGAGCGATTGCAACGAGCGGGTCACTCAATACATGCCATTCAACACCAGGCTCCCGTACCTCAGCCATCCAGGCGAGCCCGCGGCCACCGGCGACGACAGGAATCTCTCCATTGAGGGCGTTGATCTCTTGCGCCAGCGTTCTCAGCTGCGGAACATTCCACGACATCGTTACACTGAGGAAAACGACGTCGGGCCGGACTTCCTCGATAGCTTCGAGCACCGTGGCGGTCGGCACGTTCGCCCCGAGATATGTAACGTCAAACCCGTTGTACTCGCACAGATCGGCCACAACTCGGGCGCCGAGGTCATGTAGTTCACCCTCGACGCAGGCAAC
>REEK01000176.1 GCA_007695115.1 Sphaerobacteraceae bacterium
AGTAAGCGTTCTCGTCCCGGAAGATGAGCATCAGCGTCTTGAGTATGATCTTGATGTCGAACAGCGGAGACCAGTTCTCCACGTAGTAGAGATCGAAGCGAGTGCGTTTACCGATTGAGGTATCGCCGCGGAGGCCGTTAACCTGTGCCCAGCCAGTGATGCCGGCTTTCTCGCGGTGACGGGCCATATACCGGGGAATCGTCTGTCGGAACTGTTCCACGAAATGTGGTCGTTCCGGACGAGGGCCGACGACGCTCATCTCGCCGAGGAAGACATTGATGAACTGGGGTAGTTCGTCCAGCGAATAGCGCCGCATGAATCGTCCGAGTCGTGTCGGGCGTGGGTCGTCCGGTCTTGCGAAGATCGGGCCGGTGGAATCCTCGGCATTGACCGGCATGGAGCGGAACTTCAGCAGATTGAACGGCACGCCGTCGTGTCCGACGCGCTCCTGCACGAAGAAGACCGGACCCCGGGAGTCGAGCTTCACTAGCAAGGCCAGGAGCACGAGAAGGGGAGAGAGAAATACGAGCACAGCGGCACTGATGGCGATGTCCATCGCCCGTTTGAGGCTGCGATCCCATGCCCGCAGGCCAACATTGCGAACCGTGACCATTGGAAGGCCACCCAGATCGCTGATGCTGAGCTCGTCGTTGGTAATCAGGCGAAACGTATCCGGGTAGATCCGGATGTTCACCGGAACATCCATCAGTTGATAGACGAGATCCAGTAGATCGTTGTGCCGGACGCCTTCCGGGGCGATGATGATCTCATCGACTTCGTGACGACGGGCGACTTCGGCGATCCGGCTGGTGGTGCCGTAGACCGGATATTCGTGGAAACTCCGCGGGATTTCCCCGGTGTGCTGGTGAGCCAGGAAACCGACCACCTCGTACCCGAGATGGGGCGTGCCCTGAATGTTATCCAGCAGCAGTTTCCCGGTCGGCTGGGTTCCGACGATCAGCAACCGGCGAACCGATAGCCCCCGGGATCGCAGCGAACCGACAAGGGTGCCGTGCGCCAGTCGACCGACCGTGACTGACACGATCGCGAGGAACCAGCCGAGCAGGATCACCCGCCGGGATATGACGACTTCTGGTCCGAGAATCAGCACCGCGGCCGTCAGGCCGAAGATCGCCCCGAGCGTGAGGTACATACAGACTTTGTAGAACTCGTCCACGCGAGAGGTGCCGCGACCCAGCCGATACATCCCCCCGATGACGAAGGTCGCCATCATCGCGATGACGCCGATCGCCATTGCCGAGCCAAGTGATGCCGTGGCGACATCTGACCGGAGTTCGAACAGGTTGAATCGCTCTGGCACCCACCAGGCTGCCAGCAGGCCGACGCTGATCAGTATGGCATCGAGCAGGAACAGGCTACCCTGAAAGATCGAGCTGGTAACTCGATCTCGATAGTGATCCCGGGGACGGGCAACGTCTCGCGCGATACTGCGCGATGCAGCCTGCTCGACCCGTGCCGGCATTCCACCCCGGCTCATTGTTCACTGCTTTCCGGCATCGTCGGATGCTCCTGCGAGATGGTCTCAGTTGACCTTCTTTGCCCGTGACGGGCGGAAGAGGTTCCGGATGAGCGCGAATGTACCGCGAGCAATAATACCCGCTGTTATCGCGCAGTTGATTGCGGCCGGCATCTCACCGGCATAGTGTTTTCGATGAAACAGGTACATGGCGCGATAGAACTCGATGATCAATCGATAGCTCTGCCGGGAACTGGTTGCACCCTTGTAATGTAACACGGTCGTTGCCGGATGATAGTAGACCGACCAGCCCTGTCGTTTGATCCGATAGGCCCAGTCGAGATCCTCACCATACATAAAGAACGAATCGTCCATTAGTCCCGCCTGATCGATCGCACTCAATCGAACCTTCATGTAGGCACCAACCACCGAATCGACTTCGTGGGTCTGATCCGGATCGAGGTAGGTCAGGTTGTAACTGGCGAATCGG
Source organism: Sphaerobacteraceae bacterium (assembly GCA_007695115.1). GTDB lineage: Bacteria > Chloroflexota > Chloroflexia > Thermomicrobiales > Thermomicrobiaceae > SLMJ01. The sequence continues at coordinate 1,968 of REEK01000176.1, forward strand.
GGTGAATCGGGAAACAGGCGAGCGAGGCCGGTCAGTTTCCAGAGGGCGTTAATCGGTCTGGGGAAGGATCGCCGGCAGGCCAGATCGAGCGATCCATCTCGAAGGACGAGTTTCGGGCCAACGATTCCGCAGTCCGGGTGCTGATCCAGGAAATCGGCGGTGATCTGCAGGCTGTCCGGCTCGACGAAGCAGTCGGTGTTCAGCAGTAATGCCGAGTCATCGGCTGGCTTGCCCCGAAGCACCCAATCCTCGTGGATACGCGCCAGTGCCAGGTTGTTGGCCGCGGCGTAGCCGAGGTTCCGGCTGGAGACGATGAGCTCGACGTCCGGGTAGTGTTGATGGATGAGATCGACCGAGCCGTCGTGCGAGCCGTTGTCGACGACGAAGATCCGGAGTTGACGATCGAGCTGGCTGGCCTGGAGTCGTTCCAGACAATGGCTCAGCAAGTCTCGTGTGTTGTAGTTGACGATCACCACAGATATACGCTTCATGCCGCTGATAGTATCCTGCGGCTGGCCTGTGGTTTCAACCGTTCGACGGTTATCAGCCAGATTGGCTGAGTGGATCTGGCTCGTCCGGCGGGGCCAGAATGGTGGATGCCAGCACGAAAGCGACCGAGAGCATCGTGACCACTACACCGACGGCGATCAGCAAACCATCGACCCCGATGATCCCCAGAACCGCACCGTAGAGCAGCGGCATCAGCGCCTGTCCCAGACTGCCTGCCGAGTGGAAGAGCGAGACGTACGTGCCCATACCGCGGGATCGGCCGAGATCGACCGCCGCCGTGGCTGTGCCGGCGACGAGACCGGCGATTGCGAAGCCGCTGATCAGCATCGCGATCGCTGCAACCCAGACCGGTTCGAGCGCTCCGAGCAGGCCGAGTCCGAGTACGGCTCCCAGCCCGCCAGTGATCAGTAGCGGTTTCACGCTCATGTTGTCGGCGATGCGTCCCCAGACCGGTTGCGCCGCCGCTGTGACGAAGGCTGCGATCGCCAGCAGCGCACCGGTGATGACCGGCCCGTATCCGCGGGTGTCGGCCAGCAATGGGAAGAACGACATGATGATCAGGTTGGATGGTGCCACGATGAAGTTGTAGCCGAGCAGGAGCTGGGCGCGGGCATCCTTCGGCGGTGTCTTCTTCTCCCCGGTGGTGCTCGATTCCTCTGGAGCGGTGTATTTGCGATCGAGCCCGAGGACCAGGAAGGTCGAGATGACTCCGGCCGGGATCAGCGCGAAGAAGACGGCGCTCGGCTGAAACTGTGCCGCCAGAACACCACCGGCTAGCGGACCAATGGCGTAGCCCATCCACTGGGCCAGGTTGTAGCGGGCCATCGCCGCGCCGCTCTTGCCGGCGGCATGGCGTCCGAGAACTGTCATGACCATTGGCAGCACGATCGCCGAGCCAACCCCGTGCAGCATCCGTGCTGCGGTGAGTGTCACCACGTCGTTGGCGGCCCAGTAGGCCAGCGCGATCAGGATGTAGAGGGCGTTCCCGAAGAGGAGTAGCTCACGGTAGCCGTAGCGATCGCCCATCCGGCCGATCCACGGTCCAATGATGATGCGGGTGGCGTAGATCGCCCCGACCACCACCCCGATACCGACTCCACCGGCCCCCAGATCACGGGCATAGGGCGTAAGCACCGGCCAGAGTGTTGCCACACAGCCGACATTGATAAAGACCACCCAGAGAAGCAGTCCGGTGCCTCCCTGGTTCGTCTCATTGCCAGCCTGAGCCATACTGATCCCCCTGCCCGGGAATGCCGTTTGAATCTGCCTGAGACGTTATAGCAGGTGTTTACGAATTGTGAACATGGCGAAATGCACGAGCATCTTTGTGCATTATGCACGTTTCTGCGGCCACGTTGTGGACGGGTTTTGCGGTGGACATTGCAGCGTTTCGCTAATGCATCTGTCGGTTTGTTGCTTCACAATCGGACTGGGCGAGGGTCTATCTTATGAACTTGTCTGACGCGAAGGGATCTCTGTGTTCCGTCTCCTGGAAAATCTCGTCGATCCGTACCGGGAGTACGACGAGCGCACCCCACCGGCGAGTGTCTGGTCGTTCATCCTCGAACACGCCCGTCCGTTTCGTCTGGTGGTGGCCATCAGTCTCGGGCTTTCCGTGGTCAGTGCGGCGCTCGAGGTCCTGCTGATCTACTATGCCAGCCGACTTGTGGACACGCTGACGATGACACCGCGGGAGCAGCTCTGGACCGAGCACGGCACCGAGTTCCTGGTCGTGGCGGTTCTGATCCTGATCGCCCGTCCGCTATCGTGGTTCAGTCGTGAGGCTCTCGACGACATCGCGTTTCGTCCTAACGCTGTCACGATGATCAGGTGGCGGGCGCACCGGCATGTGCTTGGGCAATCGGTTGGATGGTTCCAGAACGATCCTTCGGGCCGCACAGCCGCCCGGGTGCGCGATATCGGCCAATCAGCCACTGGAGTTGCCTACACCGTTCTGCACACGCTCGTGTTCGTGGCGATCTATATCCTCGGATCGATCTGGTTGATGGCGTCGGTCGATCTCCGGCTGGTGATCCCGCTTGCGGTCTGGTTGGCACTCTACGTCGGGTTGATGGTCTACGCTGTTCCCCGCTTTCGGGATGCATCGGAGCGATTTCAGGAAACGCAGTCGTCGCTCTCGGGTTTGCTGGTCGATACCTACTCCAATATCGACACCATCAAGCTGTTCGGCGATCGCGGGGAGGATGACCGGGAGAGCCGAGATCGGTTCGAGGCGACACGTTCGGCCCTCTTCAGGCTGCAGCGGGTCGAAGTAACGATCAACGCCGGGATGATGGTGCTGGGAACCATCCTGATGGTGCTGCTCGTCGGCTACGCGATTGTTCTCTGGCAGACAGGCGATGCCCTGCTCGGGATCATTGCCGCCGCACTGGCGCTGAGTTTCCGTATCAATGGCATGGCAGAGTGGTTCCTCGACGCTATCGCTTCACTGTTCGGAGCTATTGGTGCGACTCGTGAAGCGCTCGCCACCGTCGCCCAACCGCTCGATATTCCGGACTCCCCGGGTGCCAGCGAGCTAGAGGTCAGTGGCGGGTCGATCCGTCTCAGCGATGTCAGCCACCACTACGGTCGCGGTGACGGAGGGCTGGATCGAGTCTCGCTCGAGATTTCAGCGGGGGAGAAGGTCGGACTGGTCGGCCCATCTGGAGCAGGGAAGTCGACGCTGGTGAACCTGATCCTGCGCTTCTTCGAGACTGAGACCGGGCGGATCGAGATCGATGGTCAGGACATCCGCTCGGTGACGCAAGACAGTCTCCGGAAGCAGATCGCTATGGTGGCCCAGGATGCAGCGCTGCTGGATCGCTCGGTTCGGGAAAACATTGCCTTCGGACGCAGCGACGTGACTGATGCGCAGATCGAAGCTGCTTCACGCAAAGCGGCAGCGGATACGTTCATCGCCGGACTTCGCGATCCCGCCGGGAGAACAGGCTACGATGCCCAACTCGGTGAGCGTGGCGTCAGGCTCTCGGGCGGACAGCGACAGCGAATTGCGCTCGCCCGGGCGATCCTCAAAGATGCACGGATTATGGTGCTCGATGAGGCGACATCGGCGCTGGATTCCGAGGTTGAGGCGGAAATTCAGGAGACGCTCTATCAGGTGATGGAAGACAAGACGGTGATCGCTATCGCCCATCGGCTGTCGACGATTGCCCGCATGGATCGAATCGTTGTGCTGGACGAAGGGCGCATCGTCGAACAGGGTCGACACGATGAACTGATCGCGCTAGACGGCGTTTATTATCGGCTCTGGGCCCGGCAGTCTGGTGGTTTTATCGGAACCTGACATACGCCGACGTAAACGCCGTTATTCATACCGCCAGGCGTAGTAGTGTCGGCCGACGTTGCCCATCTCTACTTGCCAGCCATCGGGGTTGTCCGGGGTGTAGGTGAGGCAGCGACGTTCGAAGCACTGCATAAGCACATCCCGCTCTTCACCACCGACACGCACGGTTGCCCAGTAGGCCTCGGTGATCGGGAAACCGGTAGCGAAGAACGTCGGCTCGAACAGCCGACCGTCGGTGAAGTTCCGCCCGTCCCAGATAGTTCCGGAGCTATTCAGATAGTCCCAGAAGACGCTGGCAATGGTGTGGTCGGTGACGTCGACATAGCGCTCGGCTGTCACTCCGCCCGGGCCGCCGTCGGCGACATCTCCGTCCCGGTTCAAAGTGGCGGTGATCTCGCTGCCGGGTTCGGCTGCCGGCGCATCGAGCAAGCCCTGCATGGTGGCATAGGTCGGGCCGTCGGGATCGTTCTCATCACCGGCAACCGGGATCTGAGCGGGCTCCCGCTGGAACATCCGGTGGTCCCCGACCTGCAATTCTCCGGTGATCAGTTCACGAACCAGCAGACCATTGGTGACATACCACTCACTGCTGCGATCACCGGTCGGATTGGTGATCTCCATCCGGCTCTTGTCGTAGTAGCGAACAGCGCGGTATCCGCCGGGTGCTTCGTCGTACTCCTCGAGCCGGGCGTCGAATGATTCCGGCCCCCAGAGCCAGGTGCGAGACTCACCCGCCGTCACTGGCCGATCTTCTCGCTCCCAGTTTCGCAGCCAGGATCGTGCTGCTGACTGATTGAGCGGAGACGGCTGCCATGCCAGCCATCCAACATTTTTCAGGGTCTGTCCCCAGTCGTGTCCGAGCCAGGTGATTGTCATTTCCTGGGCTTTGCCTGATGGACTGGCCAGTAGTGCCACGAACATCCCATCCGGAGAGACGTTCACGACCCGGCGATTGTCTCCGCCGATGATCGGGTCAAGCTGCCCGGTCTGAAGATCGAGACGATGGATGGCGGTGGGGTAGCTGCGGATCAGATTGAGATATCGGCCGCTATGGTCCCCAGTCAGGTAGGCCGAGGGAATCCGGGACGATGGGAAGCTGAGCGGCATGTTCTGAAAGATCTGCTCCTCACCGGTGCGCTGGTTGATCACGATGACGTCGGTGCCATCGCCGTCAGCCCATCGGGTGGCGACGAGATTCTCGCCGTCTGCGGTGGTGAACATCGGGGATCCGCATGGGTTCACCCGGGTGGTCGAGAGCACCTCGCTCTGGCCGGTCTCGGTCGAAAGTGTCCGGATCGCGCCGTCAGAAGCCGAGACGTGAATCAGCGATTGCCCGTCCCCACTCCAGGTGAAATCTCCGATCGCGGCTCCGACCGTTTCGGCCTGACCATTGTCACTGTTGATCCAGCCCAGTTGCTGAACAGCGCAACCAGTCCCGTATGCGTCGACCACGATGCGGCCGAACCCGACCGACCGGCCATCCGGAGACCATTTCAGTGCTGAAGCCTGGGCATCGGCTGTTTGAAGGAACTCTCCGTTGCGATCGAAGATGTGAACCTGGCTGCTCTGTGCGAAGGCGAACCGTGCGCCATCCGGTGACCAGACCGGGCCTCGACCGGCAGCAATCGACCGGGACGGGAACTCGCCGTTGGCCGACATCAGGAAGACTCCGGTGCCCCCATCGTGAGGACCTGTCGAGATTATCCGGGTACCGTCGGGCGACATCCGAACGTTTCCGTAGCCACCGCGAGTGGTGAGCTGTTGCGTATCGCTGCCATCGGTACGGGCGGTCCAGATGTTGTTGTCACGGTCGAGATAGACGATTCGTTGCTGATCGCCGATTGCCGCACTTGCGGAATCCGGGGAACTGGATGAAAAAAGGAACGAACCAGCGAGAATCGTCACGGTGATCAGAATTGTCAAACCAACCCGGAGCGGTCTTGCCTGCAGCATAGGTGTGTTCGTTCCCTTTCCCCGGTGCGTTCATTGCCCTGCAGTATCAACGATGAGAACGGTGTGTGGATTCGTCGAACGTTGCTATCGGTGATGTTACCGGCGATAGGTCCAGTCGTCACTGGCGTATTTTTCACTGATCAGTTGCTCGGTCTCCTCGAGCTCGTATGATGTGAGTTCACCTAGCGTCACAGTGGCATCGAAACATTCACTGGCGGCGTTGGCAACTGACCGCTGCAGTTCCCGGTAGTCGACAGTTTCGCCTTTTGCGGTGGCCAGGTCAGTGGCGAACCGTTCCAGCTGACTCCGGCGATGCTCGCGCAGACCATCGGTCTCGTGAATGATGACGTCGATTATTGGATCGATTGGGAAACGGTTGTAGATTGCGGCCTGATAGGCGATCGCATCTTTCCGCCGTATCTGACAGATGCCGTCGAGTTTTCGCCCGTCATGCAGGAACTCGAAGGGTGAGATCGAGGCAAAGCAGACCGGTCGCATGCTTTCATCCAGTGACATCGCTCGTGCTTTTTCGACGGTCACTGTCTCGGCCTCGATGCCTTGCTGCCGAAGCGCCAGCGACAACATCTGAGAGAAGAGGTCGTACCCGCGGTGGACGTCGGTCGGCCCCAGGCGATGCCCGGCCGGGACGATCATATCGATGCTGACTTCCTCGGCATCATGGTAGACGGCGGTACCGCCACCGATCCGGCGCAGCACTCGATAGCCTCGTTCCCGACAGAGATCCAGGTTCAGATCGCTGGCTGGCTGGCCGACCCCGAGGATCACCACCGGTTCCGACCAGGAGTAGAGTCTGATTGTTGGTGGAGATTCACCGCGGCCTGTGGAGCGCATGATCGCTTCGCTGATCGCGAGCTGTCTGGCGCCATCGGCGAAGCTGAGATCGATCAGGCGGATTGTGGTGTCAGCGGTTTGCATTCCTGTGTGGTGCTCCCATTCGACGGTCGTCTCACCGCCACGCTGCAACTGATTATGGCAGATCATGCGGGGAGTGACCGCTTGACATCGCCCCCGGGTGGGGGTATCCTCCCCACGTTCCGGGCACTGAGCCAGTGCCCGTTTTTTCGGCCCGGGACTCTCGCCCGGCACGGTCTAAGGACTAACCTCAATGCTCTACCGAATGCCCGGACGGGCCAGGCGCTGGTAAACCACCAGAGAACTGTCAGGGTTCGCTCGAACCCATTGCTCGTATCACATTCGTGTAGAGGAGAATTCTTCAGATGTCAGCCAAACCAGAGGTCAAAAAGGTCGTGCTCGCCTATTCAGGTGGGCTGGATACGTCCGTCATTGTTACCTGGTTGAAGGAAAATTACCACTGCGAAGTGGTTGCCTTCACCGCCAACGTCGGACAGTCTGATTCATTCGAGGGGCTCGAAGAGAAGGCCAAGGCGAGCGGTGCATCCAACCTGCACGTCCGTGACCTGACCCACGAGCTGCTCACCCAGTACGCATTCCCGACACTCCGTGCCGGAGCCGTCTACGAGCGCAAGTATTTGCTCGGCACGAGCTTCGCACGCCCGGTTACCGCTGCCCATCAGGTCGAAGTTGCCCGCCTTGAAGGTGCCGACGCCGTTTCCCACGGTTGCACCGGCAAGGGTAACGATCAGGTTCGCTTCGAGCTGACCTACCAGGCGTTGGCTCCGGATCTCACCGTGATCGCCCCGTGGCGAGAGTGGGACATCACTGGCCGTGAAGACGCGCTGGAGTACGCCTACAAGCACAACATTCCGGTCTCTCAGGGCAAGAACAACATGTACTCCCGGGACGAGAACATCTGGCACATCAGCCACGAAGGTGGCGAGCTGGAAGATCCGTGGATCCAGCCGAGCGAAGACATGTTCGTCAACTCCAACCACCCGCTGGATGCCCCGGACAAGCCGGAAGATATCGTCATCGGCTTCGAGGAAGGCTATCCCGTCAGCATCAATGGCGAGACACTCGGCCCCGTTGAGCTGGTCAAGGCACTGAACAAGATCGGTGGCGAGCACGGGATTGGCCGGATCGATCTGGTGGAAAACCGACTGGTTGGTATGAAGAGCCACGGTGTCTACGAGCAGCCGGGCGCTACGATCCTCTCCACGGCACACAAGGAACTGGAAGCGATCGTGCTCGACCGCGAGACCCTGCACTACAAGGACGTCATTGCTCAGAAGTATGCTGAGCAGGTCTACAACGGTCTCTGGTACACGCCGCTGCGTGAGGCAATGGATGCCTTCGTCAACGTCACCCAGAAGCCGATGCAGGGCGAAGTCCGCATGAAGCTCTACAAGGGCAACTGCATCGTGACTGGACGTCGCTCACCGTATTCTCTCTACAGTGAGGCGTTTGCGACGTTCGAGGAAGACGCGGTCTACGATCAGGCCGATGCCAAGGGCTTCATCAACCTCTTCGCACTGCCGCTGAAAGTTCAGGCACTGGCCAAGCAGAAGCAGGGGAACAGTCAGGACGACTAGCGACCACTTCTGGTCGTTCGCAAACTCACATCGGTTGTTCCGGGAGCACCACTAGCGTGCTCCCGCTTCTCTGTCCGCGTGCGGGGAACTCGCTCAGCTGGAAGGTGAATCGCTGTGCCCGAAACCACGTTCTTGACGCTTCCGGGTGGCCGCCGACTTGCCTGCGATGTCCATGGCCCGAGCGATGGCGTGCCCCTGCTCTACTTCCACGGGGCACCGAGCTCCCGGATCGAGACGGAATTTCTGGAACTTCCGGACATTGTGGAGAAACTCGGCATCCGGCTGATCGCTCCGGATCGTCCGGGGCTCGGCCTCTCCGATTATCAGCCGCGTCGAACCGTGCTGGACTGGCCGCGCGATGTCGAGGCGATCGCCCGTCACTTCGAACTGGACCGTTTCAGCATTCTCGGCTACTCCGGTGGTGGTCCCTATGCGCTGGCCTGTGCGCAGATGATTCCGGGTCGGCTGGACCATGTGGTGCTGGTCAGCAGTACCGGCCCGCACGAGGTTTCGGGTCTCACCAGCACGATCGATCCGAACTCGCTCAAGTTCATGCAGATGTGTGCCGATCGACCGATCCCGGCCCGGTTGATGGTCCGGGCAATGGCGCTGACCGCCCGGTATTTTCCGGAGCGTATGGCTGCACAGGCGGTGGCGGCGCTCCCGGTGCCCGACGCCCGGGTGATGGACGATCCGGAGCATGGTGCGGGCTTTGCTCGTCTGGTGGCTGAAGCTGCCCGGCGTAACGGTCGCGGCGCACAGCTCGATACCGCCCTGATGGTTCGCCCGTGGGGGGTCGATTATCAGCAGATCACGGTGCCGGTCAGAATGTGGCATGGCGAGGAAGATCGCAACGCGCCGGTCGCTATGGGGCGCTATCTGGCCGGCCAGATTCCGGAAGTCGACGCGACCTTCGTCCCCGACGAAGGACACCTGTCCCTGATGTTCCGACACGCCGAGGATATCTTGCGGGAGATTGCCGGTGAGATGGCTACCTGCTGATCATCGATTCTCACGAGTCAGCGTTGCTGCATTCGTGGGTTGACTCTTTCACATCGTGCTACCATGTCTGGTTCTACCCTGAAGTAGAGGCTGGATCAGATGTGCTGAGGAGACGATCGACGTGTCGATTCGAGAAATCAGGGTAGCGGGACATGAAGCGCTGCTGCTGGCGACAAAGTTGTTGCAGCGCGCTCGTCGAGCCAACCCCCATGCTGGGCTCTGGGAAGCGGCAGATCTGCAGTGGTGGTGGCGGAAACCCCGGCAGTCTGACGAGGTCGAGAAGCTGTTCTGGGTCGATGCAGACGGACCTGTTGCCGGTGTTTTGCTGACCAGCTGGACCGATGACGACTGGCAGTGCGATCCGGTCATCGTTCCGCATACATCCGTCATCGAACCGGGTGCCGTGTGGGAGCGGGCAATGGAACACGCTGCGGCGCACTCCGTGAACGGGTTCGAAGTGCCGGTGAGGGACGACGATCGAGTCTTCACGGAGCTGGCTCAGCGATCCGGGCTCACTGCTGGTGATCGAGACAGCACTGCCTGGATGGCCGCCGCTGATCGGCCGGAGGTGATGACGCTGCCTGGCGGTTTCGTGCTCAGCGATCGCACCCAGCGTCAAGATGACCCACACCCCATGAGCCACCGAAACGGAGAGTCAGTGGCGCAGCGTCTCGCCGAGTGCTCACTCTACGATCCTGCGCTCGACCTGGCGGTGAAGACCACTGATGGAACGGTCGCGGGTTACTCGCTCTACTGGTACGATCCGACCACCAATGTAGGGCTCGTCGAGCCAGTCAGGGTGGAAGATGCGTTCCAGCGTCGGGGCCTCGCC
>REEK01000175.1 GCA_007695115.1 Sphaerobacteraceae bacterium
AATCAAAACCACTCGGGATTCATACAGACGTCTGTTCGCCAGCACACACAAAGGCGGGCCAGCGAATGCTGGCCCGCCTGGTCTGGTTCATGGTTCTGCGGCGATCTGGCCTACTGAACTCGGCGAGCCGTGTAGTATCGCTGTCCCCAGTAGGAATCCCACAGGTTGCTGATGATCACACCGCTACCCGGTGTCGATGCGTGAATGAACTGTCCGTTGCCAATGTAGATGCCGGCGTGAGACAGACCCCACTGGTAAGTGTTCTGCTGGAACACCATGTCGCCTGGCTGCAACTGATCTGATGGGACATGCGTGCCCCGATTCACCTGAGCTTCGAGCGACCGTGGGTAATTGCTACCCGTCACCTGGTTGACAACATAGTAGAGGAAACCAGAGCAATCGAAGCCGGCCGGCGTCGTGCCACCCCAGACATACGGATAGCCGAGGAAGCGCATCGCCTGATTGACAATCTGCTGGCCTACTGGCGACGTTGCCGGAGCTGGCGAAGAAGACGAGTCAGAGTTGGAGTTGCCGGAGCTTGACTGACCTGATCCGGACCCGGGGTCAGTTGGCTCGGAATCAGTGCCGCGGAGATAATCCCCGTGGACCCATCCAGTGTGACCACGATAGTCAACTTTCCACCAGTTAGAACCGTCGCCCTCGACATGCGGACCATCGAGCACCTGCAGTACATGACCTTCTGCGGCAACTGTCACCACGCTGCGACCGTAGCCGGCGCCGTGTCGAACATTCAAGCCATGCCCGCCGGTGTTGAAGATCTCAGCGTTACCACCGACCACAACACCATTCGAGTTGGATGGGGCTTCTTCCGGCTCATCCGCCGGAGCAGGATCTTCGACAACAGGCGCTTCTGGCTCTGCGGTAGCATCATCGTCACCACCGGACGCGTCATCATTACCAGGTTCCGGTGTTTCATCCGGGACTGGATCATCGCCCTGGGCTGGATCTGCTGGTTCACTGGAACCTGAATCCTGGTCATCGGCCGGCTCAGCAACGTCAGTTGGATCGTCCTGCGCTTCATCAGCAGGCTGACCAGCGATCGTTACAACCGCGAGGTATCCGCGATGCGCATAGCCCTCGGTGCCGCGATATTCAACGTGCGCCCATGATGTTTCGCTTTCGTCGATCTGCTCGTCACCAAGGACATTCAGCTTTGAACCCTCGGGAATGACAGTCAGCGTGTCACTATCAGAACCTGCACCAGATCGAAGCCGCAAGCCGTGCCCATTGGTGCGGGCGACCTTGACTTGATCACCGGCCTGAGAGGCGAGCCCGTCGATGTAATCGGCCATCAAATAAGCTTCGACGCCGTCAATCAGCACACCGTACCAGGAGATGCCGTCGGCTTCTTCCGGTCCACTGATGATGTCGACGACGGTGCCTTCGGGGGCAACGAAATGCACATCTGAACTTGTCGTTGGTGCAGTGCGAATGTTGACACCATATCCGTTGGTATTGGATATGGCGGCTTTCTCTCCCCCCACGAGGAAATCCGACGCGGCCGCCGGAACAGAGAAGACCATCAAAGCTGCGCAGGCAATAAGTGCGATGCGAAGCCGACGGCTCCGCAGACTTGATACGCCCAAACCACGTTCCCTTCACAAACCCGAACCGGTTGATGCCACGTTCAAAGACGTCGATCGGTGTGGCATCGAACCTGCATAGACAAACTCAGCGAGCAGCCAGCTGCCTGGTATTCGCTGCGTTACAGATCAGTGTGGATCACTAGTCCCCCGAAATTTTCGCGAATTGCCCACAATTCGGCGAAAATGGCACGCGCCTGTAACCTAACAGACTCGTCCCCCACACTAACCCAGCGAAAATTAGCACACTCCACGTCTGCTGTCAACTGTTGGCAATGGGGCAAATTTTGCCAAACGCCGAACCCGTACTGTCCTGCCTCTGTCAAAACGCGCAATCCGGATGGTGTGCGACATCGATACACTCAGATAAAGTCGTGTCGAGATCACGCGGACGTACACTTTTTTTTAGGTCAATTCCGCGGCGTGTCTACCCGCATCGGAAGGCCCAGATCGCTCAAATAACTCTTCGCTTCGGCAATTGTGTATTCGCCGTAGTGAAAGATCGACGCAGCCAGAACGGCATGCGCTTTCCCTCTCTCGAACGCTTGATAAAGATGATCCAGGTTGCCGGCGCCACCAGACGCGATTACTGGAACGTCCACCCGTTCGACCATCGCCGATGTCAGCTCCAGATCGTAGCCATCCTTCATTCCATCGGTGTTCATGGATGTGAGAAGAATCTCTCCGGCACCCATACGAACCCCGGTCTCCGCCCACTCGAGGGCATCGATACCAGTTCCCTTGCGTCCACCATGCGTATAGACCTCCCAGCCGCCCTCGTCCCGGCGCCGGGCATCGATCGCCAGCACTACACACTGGTTTCCGAATCGTTCGGCACACTCTCGCAAGAGCTCTGGTCTGGCCACGGCTGCGCTGTTGAGGCTTACCTTGTCGGCTCCTGCCCGGAGCAACCGGTGGGCATCATCGCTACTGCGTACCCCACCGCCGACCGTAAGTGGAATAAAGACCTGCTTTGCGGTCTGCCGGACAACATCGAGCATCGTATCGCGGTTGTCGCTGCTTGCGGTAATGTCCAGGAAAACCAGTTCATCGGCGCCAGCTTCATCATAGCGGGCAGCCAGTTCAACAGGGTCACCGGCATCCCGGAGCTGTTGAAACTGAATACCTTTCACCACGCGACCTTCGGTTACGTCGAGACACGGGATAATGCGGCGCGTCAACATAGTTATTCCTTGTCCGATTCATCTTCCTGTTCGTCTGCGCTAATCGTCCAGCGCCGCTCGGCTTCTCGCCGGGCTTCCCGCACCTGCTCCAGCTCTTCCTGGATCTGCTCCATCCGTGTTCGCACTCGCTGCTCATGCAGATACCAGAGATCTCGCCGTACCCGGGAATCATCCTGACGCAGTTCATCCAGCGTCATTTCCAGCATATTTACCCGGTAGCTGATCTCACGATCGAGCTGTTCGAGATCATCGATCCGGGTGTCAATCCGGGCATGTCGTTGTTCGTCGCTATCCCGCAGTTCCTGTACGTCACTGTCGAGCCGCTGACGCACTTCCTCGATCCGCTGGGAGTTCATGTCGTCTCGCTCGCGGGTCTGTGTGGTGATTCGTCCGATCTCGCCGGCAACCTGCTCGATATCAGACTCGATACCTTCGAATCGGCCAAATTCAGCCTCAGCGCGCTCCCTGACTGTGTCGATCTGCACCTGCAATGTCTGCCAGACCGAGCTGTAATCACGGAACTTGGTGTCGTACGCCAGAATTTCCTGGTGTAACTCCTGAAGCCGGCGCTTGAACTCATGCTCCACGATTTTGACTGAATCGTTGGTCTGATGCTGGTCTCGCTGCGTACGGTCGATCTCACCTCGCAACGTCTCGATCTGGTCCCGAAGTGCCTGAATATTCACGGAGTGGCGCTCATGATGCGCTGTCAGGTGCTCCGCATGTGACCGGAGATCGTCGATCCGTTTGTCAACGTCCGTATCTTCATCCCGGAACCGTCGCACCGCCTCGATCAGTTCGCTGACATGCGCCTGGAGCGTTCTGATCGGTCGGGTCGAATCATCGATTCTGTTCGACAGCTCCCCCAGTTGCTCGCGCACACGCGCTTCTTCGAGCTGGCGTGCCTGCCCAGCCTGTGAGACTTCATGCTGATGCTGTTCCAGAGCAAGTCGGTCCTGCGCTGCGGCGCTCAGGCTCGTCTTGAGCTGATCTTCGAGGCGGGCGCAACGCGTCGACAGCTCACGAATAGTCTGCCGCAGCTCATCGATCTGCTGCTGCATTCCATACTGTTGCGAATCTTCACGCCGTCGCTGTTCTTCATCTCGCACGTATTCCGGATACCCCTTTGTTGCGCTCATCAGGATCCGCCGGTCTCAACCGTGTCCTGCCCGAGATACCATCCGTTTGCACTGTTGATCGAAATCGTACCATCGTAGAGTGCCCGTCCAACGATTGCACCCTCTACGTTCCGGATCCTCGAGAGATGCCACAGATCATCCATCCGGGCCACACCGCCCGAGGCGATGATCGCCGGCCCGATTCGGGCAACGCGGGCAGTCTCTTCGAAGTTCGGGGAGGTCAACGTGCCGTCTCGATCGATGTCGGTGTAGATGACGCGCTCGATACCTGCCGAAAGTGCATCTTCGATAATCTCCACTGCCGAGACCGTGGAGACTTCCTCCCAGCCGCGGACGGCAACGTAACCATCCCGGGCATCAACGCCGAGTACGATGCGCTCGGATCCAAAGCGATCAACCGATTCCTGCAGCAATTCCGGGTTGTCGATCGCCGCCGTCCCCAGAATCACGCGATCGACTCCGGCATCGATAGCCTCTTGGATGTGTTCGATCGATCGCAGCCCGCCTCCGAGTTGAACCGGCATACCGAGCTCACAGAGTGCCCGAACGATGTCGGTCTGAACCGGGTGCCCCGCCCGGGCGCCATCCAGATCCACCACGTGGAGTCGCCTGGCGCCGGACGATTTCCAGCGCTCGCCCACTTCACGAGGATCGGCGGAATACGACGTTTCCTGGTCGAAATCGCCCTGAAAGAGGCGAACACATCGACCTTCGCGAAGATCAATCGCGGGAATGACGAGCATCGACAGCCACCGTTCGTTGATCCAGTCCTTCGTGAACGATTGCCACGAAGTTCTCCAGCAATTTCAGTCCCCAGTGACCACTCTTCTCCGGGTGAAACTGGGTTCCCATGACGGTTCCGTTGCAGACCGCCGATGTAAACCGGACACCGTAATCGGTTTCACTACCAATCCACTCGCGATCTTCAGGGTCAGCGTAATATGAATGCACGAAATAGAAATCAGTGCCGTCCGGGATGCCCGCGAACAGCGGGTGTTTTCCGTTCTGATGCACCTGGTTCCATCCCATATGCGGAATCGGTTGCCCGCTGGGCAAACGCTTCACCGAGCCCGGGATAACGTCCAGGCAGGGATGCTCGCCGCCCTCATAACTGCGGGATAGCAGCACCTGCATCCCCATACAGATGCCGAGGTACGGCGTCTGACTGGCAATCACCGCTCGCACCACGTCGGTGAGCTGCAGTGAAGTCAGATGCTTCATCGTATCTGCGGCCGCCCCGACACCGGGAACCACAACTCCTTGAGCAGTCCGAATGACCTCGGGATCGTGCGTTACTTCCACTGGCGCCCCGATGCGGTCAAGCGCGTTGGCAACACTGGCCAGGTTGCCAGCACCGTAGTCCACCACAGCGATCATTCACTGCCCCTCTCTGTCCGGGTTGAGGAATCGAGCCCATCGAGGACCGACAGCACGCTTTCGCTCAACGCCTGACGATTGTACCCGCCTTCAAGGATCAGAACGAGTTGTCCATCTGTCAATTCTTCCGCCCACCCCTTCACGCGTTCCGCCATCATCCGGAATCCTGCGTCCGAAACGGCCATCGAGGCGAGCGGGTCGCTCTGGTGAGCATCGAATCCAGCCGACACCAGAATCAGCTGCGGCTGGAACTCGGCAACCGCTGGACCAATTATGTCATCCATCACCCGCAGATAGTCGTCGTCATTGGAACCCGCAGGCAGTGGCACATTCAGCGTTGAGCCCAGACCATCCCCGGCGCCACGCTCGTGCTCCAGTCCACTGCCAGGAAAGTGCGGCCACTGATGAACTGAACAGAACAACACGTCGGGGGATTCATAGAATATGTCCTGCGTCCCGTTTCCGTGGTGGACATCCCAGTCGATAATTGCGACCCGGGAGCGGCCATGGACGGACTGCGCGTGGTGGGCGGCGATGGCGATACTGTTGAAAAGACAGAATCCCATGCAGCGATTGCGCTCGGCGTGGTGTCCGGGAGGGCGGGCGATAGCAAATGCTCGCTGATGCGTGCCGAGACAAACAAGATCGACCGCCGTGCAGGCTGCGCCGATCGCGTTGAGCGCAGCATCCCACGAGCCAGCAGCCACCAGCGTATCGGCGTCGATCATCCCGCCACCGGTATCAGCGATTCCCCGGACGAGTTCCACCAGTTCAGGAGAATGCACGCTGAGCGGTGCCGAATCATCAGCCAGCCCCGCGTGAACGACGGCGCGCTCATCGAGCCTTCCGTGCTGCAGCAGATGCCGCTCGATCGCCTCGAGCCGTGCCTGATTTTCCGGATGCGAGCCGGTATCGTGACCAGATGAGTGGTCAGAAACGACGAGTGCGGTCAGATCAGCCATCACGTCCCCTTATGCAGCATGGCGACAGCACTCGCTGGTGGAGTCAGCGTTTAGCGAATCGCCATCAATGTAACCGTGCTCATCACGCCGTCGATTCGTTGCAGGCGATCCATCACGATACGTCCGATGTCTCGCGCTGATTGAGACTCAACGATCGCCACGATGTCGTAGGTGCCAGCAACGATGTTTACCTCGCGCACGTCTTCCATATCACCGAGCGTCTTGTAGACGTCGTCACCCCGGCCGATCTCAGTCGTAATCAGCACATACGCCCTGGTCATACTTCCCCGCTCTCGTTAGCTACCCGGCCGCAGACCAGCCAGGAGATCGTTGTGAACGTGTCCATTCGTGGCGATCAATCCCGGCGAATCGATCCAGTACTCTTCGCCGTAGTAGTCGGTGACCCTTCCACCGGCTTCCAGCACCATCAGCGAGCCCGCCGCAGAATCCCACGGCTTCAATCCGGACTCCCAGAAGCCATCGTACCGGCCGTTCGCCACAAAGCAGAGATCGAGCGCCGCAGCGCCAACGCGTCGTACCGCTCTCGTCAGGTGCGTGAAGTGCTGGAATCGCTCCAGATTCTCCGCCCGCTTTTCCAGGTCATACGGGAAGCCGGTCGCCAGCATCGACTGCAGAAAGACGGATGTGTCCGTGACATGAATCCGCTTGCCGTTGCAGGTTGCACCACTGCCACGCTCGGCAATGAACAATTCGTCGCGCATCGGGTCATAGACCACTCCGAGCGTGACCCGGCCGTCCTGTTCGAGCCCGATCGAGACGCAGATATGCGGGTTGGCATTGGCAAAGTTCGTCGTTCCATCGAGCGGATCAACGACCCACCGGCTACTGGAGCCACCGTTTCCGTCTCTCGTGCCCGATTCCTCAGCCAGAACGCCGAAATCGGGAAACGCGCCAGTCAGACGCTCGAGAACCGCCGCCTCGGCTTCGTGGTCGGCAACCGTCACCACGTCGATCTCGCCTTTGTACTCAACTCCATCGAGTTTGCCAAAATGTTTGCGGATAATCCTGCCGGCTTCCAGTGCGGCGTCAATGGCGATCGAACGTGGAGTGTGCAAACCGTCTCCTTACACAGACATCGATTTTCAGCTTGGTTCCAGCGCGGTGTCGCTTACCAGGGGCAATTGCGGAGATATATCGAGGTCGAATGTTGCCATGATGCCTCGTTGATAAAGATAGTAGCCTGCTCCGGCGATCATTGCCCCATTGTCCGTACAGAGTCGCAGGCTCGGGCTCCGAAGCGGCACTGAGAGCGCGTTCTCCAGTCGCTTCCGAAGCAACGAGTTCGCCGCCACCCCACCAGCCAGCACAACCATCGAAGCTCGATGCTCTTGTGCGGCTCGTTCCGTCTTCTTCACCAGTACATCGACGATGGCATCCTGAAAGTCTGCAGCGATATCTGATGCCGGCATATTTGGCGAATATTCAGGCGGCTCATGAACCGGGAATGGCTCAGTGGAAACGACCTTCTTCGCGCGAGTCGGCTCGCGCTTGTATTTCTCGACTTCACGAAGCAGCGCTGTCTTGAGTCCGCTGAAGCTGAAGTCGTAGCTATCGCCGAGCCAGGCACGGGGGAACGTGTGGCGACCCATCTTGCCCTCGGCAGAGGCTCGCTGGATAGCCGGTCCGCCCGGAAAACCGAGCCGGAGGATTCGCGCACCCTTGTCGAACGCCTCCCCGGCAGCATCGTCAATCGTTCTGCCGAGCACCTCGAAGTGTCCGTGATCCCGAATCAGTACCAGCTCAGTGTGGCCCCCCGAGACGATCAGACAGACGCACGGGAAGCGCGGCGGTTGAAACGTGGAATCGGATTGATCCTCGGTGAGCCAGTTGGAATAGATGTGGCCTTCGAGGTGATTCACCGGAATCAGCGGGACGCCCCAGGCCATGCTCAACGCTTTGGCCGTGTTCATCCCGACGAGCAGAGATCCAGCCAGCCCGGGACCCTCAGTCACGGCGATCGCGTCGATCTCATCTTTCGAGACACCCGCATCCCGCAGCGCCAGATCGATGACCGGGATGATCGCGGTCACATGCCGACGTGAGGCAAGTTCCGGAACCACCCCACCGTAGCGCTCGTGCAGATCCTCTTGCGATCGGATGACGTTCGACAGAATCACCTGACCGTCAGATACGACCGCGGCAGACGTCTCGTCACATGATGTTTCAATTCCGAGAATCAGCATGGTCACCTCTCGGTCGAATCAGCCCCTGCTCCAACAGTCGATCGGCCAGTCGATCGCGCATCGCTTCAACTTGCTCAACGTACTGCGGATCACTGAGTGATTGCGACCACATGATGTCAGCATCCTCGCCGTTGTCGCTATAGTATCGCCGTCTGACCCCGTACTTGGACATCCCGTACTTCTCGTAAAGACGCTGCGCCTGCGTGTTGGATACCCGGACCTCGAGCGTCAGCCAGTCGGCACCACGGGCGATCGATTCCTCAAAGAGCGACACGAACAGGAGTTCACCGAATCCCCGTCCCCGCAGCTCCGGGGCAACACCGATCGTCGTCACGTGCGCTTCACCGGCCCGAATCCACATCCCGGCGTAGCCGACGATCGGATCCTGCTCATCTTCAGCCCAGAACCATCGGGAAACCCGTGAAATCGGGTTGTCTCCGGCTTCCGCCGCACGAGCCTGCGCGCCGGGTAAACGCTGGCGAAGAACGATATAGAAGTTGCCTTCCGGGTTAGCAAGTTCCCGCCGGTATGCCGATTGAGGCCACGGGTTCGTAAAACACCGATGATCGAGCTGGGAGACTTCGTGGACATCCTCGGGCTCCATCGGCTCCAGATAGACGTATGGGGTGAATCGTGTTCGTTGTTTTTCGAGTGTCACTGGCTCGAGACCCTGCTCTCCTGCTCAGCTCGGTATTCGACAGTAAATCCGGATCTGCAATTGTTCCACGTTATGTCGCACGGCGAGTACCGTGAACGTAAAGTGGTTCGATCGTCGCCGATTCGTCCGGCTCTCCAGCCTTCCAGCGTCTCCAGCCAAGCTCTGCCAGATTTCCGGGTCGGCGTGCCCGCAGAGACAGCAGCGGAAGCAGTTCTGAGCCATTCTCGAGCAAATCCGGGTCAACAGCGGATGGGATCTCCCCGATGATCACCGTGTTGGCGCCCGCACCGGCCGCAATCTCACTGAAATCGCGATTCTGTGGATCGCCGGAGCGTGTCCAGCGACCGCTTCGCTTGCGATAATCGCCCGAAACAACCCGTCCTCGCCCTGCCGGAACGAACGCGCGAATCGACTCCGCCGACGTGCGATGCGGATACGCAGTTACATCGAGCGTATCGATCCCGTAGACCGGAACGGACCGACCGAATCCCAGTCCTTTTGCCGTGCTGAGACCAACACGCAGTCCGTTGAACATCCCCGGACCAACGGTGACGGCAACGGCACCGATGTGTTCCAGCGTCAATCGATTCAGGGTGAGGAGATGCTCGATCTGCACCAGCAGTGTCTGTGTCTGATTCCGCCCAGCGTGCCAGGAAAGCTCGGAGAGATGAGACGCGGAGTAGAGCGCAATGCTGGATGTATCGGTAGACGTATCGATTGCGAGCATGACTGTGCCGGGATCAGCCACC
Source organism: Sphaerobacteraceae bacterium (assembly GCA_007695115.1). GTDB lineage: Bacteria > Chloroflexota > Chloroflexia > Thermomicrobiales > Thermomicrobiaceae > SLMJ01. The sequence continues at coordinate 9,878 of REEK01000175.1, forward strand.
GAAGACCTCCTTGCGGAACGCCTGTATTCTCTCCTCGTAGCGATCCCCGCGTGAGAAGAACCTGAGTTTGCGCTTTGTATCGGCAAGGTAGTCGATCGCCATCAACAAATGTTCCTGTGGCACCAGCACTCCGAGTCGTTCCGGCCATTCGATCACGACGATACCGGACGGGTCATCGAGATACTCTTCATGCCCGAACGTATCGATCTCGCCAGCATCCTCGATTCGATACAGATCGAGGTGATAGAGGGTAACAGGGTTTCCGTCTCCATCAACACCTTCGTGCTCCACCACCAGCGTAAACGTCGGACTCTGAACGTAGGTCGACACCTGCAAGCCCTGGGCTATTCCCTGTGTCAGCGCGGTCTTGCCCGAACCAACCTCTCCAAACAGCAGCACCACATCGCCCGGTCGAAGGACCTGCCCGAGGTGCAGTCCAACGTTCCGGGTCTGCTGGGGACTATGGCTGATGAGATCAAGTGTCGGCCGCTCTGCGTTCATGACTCTCAATACGTTGATTCCGAGCCGATTCCGTTGCGTCCATCTTATCCCTGCCAGCAAACGTCAGGCAATGATCAGGCCGGTGAACCAGCCCTGTCTCGTTCGGGCTCATGAAAACGCAGTCCGTCCCGAAGATCCTCGATCATGACGTCTGCCGGGCGGCGAAGCAGCATTCCAGCCATCCAGAGATCGCCAATTCCGCCACCGAGATTGATCGCCAGCGGGATCACCATCCAGGCCGCCAGATCGCCGATCGGCATAAGGGCCACACCAACGACCGAAATAAGGACGACCGGGGCCAGCGCAACGACGAAGAATTGTCCGCGGGTAAACCAGTGACCTGGTGACGTGCAATAGGCAACCGGCAGAATACGCTGGATCAACGCGAAGCCGAACTGCGGCCTGGCACCGAATAGCAGCATGGCTGCGCCGTGCACCAGTTCGTGAATTACCAGCGTGGCGATCAGCATCAGCCCAAGGATGGGGAACGAGCCGAGCCCCATCTCGAGCGTCGTCTCGCCCGATAGCACAACCGCCAGAATCCCAAACCCGATAAACCCGGCAATGACTAGCAGCAGCCCCAGAATATTCCAGACCACAGAGTTAGCGAAGGTTGGTTTCCACTCCTCCGTAGTCCATCCCGGCGGTGAGATCACTTCAGAATCTGTTGACTGGTCTTCTTCACTCATGAGGGCAGAAACAATCGCAATCCATCGCGCTCGACGCGTATCAGGGAATCCGTCGGGAGTTTCAGGGCAAGCCAGGCCGTCCATACGTCCCGAGTGGAAAGGCTGGAATTCAGCGCCAGCGGAACGATCAACCAGACCGACCGTGAGTCCAGTGGCAACAACAGAATGCCGATGAATGTGAGGATACCGAGTGGTGCAAGTGTGTAGAGAAGGAACTGACTCCGCGTGAAGAGGTGATCTCCCGGTCGACAGTACATTACCGGAATCATCCATTGAAGGACATCGACATCGAGCTGGGGGTTCGCGCCAGTCAGACGGGCTACCAGTGCGTGAATCAGTTGATGTGCGGCGAGGATAAGCGGTGTCAGCACCACCATCGCGATCCAGCTGAACGTCAGTTCCTGGCTAGCTGTCGCGGCTCCAAACAGCGAATAGAGCATCCCCAGGGTCATCACGGTCAGCAGGGCAAGCAAAATCGCCAGCGTGACCCACATTGTCGTGAGAACTCCGCCCGGCTCCCACCAGAGGATTCGGCCGTCGGCACTATCCACTCGGTCGCTGGTCATGGCTCTCCACAAGTCTGAGCGAGGTACTTATCCCCAGTGAGCGTAGGCGCCGGGCTCGAGCTTCTCAATCTTCCCGGACGGCATGCGCAGACGAACTTCTGGTTCTGCTTCACCAGGATCGACCATTCGTCCGATGACAGTCGGCAGGCGAAGTCCCGCTCGGCGGAAATTCCGATTGATCCGGGCAAGGACCGATGGCGACGCAGTAAAGAGCAGTTCGTAGTCCTCACCACCACGCAACGCAACCTCGATCCAGTCCTGAAACGCCCATTTGATGGACAGCGGCACCGGGATCTTCAATTCGTCGATCTCTGCCGACAGGCCACTCTGGGAACAGACCTTCGGCAGATCACCCAGGAGACCATCGCTGAGATCGATCGCGCAGCGAACTCCCGAACGGGCCAGAATTCGTCCCTCGCGAACGCGTGGCTTTGGCCGGAGAAATGCTTCCTCCATCGCCGGGCCACCATCCAGCGTCCGAAGCTCCTGATCCAGCACTTCGAGTCCGCCGGCTGCCAGTCCAAGCGGACCGGTCACCGCAATCAGATCACCTTCGCGTGCCGAGGAACGCTTCATCACAGAATCCGGGCCAGAGGTTGCCTCTCCGAGGACCGTGATGGAGATCATCACCGCAGTCTCCGACGTGGTGGTATCCCCACCCACGACGGCGGTTTTGAACTGATCCCCGAGCGCCACCATGCCCCGGTAGAGATCGGCAATTTCCCGATCACGCTCACTACCAGTCAGGCCAATGCTTACCAGCGCAAGTCTCGGCCGTGCGCCCATCGCGGCGAGATCGCTGAGATTCACGGCCAGCGCTTTGTGGCCAAGGCTCTTCCAGTCGCCCCATTCGAGACGGAAATGCTCTTCCTCGATCATCGTGTCAGTGGACATGACAATGTGACGACCCGGACTGGGTCGCCAGACGGCCGCGTCATCACCGATCCCGAGCGAGAGTCGCCCTGGCTGTGATCCGGCGACGACCGCCGTAAGGACATCGATCAGCTTGAATTCGCCGATGTCCCGAATACGCTTGCCGGATGTCGGCACTCGTTTTGACACCTGACACTCCCCCCGAAAACCCGGACCCCTGAACGACTAACTGTCACCAAGTACGTCTCGATAAACAGCGACCGTCTCGCGCGCCGTTCGCTGCCACGTGTAATTTGCTGCCTGACTGGTCCCGGCAGCCTGCATCCATTGACGCCGCTCCAGGCTGGCCAGTACGGTCGAAATACCTTGCGCGATATCGTCCGGATCATCAGGATCGACGAGAATCGCCGCGTCTCCGGCAACTTCTGGCAATGAGGTGCGGTTCGACGTCACAACCGGCACTCCACAGGCCATCGCTTCCAGTACCGGCAACCCGAACCCTTCATAGTAAGAAGGGTAGATACAGGCCGTTGCCGCACTATACCAAAGCGGCAACGTTTCCGACGCAGCATACCCGGCAAAGACAACGTTCCGCTCGATGTCCAGTCGCTTCACTTCATCGAATATGGCCGCGTACATCCAGCCCTCACCACCCACAATATAGAGCGGTACTCGCAGATCAGGCTCCAGTCTGGCATAGGCCCGGAGCAATCCAATCAGGTTCTTTCGTGGCTGGAGCGTTCCTACAAACAACAGGAAGTCGTCTGGCAGTGAGTTCTTCCAGCGGAAGCGGTGCAGTTCATCTGATCCCTGACGCGGGGTGAACGAGGCATCGACCCCGTTCGGGACCGCAGTGATCCGGTCCGGATCGACATCGAGCCGTTCGGCGACATCCTGTCCGGTGAACTGCGACACGGTGATGACCCGGTCAGCCTGGCGAGTCGACGCCCGCGTCATCGCCGTCAGGTAGCGACGCTGCATCGCCGGATACTGGTCCGGGTACTCGAGGAACGCAAGGTCGTGGATCGTCACCACGCTCGGCCTGCCGCTCATCAAGGGAACGATGTTCACCGGCCCGTGAATCAGATCGATCTCCATGTTCCGGGCTTGAAATGGCGCGGCAATCTGCTCCCAGAGGATCCGTACCGGTACCTTCCCGGTCGGCCAGCCCGTCCAGCGCCAGTCGATCGACCGATCGAACGTCGCCAGCTTGCCCGGATGCCGGGCTGCTGCGCCGGCGAAAACGGACAGCGAATCGCTGGAATCGAGTTCTGCTGGCATGTAGCGAAGCAGATTCTCGATATACCGACTGACGCCTGCCTGCCGGTAGCCTTCTTGAAACGAGAGCAACTGACCCAGAAGACCGATTCGCATACACACCCATGCCCGATAACCAGTGATCGAATCGCCGGCAAATCGTAGCACAGGCGTGAGGGCGTCTCATCGTCGAAGCGGTCCCCTCAACAGCCTGATGCTATAATCGCGAAGACGCGATTCCGGGAACTATTTCTACGCACAAGCCTTGCGCGGGCCGCCGGGGAGTTACTGCTTTTGGCACTTACAAACGATCAGTTAGACGCAGCGATCGATCAATTCTCGGTCCTCTATCCTTTTGGTCTCGACACGTTTCAGCGCGAAGCGATCGAGATCTTTCTCAACGGCGATTCTGTCATGGTCGCCGCACCCACCGGGACTGGCAAGACCGTCGTGGCCGAATTCGGCGTCTACGAATCGTTCCGGCGCGGCGGCAAGGTCATGTACACCACGCCGATCAAGGCGCTCTCCAATCAGAAGTTTCGTGATCTCCGCCGGGTTTACGGTGACAACGTTGGTCTCCTCACTGGAGACATCACTGAGAATCCGGACGCGCCGATTGTGGTGATGACCACCGAGGTCATCCGGAACATGCTGATTCAATCCCCCTGGGATCTCGATGATGTTGACTGCATCGTCTTCGACGAAGTCCACTACATTGCTGACACTGAACGAGGAACCACCTGGGAAGAAGCGATCATCCTCTGCCCGGCGCACATTCAGCTAATCTGTCTCTCGGCGACCGTGTCCAACGCGCAGGAGATCGCCGACTGGATAAGCCGGACGCATCGGCCGATCGAACTGATCACCCATTACGAGCGGGCTGTACCGCTGGCGCTCTACTATTTCTTCAAGCGCAAGCTTCGCCTGGTGATCGACCATGATGGCAACAAGATCGCTGACTATGACGACACTGGCGGCGAGGTCGCCAAATCGCTTCAGCGCGGTGGAATGAACCGGGAACAGCGCATGCGACTGGAGCAGGAAGAGCCCCAGCCGTGGGAGATCGTTCAGGCACTGCGCAAGCAGGAGCTTCTCCCGGCGATCTATTTTCTCTTCAGTCGACGTGACTGCCAGGATTTTGCTCAGCGCATGGCGCTGATGCGACCGAACCTGGTGACTGACGATGAGACGGCCGAGCAGATCGAGGAGATCGTTCAGACCTACCTGCAAAGCATGCGTCCGGAAGATCGCGAACTCGATCAGGTTCAGATCATCACCACGCTCGCGAGGCAGGGAATCGGATTCCATCACGCCGGATTGCTTCCGATTCTGAAACAGTTCGTCGAAGCGCTGTTCTCCCGCAGCCTCATGCAGGTTGTCTTTGCCACGGACACGCTCGCGCTCGGCGTCAATATGCCAGCCAGAACCGTGGTGATCGGCCGGATGAGCAAATGGGATGGCACGCGCCGGCGTCCACTGATCCCCAACGAGTTTCAGCAGATGGCCGGGCGCGCGGGACGACGCGGCATGGACGAGAAGGGCAGCGTTGTTGTCCCCTACACCCCATGGATGAACTTCGGCTCGGCGCTGGAGATCGCCACTGGCGATCTGCTCCCCGTCCGCAGCGCCTTCGCAATCCGCTATAACACGGTGCTCAATCTGTGGGATCCACCTCGCGGCGATCGAGTGCGTCACATGCTCCATCAGAGCCTGGCACAGTTCCAGAGTGCCCGCCGGATGCGCGAGCTCGAAGACGAGATCATCGAGCAGACGAACAAGATCGATGAAGTAACCCAGGGTTGCCTGATCGGGTACGAAGCCGGAGATGATCTGCTCCGGGACTATCGTGGGGTGAACTCATCGCTAACCACGCTCAAGAACCGCGAGCGCCGAATCGTCCGGGAACTCAGCAACATCCAGATGGATTCTGAAGAGCGTCCCTGGAAAGAGCCTGGGCGACAAGCACTGCGGAAGCTGTTCAAGTCACTGCCACCGGGGCAACCGGTACACGCGCGGGATCACGGCTGGGTGATCTACCTTGGCCGGGGGAACCAGGGTGGAGTCGGACTCTTTCTGACCCCGGGCGGGGTAGAGCTGCTAACCGAGTATCGGCAGATCGACTACATGCCTTCTCCGGCGCTGAGCGTGACTTTGCCTGAATCACTGGTCGCAATTGATGAGCCGGTCGAAGACCTCGATCAGGTTCTCTCGTCATCGGAGCAGACCGATCTCTGGAATGAACTCGCCGAGATGGACCTGCCGGATCTCGATGAACAGATGGAAACGCACCGGGAAAAACTCCAGGAACGATTCGCCGAAGAGCGAAGCCGCCTTCAGGAGGACCTCGATGACGTCCGGCGAAGCCTCGCTGAGCTCGAAGAGCATCGAAAAGGGCATCCGTGCCACTCGTGCGACCGGCGCAAAGAGCATCAGCGCAACCTGAAGCGCGTGTCGCAAATCAAGCGCTCCCGTGTTCAGCTGGAGAATCGGCTGGAGCGTGAGCGGCAAGAGGAGGAAGCGCGCATTGCCAGTTTGATTCAGGGCATCCGTGACGTGCTTCATCGCTTCGATTATCTCCATCGTGGGCAGCCGACATCGAAGTCGGATACACTGGCAAATGTGTTCGACACGAACGGGCTAATCATCTGTGAGATGCTCGATCGCGGAATGCTCAACAAGATGGAGCCGGCAGATCTCGCCGAGGTCTTCAGCTGGTACGCCTACGATCGGGATTTCCGGTTCACCAACAAATTCAGCCTGCCAAAACGACTGATTCTGCTTCGACGTCGCCTGGAAGAGCTCGAACGGGAAGTGCTCGGAACCGAGCGCCGGAACGGACTGCTGATCTCCACGGGGCATAGCGAGGGCTTCTATGGCGCTATGCGTGCCTGGTGCCACGGCGAGCCGATGGTACAGGTGCTGGAGAAGATCGAGCTCAGCGAGGGGGATCTGGTTCTGGCGTTCAACAAGACGATAGATCTCATGCGCCAGATCCGCGAGATGCTGGGCCAGGTTATGCCGGATCATCCAGTGCGCAGCGCGCTGGAACAGGCAGAACAGATTGTTCGAAGGGATATTGTCGAACAATCTCTGACGGCTGGATTCATGCCACTCGTTGCGGAGAAAGCGCCAGATCACGTCTCGGCTCCGGTGACCGAAGATGGTCAGGATCCGGAACATGATACGGTGGAAGTAAAGGACGGGATGTAGCGCCTCGCTCCTGACCCGCGCTCAGGGGGTATCAACGGCGATACAAGGTCAATGTGTGGGGGATTGGAGCGGAGATGAAGCTGGTCGAGATTCGTGATCTTGATGGTCCCAACCTGTTTGTGCTGGAACCGGTCATCAAGCTCGAGGTCACCGTAGAACCCGAGGAATCGTTGGGGATCGCTCGCCAGCAGTACATCGCTGAACTCGCCAACCGTTATGTCACGTCAGATCCTGTGCTGGCTCTGACCACTGTTATCGGTGCGTTGCACGAGCAGCTCAGAATCCCCCCACCGCAAATCTCGACGCATACAATGGACTACGAATCCCACGTTAGCGTCTGTTTTCCATGGACGCATCGGAGCCGGGCACGCGGGATCGCCCGTGCTGCATTCGATGTGGTGGCAGGGGAGAATCGGATCGACCGCATGTCGACCCATCTCATCAATTGCATCGAGCAGGAATTCGATGAGGATGAGCCTGAAGCTCCGACCTGGGTACAGGATAGTGAGCGAGCTATACCGTCGGTGGCCGTCACCGGCACCAACGGCAAGACGACGACGACCCGCTTTCTGGCGCACATGTTGAAGGCCGCTGGATATCGTGTTGGCTGGAGCAGCTCGAGCGGGGTCTACATCGACGGCGAGATGGTCATGCAAGGCGATTACACCGGCCACGGTGGAGCTCGTCGGGTACTGACCGACTCCTCGATCGATTGCGCCGTGCTGGAGACTGCCCGCGGCGGTATTCTCCTGCGTGGACTCGGCTATCAATCCAACAATGTCGGCGTCTTCGTCAACGTCAGTGAAGATCACCTCGATCTCCACGGAATTCGCACGGTTGAGACACTCGCAAGCGTCAAGGCAACCGTCATTCGGACGACCAGCGCAGATGGACTCATCGTCCTCAATGCCGACGATGAGCTCGTCCTGGCTCAACGGGAGCACGTCAGCGCCCCAGTGCTACTTATTTCGCAGCATCCGGATAATCCAGCGCTGGCTGAGCATCTCGCTCAGGGTGGAACCTGTCTGGTGCTCGACTCCGGATTCGTGGCGCGTATTTCGCCGGAAGGCCGGGAGAACATCATCCCGATTGCTGATGTGCCCTTGACGTACGGCGGAATGGCCCGTCATATGGTGGAGAATACGCTAGCGGCCTGTGGAGCGGCAATCGGGATGGGGCTCGACACCAGAGACATCGCCCGTGCGATGCGAACATTCCAGCCAGACCGTGATCACAATGCCGGGCGGCTCAACGTGTATTCGCTCGAGAATCGCACGGTTGTCATAGATTTCGCTCATAATGAGAGCGGCCTGTCCTTTCTGCTCGATTTCGCCCGGGCGCTCAAGCCGGATGCCAGTCGATTGACTGCCGTGATCGGCACCGCCGGCGACCGGCAGGACTCGGTGTTCGTCGGACTGGGTCGCCTGGCAGGTGCGTCCGCCGACCGCGTCGTGATCAAAGCGAATCCGGGGTATCTCAGAGGCCGCACTGCCGACGAGATCGTCGAACTGATAGCGAGCGGCCTTGAGGAGTCCAATGCAACGAGCAAACTCGATGGCGTCTACCACAGTGAATATGAAGGCGTCTTCGGAGCGATCGAGACATCATCGCCTGGTGAGGTAATCGTGACGATGTGTGTCGAAGACTATCTGGCGATTATGGACGAACTCACCCGACGAGGCGCGACCGAGCGAGGAGCGGCAGACGAATAATGCCTCTGAACAAGGGGCTGTATACTTATTTTCAGAATGGTGTAACGGGTTGATCCCTGAAACTGACACGATGTTCGGTGATAATGTGACACGAGGAATCTCTGGCCCCCTTCTGGCGATCGGTGGCGCAGAAGACAAAACGCGCGACCGGATCATTTTGCGGAGGTTTGTCGAACTGAGCGGCGGCTCAGACGCCAACATCGCCGTAATTCCGACGGCATCCCGAATTCAGGATGCTGGCGAGCAATATCGCGGTATTTTCGGCGATCTCGGGGTAGACAACGTCAATGTCCTCGACATTCGTGATCGAGCCGACGCCAATGAGGACGGGATCGTCTCGAAACTCGAAAACGCAACCGGGGTGTTCATGACCGGAGGCAATCAGGTAAGGCTTGCCAGAATACTGGGCCGAACCCGCACCGGCGAATTGATCAACCAGCGCAACCAGCACGGCGTGCCAGTTGCGGGAACCAGTGCCGGAGCATCGGTAATGAGTACCGTGATGGTGGCGGGAGGGCAAAGTGGTCCGACGCCTCGCCAGCGAATGGCGAAGCTGTCGCGTGGACTCGGGTTGATCGACTCGGTGATTATTGATCAGCATTTTACCGAGCGTAATCGGGTTAGCCGGCTGGTGGCAATGGTGAGCTACAACCCGGGCCTGCTGGGGGTCGGAATCGATGAAGACACGGCCGCCCTGTTCAGCCCGGAAGGGGTGATAGAGGTGATTGGACGTGGCTCGGTGCTGATCGTCGACGGCTCGCGAATGGAATCCGACATCGAGTCCGTCAACGGCGCCACACCACCCACAATTTCCAACGCGCTGATCCATTTTGTGGCCGAAGGCGGACGCTACAGCCTTGACGACCGCAACGTTGTTACTCAAGACTAGCGCAGACACGTAAACGAAATCGATCGGCGGGTTGGCCCTGACGCCAGTACACGGCACTGGACTCCCGTATGACTCATTGGAGAGGCTGGGTGGAATACCATGCCATTGAAGATCCTCGAATCCCAGATCTATCGCGGCCCGAATGTCTGGGCGCGCGTGCCAGTTATCCGGCTCAAAGTGGATCTGGAAGACCTGGAGGAGCGCCCATCGAACACGGTCGACGGGTTTTACGATGAGCTCAACCACTACATGCCCAGCCTTTACGATCACTACTGCTCGATGGGGCGTCGTGGCGGATTCCTGGAGCGCATTCAGGAAGGCACCTGGATGGGCCATATTGCCGAGCATATTGCGCTGGAGCTCCAGACGATCGCTGGCTCGGAGGTCGGCCGTGGCCTGACCCGCTCCACCGGCGAGTACGGCATCTACAACGTGGTCTACCAGTACATCCAGCCAGATCTGGGGATGGAAGCTGGCAAGCTGGCCATTCGATTCGTCAACTGGCTCGTCTACAAGGACGATCCCGAGTTCAATTTTGAAGAAGAGCTCGAAGAGCTGATTCTTCTCGCCGAGCGACTCGCCTACGGACCAAGCACCAAGGCACTCGTTGAAGAAGCCGAGCGACGTGGCATTCCGGTCATCCGGCTCGATCCGAGTCGATCTCTGGTACAGATGGGATACGGGGTCTATCAGCAGCGTATCTGGGCAACCGTAACATCTGAGACAAGCGATATCGCGGTCGACATCGCCGGAAACAAACGACTCACCAACCAGCTACTTCAGGGTGTCGGTATTCCCGTCCCGCTGGGCGGCCCAGTGCGAACCTTCGAGGAAGCGTTGAGCGTGGCGCGCCGGATCGGCTACCCCATCGTGATGAAACCGATGGATGGCAATCACGGTCGTGGTGTGCAGATCAACCTGCAAAACGATGAAGATGTCGCCAAATCCTTCCGTCTGGCGCAGGATGAGAGCCGCTCCGGATACGTGATGGTGGAATCGTTCGTCGTCGGACGTGATTACCGGATTCTCGTAGTGGGTGGTCAGATGATTGCCTGTTCCGAACGGGTTCCCGCGCACGTGATCGGGGATGGCAGCCACACGATCGCGGAACTGATAGAAATCACCAACAGCGATCCACGTCGCGGTATCGGTCATGAGAAGGTGCTGACCCGGATTCCGGTGAATCAGTCCGTGATCAACGTACTGGAGCGCAACGATCAGACGCTGGAGACCATTCCCGAAAACGGCGAATTCGTCCAGCTCCAGTTGACTGGCAACATGTCGACAGGCGGGATCTCGCGAGATCGAACCAACGAAATTCACCCGGACAACATCGAAATTGCCGAGCAGGCTGCGAGGATCATCGGCCTGGACGTTGCCGGTATCGACATCATTGCGAATGACATCGCCACACCGCTGAAGGATCAGGCTGGTGCGATCTGCGAAGTGAACGCCGGACCCGGATTCCGTATGCACACCCACCCGACTGAAGGCGACCCGCAAGACGTCGCCCGGCCGGTGCTCGATACGTTGTTCCCGGAAGGTGCGCGCTCCCGTATCCCGATCACTGCGGTGACTGGCACCAACGGCAAGACGACAACCTGCCGAATGATCGCCCACATCGTCAAGATGTCCGGAAGACGCGTCGGACTGACCACCACGGATGGCATCTACATCGATGGCACGCAGATCCTCAAAGGGGATATGAGTGGCCCGCAGAGTGCCCAGATGGTGTTGCAGAACCCGACTGTCGAGCACGCCGTCCTGGAAACGGCCCGTGGCGGGATCGTCCGGTCCGGTCTCGGCTTCGATCGGTGTGATGTCTCGGTCGTAACCAACGTCACCGGTGATCATCTCGGTATTGGCGGAGTCGACACGATCGATCAACTTGCCGACATCAAGGCGGTGGTTCCAGCGGCCACGTGGAACGACGGTTACTCAGTCCTCAACGCGGACGACGAGTGGTGCCGCAAGATGGAGCGCCGGGCCCGCGGAGAGATCATCTATTTCTCGATGGACGAAAACAACGAGACGGTTCGGAGTCATCTCCGGTCACGAGGCATTGCGGTATTCCTTCGCAAGCGAGGCGACTCAGAGACGATCTGCCTCGCCGAAGGAAAGCGCGAGACAACCATTCTCGACGTGCTCGACATCCCGGCGACCTTCGAAGGTCGTGCCCGTGTCAACGTCAAGAACGCTCTGGCAGCCACTGCCGCTGCCTACGCATCCAACATCTCACTGCCGACAATTCGAACGGGACTCCGCTCGTTCTCGACATCCTTCTTCCACTCGCCAGGGCGTCTGAATCTGCTGGAAGCGGGTGGCTATCGCGTAATCGTCGATTACTGCCACAATGTTGCTGGTATGCGGGAGTTAACCGACTTCGTCCACCGGCTCAAGCCGTCTCGATCGATCGCCATGATTTCGATGCCTGGAGACCGCAGGGATGAGGATATTCTCAAATTCGGCGCACTGGCGGCCGACGCGTTCGACGAACTCGTCATTCGCGAAGATCATCATCTCCGTGGACGTGACGTGGGCGAGGTCGCCAAGTTGCTGTCGAAAGCTGTTCTGGAAAACGGCTACTCGGAAGACCAGATCACGATCGTGCTCGATGAACTGGAAGCGACGAACTCCGTCATGGACCGTGCCTCACAGGACGATTTGATCGTTCTGCTGGCAGACCGTCCAGAAGAGGTCTGGAACGCCGTGGTCCAGCGAGCTCAGAGTCGAAAAGGTGACTGATCGATAGATTGACGCAAATTACCTGGGGGAACGGCCGGGATCGACTGGATCCCGGCCGTACTGTTATGTGGCGGGATTCCTGGAGTTCAGCTGACGCACCATGAACTGGTGTTCGATCTGGCTCATGTGGAAACGGCGCCCGATCGATTCGAAGCCGAACCGGTGATAGAAGCCAAGCGCGTGTGTCTGCGCGTTCAGCGTCACATACTGAACCGGATGCGCGATAGCGATCGCCATGAGGTGATCCATGATCGCTTTGCCGGCCCCTGTACCCCGAGCTGGCTCGAGGATGGCCACCCAGGCAATCTGGCCCTCATCCTGGATGTAGGTCAGACGTCCGCAGCCGACGACGCGACCGCCAGAATACGCGACAATGTGTACGCTGTGCCGGTCGTCCGGTTCGTCATAGACAGAGCGAGTCAGGCCCTGTTCGCGAACGAACACTTCCCGGCGAATCTGGTAGACCGCTTCCATTTCTGAATCGCTACCGACGACTCTGGTGATGATCTCCGGGTTATCCGGACCATTCTGATGATGCTGTGCCTGATCGATTGCCGTCATGGCCTGATTACTCCGAGTTCAACAGCGCGTCCAGCGCCGCAATCTGCATTGACTTCTGGTCGATCCAGTCCCGAATTGTTCCGAGTCGATCCTCGAACAATGCTCTGGCAGCCGAAACTACCTCATCTCCGGTGCCACCGAGCACGTTACGCGCCCGAATCGCATCTCTGGGGGTCAGTGGTGGCCGCGTTTCCGCAAGCATCGGACTGAAGGTTCGCCATTCATCTGAGGTCAGATCAGGAAAATCCTTGCCTTCCCGCGCACAGTAGCCGACCACCGAACCAACAACCTCATGGGCCTCCCGGAACGGCATTCCCTGCTTGACCAGGTAGTCCGCAATATCCGTCGCCAGAGCGAAACCACCACCAGCTGCCCGCTCCATCGCCTCTGGATGGAAGGTCGTTGAACGCAACATCGGCGGAAGCACGCGAAGGATCATTCCGAGTGTGTCGACCGTATCGAACACTCCCTCTTTATCCTCCTGCAGATCCTTGTTGTAGGTCAGGGGCAAGCCCTTGTTGACCGTGAGCATAGCGATCAGATGACCGTAGACACGGCCAGTCTTGCCACGAATCAGTTCAGCAACGTCGGGATTTTTCTTCTGGGGCATGATGCTCGAGCCTGTGGCAAATGCGTCGTCGAGCTCGATGAACCCGAACTCAGGTGTCGACCAGATCACGAGCTCTTCTGCCAGTCGTGACAGGTGCATCGAGATCTGGCTGCAGGCCGACAGGGTATCGATCACAAAATCTCGATCGGCCACCGCATCCAGGCTGTTCTGACAGACACCATCGAAACCGAGCAGGTGTGCCGTCATCTCTCGATCGACCGGATAGGTCACCCCAGCGAGCGCACCGGCGCCCAGTGGTGATTGATTCGTGCGTCTGAAAGCGTCCTGCAGCCGATCGAGGTCCCTGAGCAGCATTTCTCCGTAAGCGAGCATATGGTGGCGCAGAAGCACGGGCTGGGCCCGCTGGAGATGTGTATAGCCCGGCATGATCGCTTCGGGATAACGATCACCAACCGCTAGCAAGGCGTCGATGGTATCGATGATCCCGGCGGAGAGCATCAGAATCGCTTCCCGGGACCACATCCGGAAGTCCGTCGCGACCTGATCGTTCCGGCTCCGACCTGTGTGAAGCCGACCAGCCGGTGAGCCGATAATCTCCCGGAGTCTGCCTTCAACGCTCAGATGGATGTCTTCGTCGGAGAGTCGGAACTCATGCGTGCCAGCCTGGATCTCGCCCCAGACCTGGCGAAGGCCTCTCTCGATCTCGGCGAGATCATCTCTGGCGATGATGCCCTGCTGCGCCAGCATCCGGGCATGAGCGATGGATCCAGCGATATCGTGCCGGGCGAAGCGCTGATCGAACCCGATCGATGCGTTTAGCTCGTCCACGAGAGCGTCGGTAGGGCGGCTGAAACGCCCACCCCACAGCTTTCCCGATGCCGGCGATTCGGCGTCAGTCACAGGCTGTCCCTTTCCGCAATACACCAGGTCGCGGCAATCCACCCGCAACATGCAAGGCCAACATCAGAGTCATCAGGATGCGGTAGATGTCGCCGGCTCTGGAGTCCGGGCAGGTGCTTCTTCCTCAACAGCCGGTTCAAGAGGCAGTCCGCTCTCGTCAACGTAGACGACATCGTCATGCTCGGATTCGGACTCAGCGATCTCACCTTCGGACGCCTGAACTCGCTTGAACGAGACGATTGCCACTTCCAGCATGCTGTCGTCTGGCGGACGAGTCGTCAGGCGCTGGAGCGCCATGCTCGGTGCCACCAGAATCTTGATCAGGGTGTTCTCGTAGTACTGCGCAGTGAGCTTGATGAATTCGTAGGCAATGGCCGCGATAACCGGAACCAGGAAGATCCGCGATGAGATTCGCCAGAACCAGTCGGGGCGTCCCAGTAATGCAAACACGAAGATCGACAGCAACACAACAACCAGCAGGAAGCCCGTACCGCACCGCGGGTGGCTGATGCTGTGCTTCCGAACGTTGTCTACGGTCAGGGAATCGCCAGCTTCATAGGCATTGATCGTCTTGTGTTCGGCACCGTGATAGGAGAATACGCGTTTGATGTCGTTCATCCGGCCAATCAACAGCATATAGCCAACCAGGATGATCAGACGGATGGCGCCTTCGACGACGTTGCTCAGCGTGTCGCTTGCGATATAGCGGTCGAGAAAGCCGGTGATCGCCAGTGGCAGGACGAAGAAGAGTGCGATCGAGAAGAGGATCGAGATGGCAACCGTCACCCAGAGTGCGGTGCCAGTGATGTCGTCCTCGGGCGCTTCCTTGTTCTCTTTGACGTTGCCTTCGATCAGCCCGACGTTCGCGGAGAACACCAGTGAGCGCATTCCCAGCACCATGGTGTCCCAGAGCATGAACACACCCCGGATGAAAGGAAGTGGGCGGGCGCGCTCGGTCCATTTGCCCATCTTGAGCGGCTCATGATAGACAGCGATCTCACCGTTTGGCGCGCGCACAGCCACGGCCATATGCCGGCGGCCGCGCATCATCACGCCTTCCATCACTGCCTGACCGCCATAGATTCTGGTTTCGGACATTTATGCTCCAGGAAACGAAGATTACTGCAACTGCATCGATGTGTTTACAACCGTTGATTGTACCAGAGCAGCGCGCTGAACCCGCTTCTACGCATCACTGTCGAACAGCCAGCATTCGTTCAATTTCTGAAGCAGCCGAGGTCCCCATCTGACCGACTCCGGCAGTCCCTGAACCCGGATGGTTGCGTGGTACCAGCTCTGAGGAAACACCAGGAAGAGAAACGGCGACTGCTCGATAATCCGCTCCTGCAGATTCCGGTACATCGTCCGACGTCCTTCCGGGTCGGTCTCGGCAACGCCCTGATACAGCACGTTGTCGACCTGAATACTGGAGAACTGGCTGAAATTGTTGAATGCACCGGTCAACAGTGTGGTGCGGCCGTCCGGTTCACCAAGCCAGCCGCCATACGTCCAGTTGAACAGCGCAGCGTCCAGTTCTCCGGCACGCATCTCATTCACCGTCTCGTTCAACGGCGCCGTCTCTACCACCATTTCGATGCCTGCCGCGGCCAGCATATCGGCCACAGCTTCGGCTCCATCCGCCCGTGGATCCTGGCCGTCCGGTGCGATACAGGTGAACGTCAGGCGCTCACCATCCTTCTCGCGAATGTCGTCATCATCGTCTCTGATCCATCCAGCCGCATCGAGAAGCTCATCTGTCCGGCTCGTATCGGCTTCGAACAGATCGAGGTGCCAGTAGAAGAGCGCAGGTGAGAGATGCGACTGCGCCTCGGTGGCGGCACCCTGATAGACGATGTCCACAAGCGCTGATCGATCGATGGCGTGCTGCATGGCGAGACGAACCCGCTGATCGGACAGAATCGGATGTTCATTGTTCAGCGCGATGTGCATGCAGTCGAGGTTGGTCGTCTCAAAGGATTGAACATCCTCCGATTCAGCTAGCTCCAGATCATCATCGAGCGGAAGCCCCCAGGCGACATCGATCTGGCCGTTCTCCAGCGCCGATCGCCGTCCGGAATCGGATTCGACTACCTCGAACTCGATCCGGTCCAGGTACGAACTCGATCCGTGGTAATCGAGAAACCGCACCAGTGACACCGACTGCCCCCGGTTCCACCCGTCAAGTGCAAACGGCCCGGTGCCGACCGGCTCGGAACTCTGGCGCTCCGAACCAAACTCTTCGTGGTATTCCTCGCTGACGATGAACGTCGACGCCGCACGTCGCAGCAGCGTTCCGTCTGGACCGCTCATCCGGAAGATCACCGTGGTGGCATCCTCCGCCTCGATTGCTTCAACCCGCTCGTAGTAGAACGACCGTGCCCCGCCGTTTTCCGGTACTCGCATCCACTCGTGGGTGTAGGCAACATCACTGGCCGACAGCAAATCACCGTTGTGAAACTCGACGTCGTCGGGAATGGTGAAGACATACTCGCTACCGTCTTCAGAAATCTCGTATCGCTCTGCCAGTACCGGAACTGGCTCGAACTGATCATCAACTTCAATCAGGGCGTCGTAGAGTTGATTCATGACGGTCCAGTTGACCACCGATTCATCAGCATTCGGGTGCAGGCTGAATGGATCTGCCGGAATGGCAATCCGTAGCGTCCCACCTATTTGCGGTTCATCGGGAACTGGCTCTGGTGTCGGCGTGGCAGTCGGCGCCGGGGTGGGCGTTGGCTCCGGCGTCGGGGTTGGCTCGGGATCCGGCTCTGGCTCGACCTCTTCAGCGTCGTCACCAGGGGTCGGCGTTGACTCAACGTCATCATCGTCTTCGTCATCGTCGTCATCTCCGAACGGCCAGCAGGCTGACAAGAGGCTCGCGCCGGCCACTGAACCACTGAACAACATCAGGGATCGACGCAGGAATGCTCGGCGGGAAATCGTCGACTGGAACGGCTCTCGGGGTTCAGTAAGAGTCGATTTGTTCATTGCAGGCTTCTTCCCATTGAGGCTTGGTTGATTTGTTCGTAAGCGAGGACGTCGATAGAGAAACCATCGAATGACGGTTCATCGATCGAGCCGGGTTGTGCTGTCTCAGACAATGTACCCCGATTTGTACCTGCTTGTCACAGGTCTGTCTACCGCATGCCCGTCGGTATGGGCAGGTATTGTTGCGATGCCAATAGCCACAGTAGTATCCTCAAACCAGCGTGTAATGCGGCCCAGGTTGTTTCGCACGCTTCATTAGAATTGTGGAGGATCTGAATGCGAACAGAGCCGCTGATTTATGAGTTGAGCAAGCCCGGTCGCCGGGGTATTTCAGTGCCGGAACCAGACGTACCGGTGCAGGAAATCCCAGCGAATCTGCAGAGGGACTCGCTCGGACTCCCCGAAGTGAGCGAGATCGATGTCATTCGCCACTTCACTCGATTGTCGCACCTGAACCATGCAATCGACATCGACTTCTACCCGCTTGGTTCGTGCACCATGAAGTACAACCCGAAGATCAACGAGCTGATGTCCAAGCTGCCCGGGTACGGATCGATCCACCCCGAGCAGGACCCGGCAACCATCCAGGGTGCAATGGAGCTGATGTACGAGCTGCAGGAAATGCTCGGCGAGATCAGCGGGTTCCATCAGGTCTCCCTTCAGCCAGCAGCTGGCGCACATGGGGAGTTGACTGGTGTACTGATGGCGCGTGCCTACTTCGAAAAACGTGGTGAGCACCAGCGTCGCACCGTACTGGTGCCAGACTCTGCACACGGCACCAACCCGGCAACTGCTGCCATGGCTGGCTTCGATGTTGTCACCGTTCCCTCAGATGACCGCGGTAACGCGGATGTCGAGAAGCTTCGCGAGCTGGTTGGACCAGATACGGCAGCGTTGATGATCACCAACCCGAATACGCTCGGCCTCTGGGACGAGAGCATCATGGAAGTGGTCGACATCGTTCACGAAGCGGGTGGCCTCGTCTATAACGATGGCGCCAACTTCAACGCGATTCTTGGAATCGCCCGACCGGGTGATCTCGGGATCGATATCATGCACTACAACCTGCACAAGACCTTCTCCACCCCGCATGGTGGTGGTGGACCGGGATCAGGACCGGTCGGTGTTGCCGAACACCTGGCCGAGTACCTTCCAGGGCCACGCGTCGCCAAGGTGGACAACGGCGATGTGACCTACGACTGGTACCAGCCGAAGCACACGATCGGCCGTATCCACGGTTTCCACGGAAACTTCGGAATGCACGTCCGGGCATACACGTACATCCGGATGAACGGTGCCGAGGGGCTGCGACAGATCAGTGAAGATGCTGTTCTGGCCGCTAACTACATGATGAACAAGCTCAAGGATCGGTACACCCTCCGGTACGACCGAACCTGTATGCACGAGTTCGTTCTCTCGGCAAACCAGCAGAAGAAGAACGGCGTACGAGCACTCGATATCGCCAAGCGACTGCTCGACTTCGGCATGCACCCGCCGACGGTCTACTTCCCGCTCGTCGTCGACGAAGCGATGATGATCGAGCCGACGGAGACCGAGAGCATCGAATCTCTGGACAAGTTCATCGCGGCGATGATCCAGATCGACGAGGAAACGAAGACCAATCCGGACTACGTGAACTCGGCGCCGCACGACACCTTCTACAAGCGTCTGGACGAGGTCGGAGCCAACCGAAACCTCAACCTTCGCTGGACCGAAGAGAAGGCCGAAGAGCTGGTCGCGGCAGACTAGCGCCGGGGCAACATTCAAAGATCGCAAACACCGGGGTGAGCAATGCTCACCCCGGTTTCTGTGTGGGAACTCCAGGTTGCCGGATCTCGACCTGGGTGGCCATCGCGATCGAGGCCCCGACGATCAGCAGGCCGAACATCGTCCCCAACAGGGCATACCCACCAGCCGCCAGGAATGCACCACCGACGATTCCACCCAGCACGTAGCCCATCTGAACCACTGACGCCCGAAATCCCATCATCGCCCCCTGGTGTTCCGGCGACTGCATCAGACCGAGCACACTGGCAGCAGCACCACGTATCCCCTGCATGAAGCCGAACAACATCAGCAACGTCATACTGACCCAGACCCCCGGTATCAGAATTAGCGCCAGCGCAAGTCCAAACGATGAAACCGTGGCCGCCCACACCATCGTCTGGCGAATTCCGAAACGAATTACGATTCGATTAGAGAAGAGGCTCCCGACGACGAACGCCAGCGCAATGACCGATAGCAGCACGCCGGTCAGCGCCGTCGATCGTCCATGTTCGGATATGTAGAAGGCTCCGAGGAACACGAGCGACCCGGCCCAGCCAGAGTACGCAGCAAGCTCGGCCAGAATCCAGGATCGGGGCGATCGCTCACGCAGGATAGTCCCGAGACTTGCCAGCGGCCGTGAACCAGCGGCACCCGAAGGTGCACCACCCGACGCCGGAACGTAGCGAAGCGCCACGATCCCGACAAGGCTGAACAACACCGGCACGGCAAGAAAGCTCCATCTCCATCCGAACTCGTCAGCGACAAGCCCGATCAATGGCAATCCGACAACCCAGGCCATCGGCTGCCCGATGGTAATGATGCCGACCGCCCAGGCACGTCTCTCCGCGGGAAAGTTGTCCGCGATAACCGCATAGCCACTGGAGAGCAACGACGCGATTCCGAAACCGGCGATTGTCTGTGCAGCCATCAAAAGGGCAAAGGTCGGGGCGACCGTACTGGCCAGTCCACAGGTGAGGATCGACAGTAGTCCGAGAAACATCACCGGCCGTCTGCCGAGGCGATCCGACATCAATCCCACGAAAGGTGCGAGCAGCGCAGATAGCAGCGCCGAAACAGTTCGAAGCTGACCACTCAGCGAGACGGATACGTCGAAATCCCGGGCAATCTCCACCGCCAGCGGGCTGATGATGACGACCGCAGTCTGGTTCACCATCATCGTAATAATGACCGCGAAGAGGATCGTGTACTCTCTTCGCGTCGCGACTCCCGAAGGTTCCGTTGTCTGTGCTGACTGGCTCATGCCCGACCTATTGTTGTCCCGCGTTGCTGCGTAGGCGGCGCTCATCCGCACTTCAACGCGGCGACCGCCGGGCAAGTGTATGCGATAATCTGCCGCGTTGGGAACTTTCAATGATTGTTAGGGGGCCACTTCGTGTCAGCCGCACCAATTGCGTTCGACGTGACGAAATTCTTGCGATTCGACGAGATGACAGACCTTCTTCAGGGGTACGTTTCGGCGCATCCTGAACTCGCATCGCTATCATCCGCCGGACGAAGTTTCGAAGAGCGTGAAATCTGGGTCATGACGCTGACCAGCCAGAAGACTGGTGATGCCAGCACCAAGCCAGCAATGTACATCGACGGAAACATTCACGCTGGCGAAGTAACGGGGGGGAACGTCTGCCTCTATACCATCGATCATCTACTCAGTAACTATGGGAGCGACGAGCGCGTCACCCACCTGATGGACACCACGACCTTCTATATCGTGCCCCGGCAACAGCCGGATGGCGTCGAGAAGTATCTCACCACTCCATATACGCTGCGCTCCAGTGTCCGGCATTGGCCGACACAGGAGGAAGATCACGGACTCTACGAGGAAGATATAGATGGCAACGGCATCATCCTCCAGATGCGGGTCCCGGATCCAAATGGAGAGTGGAAGATCTCCGACAAGGATCCTCGCCTGATGATCAAGCGAGAGCCAGACGATGTCACCGGCACGTTCTACCGGATCTATACCGAAGGAATGCTTCGCGATCCCCGACCAGAACCGCTCAAGTTCGCCACCAGTCCATACGGCATCGATCAGAACCGGAACTGGCCAGCCAACTGGAGTCCATGGCAAAAGGGTGGCGGAGCCTACCCGCTCTCCGAGCCGGAGACCGCCGCAGTGGCCCGGTTCATCGAAGATCACCCAAACATCGTCATCGTGCAGAACTACCACACCACAGGTGGAGTGATTCTCCGGTCGCCATGCGCAGAAGGTGATCAGACGTTACCCAAGGCCGACGTGGAGATTTACAAGGCTATGGGCGAAATCGGGGAACGACTAACGGGCTATCCCTGCACACCGGTGTATGACGCATTCCCGATGACCGATGATCAGGGTCGCCGGGCCACATCGGGTGGATTTATCGAGTGGACCTATGGACACAAGGGCATTCTGAGTTTCGCCACCGAACTCTGGGACATCAAATCACGGGCCGGGATCGAGCGGGACGCGAACGACACCATGCGTGTTGTCAAAGAGGAGACCGAAGACGATGGCCTGAAACTGCTGGAGTGGAACGACCGCGAGATGGGTGAGCGCGGCTTCGTTCCGTGGACGCCGTTCGATCATCCGCAACTCGGCAAGGTGGAGATCGGCGGGTGGAACAGCAAACTCGTCCGACAGAACGCCCCGCCACAGTTCCTGGAAGACGAATGCGAGCGCAACCTTCAGTTCTCGCTGAGCCAGGCAGCCATGATGCCCCAGTTATCGTTCAAGTCGATCGAGACCGAATCACTCGGCAACGAGCTCCATATCGTGCGAGCAACACTGGAAAACCGGGGCTTCCTGCCAACAACTGGCAGCGCACTGGGAACCCGGCTGAACCTGCCACCCCTGTCGGTCAAGGTTGAGGGCGCAGAGGTGCTGATCGGCCGCCCGAAGATCGAGACCGGCCACCTCCCCGGGCGATCGTCGGCACTCACAGGCCGGAACCGACCAGGGCAGTTCCGGGTTGAGAACGAGCGACTGATCGAAGTGCTTGTCCGGGGCAGTGGCGAGATGACGATTACCGCGGAGTCCGATCGAGCCGGTACAACCACAGAGACGGTGACGCTCGCCTAGACAGCAAACACAAGTCGAGTCCGGCAGCACATCTCAATCGCTGCCGGACTCGCGTCAGGACTGCTTCAACACAGATTCAGCTCGCTCCAGTGCCTCGGTCAGCTCCCGTTGCTGCCGCGACATCGTCAGATCCCCACGAGTGCGCTCCAGCACGCCACGAACCATATCGGTTGAGCGTCGCAGACCGCTGGTCACCGCATCCGGATAGTCAACTGTCACCAGCAGGCCGTAGATATCGTCCATCATACTGAGCGTTCGCTCAGCACGCGAAAGGTCACCATTGCGGATCGTATCCAGCGTATGGCGGCGAAGCTCCCCGGCAGCCTCGGCCAGGCCGTTCAGGAAAACGGCATCGTCAACCCGGAGCGAGTCCGGATCTGGCAACTCGGTGCCTTCGATAATCGCCAGCGTGATCCACGCTTCGGCAAACTCCTTCTGCGAGTCCTGAACATAGCCTGACCAGTAGATCTTCGGCTGAGTCTTCAACTCGTCGATCAGCGCATCCAGAATGGTCTGCGCCTGGGACAGCAACTCACGTGCGGTATCGAACTCCGCCCGGTGAATCGCACGGATCGCATTTGCACAGAGTCGCACGACTTGACGAGTCTCAGCCAGGGCACGTTCCCGGGCGGTATTGACCGCCTCCAGTCTGCCGATCGCTGCTTCGCCGATTTCCTGCAATCCGCGTGGAGTCTTATCTGTCACAGTATCCCCTTTCGGGCATTCACGGTCACGTCAGGTTGTCAGTTCGCGTCGTTCTGTACTCACGGTCTACGGCCTATGCTATGGTATACTACGCAGTGCTGACGGGCAGCCTCACGCATAATCGTTGTACCGTCGCAAACACGACGCCCTCGTAGCTCAACGGATAGAGCACTTGGCTTCGGACCAAGGGGTTGGGGGTTCGAGTCCCTCCGAGGGTATTGATTCTGAACGCCGGGTGCCGCATAGTGCATCCGGCGTTCGTCTATGTAATGACCATGTTCGAGATGTATGGAGGTCGCATGAAGGCAGTCGTTATGTCGATTGGGTCTGAGCTACTTGGCGGGTTCCTGACCGATACCAACGCGACCTTTCTCGCTCAGGATATGTCCGCGGCCGGAATCGATCTCGTCGGAGTCATGCAGGTCGGCGACGATCGCGACCGGATCGCCCAGGTGATCGGCCGGGCCGCAGACGATGCCGAACTGGTGGTCATTACCGGTGGCGTTGGACCGACTGAAGATGATCTGACACGCGAGGCGATCGCCCACTATGTCGGCGAAGAAGTCATTGTGGATCCAGAGCAACTTGAGATCGTCAAACGTTTTTTCTCGGGGCGAGGCATCAGCATGCCAGAACGAAACGCCAAGCAAGCCTGGTTGATCCCGTCCTCCGAGGCGCTTCCCAACCCGGTTGGAACCGCGCCCGGCTGGTTTGTGCGCCACCACGACACCATCATCGTCTCTATGCCCGGGGTTCCGCGAGAGATGCGCCGCATGTGGCGAGATCAGGTTCTCCCCCGACTCGAGGATCGGCTCGACTCCACCGCGATCGTATCCACCACCATCAAAACGATCGGTATCGGCGAATCCGCCGCCGAGGATATGGTCAAAGACATCATTCATCGGGGCAACCCGATTGTCGCCACCTACGCCAAGAACGACGGCGTTCACATCCGGGTCACGGCTTCAGACGCAGACCGGGCCAGAGCGCAGGATCTGGTGGATCGCACCGAAGCAGAGATCCGGGAGCTTTTCGGCGCTCACGCCTACGGCAACCTCGACACCCGACTCGGGCACGCGATTCTCGCTCAGTGCCAGCGTCGAGGAACGGCTATCCGGGTTCATGAAGCCGGATCAGCCGGGCGAATTGTCAACCTTCTGGCTGAGGAGTCTGAGCTCGCCGGATGGTTCGCTGGCGGAGTTACCGATCAATTCGCTGATGCGGCGATGAAAGCCGGGATAGCGCTCGACGCTGAGGATGCGCCGATCGAACTGGCACGCCATTTGGCGCGGGCCGGTGGAAACAGTCCGCAGTCTGCGCTTATCGCTGTGGTCGCCCGGGCTGGCGAACCGATCGACGAAGAGCGCTTCGCGGGCGACATCGCATTCTGCCTGAATCTCGATGGGAACCTGCGCGAGCGCACTCATCGTGTCGAAGCGAACCACTCGGAGCTTCGCCGACGGGCTGCACTCTGGGCTAGCGAGTTTCTCCACGTCACGCTGGCAACAGCCTGACCCGACCCGGGACAACTGCACCGCTATTCTTCCGGAATGGATCGCCAGTCCCGGCGCAGGCCGTATATTCGTGCGCGCCAGATCAATCCAGCCGGATAGCCCACCATCTTGGCGACATCGCCAGCAGCTCGCAGAAACGCAGTGAGCGGCGTCAGTCGGACCGTTCTGGCCAGGCTGCGATCTGAGCGCACCCAGAGACGCTGTACCGGTCGTCGAAGATAGGCGATCGAGCCAGCCAGGACCAGCAGTCGCCATAAAGGGGAGCGGACCAGCACGAGTGACGGAAGCACAATCAGATAGGTCAGATATCTGATCAGGTGCCGCTTCCAGAACAATCCGGCCTTCCCGTCACCACGTGCATAGCGATAGTACTGCTTCCAGAAGCCGCCGATATCAGGGCGAGGCCGGAACGAGACCGTCGCCTCTGGAACGAAACTGAACCGCGCTCCCGCCCGTTTCATCCGCAGATCGAACACCACATCCTCACAGTAGTCGAGCCATTCCGGATACTGCATCCCGGCACCGAACCAGCTCCGCCGAAAAGCCACCGATCTACTCGATGGGAGAAAGGTCTCCGGGTCGATCTCAACGGCGTCCGGCAGCGTGGTTGCGGCCAGGGCCGCCTCGAAATCGGTCTGCGTATCGGGCACGAAAAACCCGGCAGCGACATCGATTCCTTGAGATCGATCCTCGAACGGCCTGATCAGATGTTCCAGCCAGCGATCGTCCAGCACGGTTCCCGCATCAGTGACCGCGACAATCTCACCGTTAGCGCGCTCGAGCGCGATGTTTCTCCCACGGGAGATATTGGCACCCTTCGCGATGATCGTCATCAGCGGAAGCCTCACCTGCCACTCCTGCAGGATTCTCAAGCTGTCGTCCGTTGAGCCACCATCGACAACGATGATCTCATCGGGTGGTCGGGTTTGACGCGAAATGGAGGCAAGCAAACCCGGCAAGGAAGCCGCTTCGTTGAAAATGGTGGTGATGAGGCTGACGTTCACCGAATTCGGCGACCTACCACTCATCGGGATACTCCCGCTCGAACGCTTCGAGAATCACATCCTGTCGCGCGATCATCTCGCGTCGGGAGTCCGGATCGAGATCATCATACCCGGCGATATGCAGCAAGCCGTGCAGGCACAGATAAGCCACTTCTCGAGCCGTCGAATGGCCTGCATCGCTTGCCTGAACGGCCGCGGTATCTACCGAAACGGCGATGTCACCGATATACCCACCAGGCTCTTCATCTGAAGGAAACGTGATCACATCTGTGGCACCCGGGATGTTCATGTACTGCAGATGGAGACCGGCAATCTCATCGTCAGTGCAGAGCCAGATCCCGAGTTCGCCCCGGATCTGTTCACGGTCGGCGGCGAAACTCATCAGATCGGACAGGCGCTTCAGATCTGGAATTGCCCCGCTCGCCGTTACATTGATTCCCGTGAAGAAAGGCGTTCCCGGCATCAGTTCGACTCAGCAGTGGCGACGTCAGATGCGGTCTGGCCCCGGGCCGTTCGAGTCGACTCCGGGTACTCGATGCGCGGATGGTAGACACCTTCGAGAATCGAGATGAAGATCCCCTTGATGTCCTCGATCTGCTTGATCGTAAGGTCGCATTCGTCCAGTTGTCCATCGTCGATACGATCCCGAATGATTCCGTCGACGATACGGTCCAGTTGAGAGCGCTTTACCGTCTCTCCAGCGGCCTCATCGACGGTCTCCTCATAAAGGGACCCACTCTGCGACATCGAACGCACGGCGGCTTCGACACTGTCAGCCAGGAGAATAATCCCTGCTTCCTTCGTCTGAGGTTTCGGACCCTCATACCGGAAGTCCGCTTCTTCCACATCCTCACCAGATTTGACGGCCTGGTTGTAGAAATACTTCACCAGTGTCGTTCCGTGGTGTTGCTCGATGACATCCACGATCGGCTTCGGCACCCGTGCCTTTCTCGCCATGCGGACCCCGTCTGCAACGTGGTCCAGAATGATCTGGGCACTGCTTCGCGGGTCGAGCGAATCATGAATATTGGAGCGGTTAGCCTGATTTTCAATAAAGAACGTTGGGCGCATCAGCTTACCGATGTCGTGATACATCACCGCGACACGGGCGAAGAGTGGATCACCACCGACGCGCTCGGCAGCACTTTCCGCCAGATTGCTGACGACGATGCTGTGATGATAGGTTCCCGGCGCCTCACGGGTGAGTCGGTAGAGCAATGGCTGATTTGGATGAGCGAGTTCCAGCAGCTGGAGGTGAGTCGTAATGCCGAACATCGTCCCCAGCAAGCTGAAGAACAGGAACGTCAGACTGGCGGAGAGCGCGCCATTGACCGCCGAACTGACCAGCAACGAGCCGGCATTCGGCATGTCCAGGTTGCCTTCCATCAGGTGGAAGAGTGAGGCAGCCACGAACGTGGTAGCTCCGACTGACAGGCCCGCAAAGAGGAATGTCACCGTTCGCTCCGCACGCCAGATAACGGCGGCACCGGCAACGGCAGCCAGAATGGTTACGAACGCGATCTCGAACATGGATCCGCTGACGATACCCAGATACAGGCCCACAAATCCGCCGACAACGACGGCAAAGTGGAAATCGATGAGGATCGCCAATAGCATGATTGCTGCGGCTGCCGGGAACATATAGAGCAAGTCTTCATTCACCAGCACAAAACGACCGGCGACGAGCGGCACTGCGACGACCAGCGCCACCAGCAGCAACTGACGGGAGCGACAGACGTCCGGCGCAAACTTGCCCAGATACAACACCATCGCCAGCGTCACCAGGCTCAGCAATCCGACCACGCCGGCGAACTGATCCCACGTTTGCTCAGGACTCAACAGGCCGAAATACTCCAACTGCTCGATGTGATAGCGAGTAACCGGATCGCCTTCTCGAACAATGATCTGCCCGGCCTGCACCGTCATCATCACCGGCTCGACGTCGGCGGCAGCCTCTTCACGAGCTTCGATCGTCGCCTCTTCGTCGACTTCGACGTTGGCGCGCACGTAGGGCCTGGCAAGCGCAACTGCCAGATTACGTTCGCTCGCCGACATCTGAGGATCGGAGCGCTGAGGCATCGCATCTCGAACACCAGCGACATCTTCAGCTGAAATCTCTTCTTCAAAAACTTCGTCGAGGAGTCGGACAGCCTCGGTGCGTACGCGCTCCCAGGCGACCTCATTCAGTTCCAGCAGGGAATCCGCTTGTGAGTCGGACAAGCCTTCTGCCAGGGAGTGAATCTGCTCGATCTCATCATCATCGATCTCACCAGCCCGGATCTCGTCGATTCCTTCGAGCGCGCTGTTGAGATCACTGATCTGGTCTGGGGCGACCGATGGATCATCGCGCAGCACAATATTACGGGAGTCGTTATACGCTTCTTCCCGGCGCTCTTCGGTTCTCAGTTCACTGATGAATGTTTCGGTACGAGGGGCCCGGTAGGATCGATCCGCGATCTCACCTTCCTGAAGAACGACGCTGTCAGTCGCCCAGGTGACATAGACACTGGCAGTGCCGAGCGCAACGATCACCATGCCGAAGACTGCCAGAATCAGCGTCATCCGCATCAGATCGGAACCACGCTGATACCAGGACAGCCAGCCACGGTCCCGCGGACTCCGGTTTCGTTGATGATTCGAGCGAGATGGAGTGCTCATATAATCACTCGAGGTGCCAGGTGGACTGGGGCTCGAATTCGATCAACCGCGCCAACACAGGAGCAGTGCCGATCTGACCCGATCTACGAGGTAGCCTCGCCATTTGCTCGCTGTTCCAGAACGTTCCGGGCTGCTTCAGAAATCGCTCGACCCTCAGCTCGAGTACCGACTCGCTCACGAAGCGGTCCCATGAGCTTGCCCATATCTCTGGCGCCAGCCAGATCCAGCTCCTCAGCCAGACTGGCCGCGATCTGTTCGATCTCAGCCTGATCCATTTGAGGCGGTAAGTATGTCTCCAGGATAACGATCTGTGCTGCCTCGGCGTCGACCAGATCCTGGCGATTGCCCTTCTGAAACTGTTCGATCGATTCCCGACGCTGCTTGATCTGGCGCTGGATAACGCCCAGAACCTCATCGTCGGTCAGTTCCCGACCTTTTTCGATCTCGGCGTTCTTCACCTCTGAGCGAAGATACCTTAGCACGTCGCGGCGTTCTGCGTCCTTCTGCCGCATGGCCGTGCCGAGATCCGAGACCAGTCGCTCTGCAATTGACGTCATATCGCCTTCCAACCTCTGGCTTCCCCGCATCCGAATCACGCGAGTAGCAATTACATGGGGATCGGATTCGGTGAGAGGAACGTAGCTGGGCGACTACACACCCAGGAGGAAACATCGACGCGAAACTGCGACATTATAGCCCGTGCAGCGAGAGGCAGTCAACGCGAAGCGATGCGAGTTATGTCTTGTTGCTTCATATCTCGTTGGCGCTCTGGTGGCAGTTCCGTTGGAGAGATTCGATTTGACAGGCTCCCACGGCTGGAGTAAAATCGTGACTGTTACGCCAAGCGCGTGCATCGACAATGCGGAAGTGGCTCAGTGGTAGAGCATCTCCTTGCCAAGGAGAAGGTCGTGGGTTCGAATCCCATCTTCCGCTCCAGACGATCCGGAACGGACCCTCACAAAAAGGGTCCGTTTTGTGTTCCGGTCGCTGTGCTCGCAACCATCGTGCGGAAATGGCGGAATGGCAGACGCTGCGGTCTTAAAAACCGTTGGGGGTAACCCCGTCCGGGTTCGAGTCCCGGTTTCCGCACTCATTTTGAACTCAGAGTCTCCAACGCTCCTGACCGGTGCGAGGCCGGTGCCGGGCGCGCGGGGTGCTAGTGCCCCGGTTCGCTGGCCGCAGCAGGGGTTTTCCCGTTTCCGGCGTGGTCAGAAACGACTTTTGGGAATGTGAGGCGCATGGTTGTTCCACGTTCGTCGCTCTCAGCGATCCAGCATCGACCACCGTTCATCTCGAGAATCCGCCGTACGATCGCCAGCCCCATTCCCGTGCCACTTGGATTGAGCGTTCTGCCGCTGGGCAGCCGCTGAAGCATCACGAAAGCCTTATCCCTGGCATCAGGCGGAATTCCACCGCCGTTATCGCCTACGGTGATCTCCCAGGTCTTGACCATATCTCTGGCAGTAATCCAGATTCGCGGTTCACGGGAGTGCGGGGTGTACTGCACAGCATTGTCGATCAGATTGGTGAATACTCGCACCAGGTGCACGCGGTTCACTGCTACCGACGGCAGGGAACCGTCTACGGTCACTGTAGCTGATCGAGCATCAAGTTGATGGCGCAGCTGATCTCTCACGTCAGTTACGACGCTGTCGAGATCGGTCGGCTCGGAGCGCGCCTCATCACTGCCTACTCGCGAGAGTTCAAGAATATCCTCAAGAAGCTGGCGCATTTTGGCGGCGTTCGCCACGATACGATCCAGGTATGTGCGTGGGTCACCATCGAGCGATCCGCGCAAGTCTTGCTGGAGCAGCGTAGCCATACCCATAATCGAGACCAGTGGGGCTTTCAGATCATGAGATGCCACATACACAAACTCCTGAAGCGCTCGATTGCTCCGTTCCAGCGCATCGTTAGAGTTCTTCAGCTCCGCTTTGCTTTCATAAAGTTGCGCTTCAGCCCGTTTCTGTGCCGTGATGTCATAGATCACCCCGTGCCAGTGAACAGGATCACCGGATTCATTGCGCACGAGCACCGCTTCTTCGTGAACCCATGCCAGACTGTCATCTCGCTTGTGCAACTGATAGCTGATCGAGGGAGACGCTCCAGTCAAGTCACTATGAGCGATTTGCGCAGCAACCGCTTCACGATGCTCAATGTGGATGTGATCGAGCCACGGGGTCTCGTCATTGTCGTCGATGTCGAGCAACGACACCATCTGCGGGCTCACGTAGGATTTGCGCGCGTAGTTGGACGCATCCGAAATAAAGAATGCGGCCGGTATGTGCTCGACCAGTGAGCGATACAGGTAGTTCGCCTCGCGTTCGCTCGTCTGCAGCCGGGCACGCTCCACGGCATAACGGATGAAACGCTCGAGAACAAGGCTTGTCAGCCCGTCCTTATCAAGGAAGTCGACTGCGCCTCCCTCCATAGCCTCTATGTCGATTGCCCGGTTCGCCACACCAGTCAGCAACACGAACGGGATTTCTGAACCTGCTTCCATCAACTCTTGAATCAGGTCCACTCCGTTTTCAGCCCCAAGATGGTAGTCCATCAGGATAACGTCTACTCGTTTCCTGGAGATGTGCTCGAGCATTTCATCGCGATCAGCCGCCCAGCTCAATCTCAACCTGGCCGGAGCGCAGGATTCGAGCAACGGTCTGGTCAGAAGATACTCATCATGATCATCATCAACCAGGAGTACTTCCACAGTCCGGTCGTTCATATTAGGTTCCGCTCGATTCGCCACCCGGCAGATCGACGATTTCGAACCAGTACTGACCGAGCTGTCTCATGGCATTCACGAGACCATCAAACGTCACCGGCTTGGTGATGTAGGAACTCGCCCCAAGATCGTAGCTGGCGAAGATATCGGCTTCAGCTGTCGACGTTGTCAGAACCACCACAGGTATCTGTCGCAAACCTGGCTCGGCTTTGATGGCTTCCAGCGCCTCACGACCATCCATGTTCGGCATATTCAGATCAAGGAGTATCAGCCGGGGACGCGGCGATGTTGCTGGGTCTGCGTAGTTACCCTGGTGGAGAAGGTAGTCCATCAACTCCTCCCCATCACCGACAAAATGAAGATCGTTCGCAAGGCGGTTCTCGCTGAGCGCTTCGCGGGCGAACATGCGATCATCATCGTCGTCGTCGGCCATGAGGATCGTAATGTTTCGGCTCTTGGTTGCGGTACTCACTAAACATGTCCTTCTACGTTACCGTCCTGGCAACGTGATCGTGAAAATGGTTCCCTGATCGGGGACACCAGAGGCGGTGATTGTTCCGCCGTGTCGCTCGACTATCTTCCGACAGATCGAAAGGCCGATTCCGGTTCCCTCGTATCCTCCACGGCCATGAAGGCGCTCGAACATCTTGAAAATTCTGTCGGCCTGCTTTTCCTTGAATCCAATCCCGTTATCACTCACCGTGATCCGCCATTGCGGGTCTGGGCGGCTGAAACAATCTGACGCTTCCGAGGTAGTCAATTCGGCGGAAATGTGAACCTCGGGAGCGACATCTGGGCGATGGAATTTGAGCGCGTTGCTCACCAGATTTTGAAAGAGCTGGTTCATTTGCAACGGATCCGCGGTAATAGTCGGTAAAGACTCTGCGTGGATCTGACCATTGGTTCTGCCGATCTGGTCACCGAGTTCTCGTGTTACATGGGCGACGGTTTCTTGAAGGTTGACTTGCTCAAACTGCTTTGGTTTTGCGGCGATCCGGGAATAAGCCAGGAGGTCATTAATCAGCGTTTGCATGCGGGCGGCACTTTCGATCATGCGTCCCAAGTACATCTGCCCTTCGTCAGGAAGAAGCTGGCCATGTTTTTCATTCAGCCGATTGCCAAACGATTGGATCTTTCGCAGTGGCTCTTGCAGGTCATGAGATGCAATGGATGCAAACTCCTCGAGTTCATGGTTACTGCGCGACAACTCCACAGCAATCACTTCGAGAGCACTCCGGACGCGGAATCGCTCCGCAACAAGCCCAACCTGAACACCTACCTGCTCCATCAGAGTCAGAAGCTCCTGGTTCACCGGGAGAAGCTCATGATTGAACAACTCCAGGATAGCGACGATCTCAACGTTGGCGATCACCGGGAAAGCAAACCCGGTGGCCAGAGGCGGATCAATGATTACTTCTCGACGCGGACAGGTTGGATCGTCGGCAATGTCGAACATCCAGGACGGTTTGCCAGTCGCCAGTACTCGCCCGGCGAGACCAGTTCCTGAGTGCAGCTGCATGCGAGACGTCGCTGACGTGAACGGTTCATACCGCTGCGGGTGCTCGAGATACCAGATATCTGTAGGTACCAGGTTGCCATTTGCGTTGGCGACATAGGCATGGCCAACCGGCCAGCCCAGCTCAGTGCAGAGGTATCTGAGTACTGTGGTAATCGCCTGATCGAGCGATGCAGCCTCGTTCGCCTCGACTGCACTTCCTTGAAAGAGTCGCAGATAAAGGTGATGGTGCGCCGACCCGGTGAGTTCGTACTTATCTCTCTTGGAGTATTCCCGACCCGAATCCATGTCACTTGGTTCCATCGCTGGACCAACAATTGGCAGTTCGAGCGGATCGGCCTCACTAGAACTGTCTCCAGCCCGCGTGGTGGTCATCGACTGGTCGTTCGTTTTTGCTGAGGAGTTCAAGATCGATTCCTATCCGGGAAAGCTTGTCGGGAAAATGGAAAACCTGGCGGACTGACCGATGTGCGGGACTTCGAAGACTGCGCAATGCCAAGGGAAATCCGAGGGCTCGAGTGAGAGCCAATGATTGCTTGTATATAGATACGTTCGACGCTATGGTACATATTGTACTGTTGTGAAAACTTTTTTTAATGATACAAGAGTCCTGATTAGCCTCACCCTGCCGAACGCTCGCCAGCCGCATCAGCTATCGGAGAGCCCCAATCGGCCATTCCCTATTGACTGATTGCCTGAGTTTGTCGACCATAGAGGCACGACACCGAATCTGCATCAACAATCGAACCAGGAGGCGCCATGCCGCGATTCGCCGCAAACCTGACGATGCTGTTCAATGACTCCCCGTTCCCTGAACGGATCGACCGTGCCGCTCGAGCGGGGTTTAGCGGAATCGAGTTCCTCTTCCCCTACTCGGAAGATGTCGATGCAATCAGAGACGCACTCAGGCGAAACAACATCACCCAGGTGCTCTTCAATCTGCCAGCTGGCGATTTCGCAGGCGGTGAACGAGGCATCGCCAACGACCCGACCAGAACTGAGGAGTTCAGGGAAGGTGTCAAGCAGGCGCTGGATATCGCCGACACGCTCGACTGCTCCATGCTGAATTGTCTGTCCGGGTTGGCCGTGGATGGCGTCGACCACGACACACAGTGGAAAACCCTGGTTGAAAACTTCCGCTACGCCGCGGAGCAGGCCGAATCGGCCGGAGTCCTTCAGCTGGTCGAACCGATCAACACCTTCGATATGCCGGGATTCATGGTTTCCAGCACCAGTGAGGGCCTGAAGCTGATCAACGACGTCGGCCATTCCAACCTGAAGCTTCAGTACGACGTCTACCATATGCAGCGGATGGAAGGTGAGCTGATCGGCACGATGAAGGCGAATCTGGAGATGATCGAGCACATCCAGATCGCTGACAATCCAGGTCGACACCAACCCGGTACCGGCGAGATCAACTATCCATTCGTGTTGAGTCAGATCGATCAGATGGGCTACAAGGGCTGGGTCAGTCTCGAATACGTGCCAGATGGGAAAACCGAAGCCACCCTCGGATGGCTACGAGACTGGGGCTACTGGTCATGAGCAATACCGTTGGCGTAATCGGGCTGGGCCTCATGGGCTGGCCCATGGCCCACAATCTCATTGAAGCCGGATTCGATGTGGTGGTCCACAATCGCAGTCCAGAGCGGGTCGAGCGATTCCTCGCGGAACACCCATCCGCTACCGGAGCCAGCAGCCCGGCCGATGTCGCTCGCCAGGCGACGATCATCGTGACCATGCTCCCTGCCTCTGCCGATGTCGAACTGGTCGTCCTCGGCGATGACGGGATTATCGAGTCGATTCAACCCGGCCATCTGGTCATCGACATGAGCACGATCGCTCCAGCCACGTCGATCATGGTCCACGAAACACTGTCCGCCCGTGGCGCCAGCTCGCTCGATGCACCGGTTAGCGGTGGAGATCGGGGAGCAATCGCCGGAACACTCAGCATCATGGTTGGTGGCAACCCGGACGATGTCGAACGTGCCAGGCCGGTGTTCGAGGCGCTCGGCAAGACGATCACCCATTGTGGCGGCCCCGGGGCCGGACAGACGGTGAAATCGTGCAATCAGATCGTTGTCGGCATCGCCTACCAGGCGGTCAGCGAAGCGCTGGTTCTCGGTTCGAAAGCTGGTGTCGATCCGCGGAAGATCATGCAGGTCCTCGATGGCGGACTGGCGTCGACCGCTGTGCTTCGGCTGCGTGGCGATGCTATGTGCAAAGGTGATTTCGAGCCCGGTGGCAGGGCTTCGTTGCACTTGAAGGACCTGGGCATTGCGCTCGATACCGCCAAATCGTTGAACGTTTCACTACCAGTCGCCTCTATTCTT
>REEK01000060.1 GCA_007695115.1 Sphaerobacteraceae bacterium
ATGCACGACCTCGTAAACGACCTCAACAAACTCTGCGACGATCAACCGTTCAAGACACGCTGGTATCTGAAGAACCTGCGGACGGGCGAAGAAGCCGATCGAGATGGCGACACGGTGGTCTATTCGGCCAGCACCCGGAAGATCTCCATCCTGATGGCGCTGATGAAGGAAGTCCACGAAGGACGTATGTCGCTGGATGATCCGTTTACCATCGAAGCGAAGTATCAGGACAACAATAGCGGCTGTTTCCAGCATTTGCGGCCCGGTTTCCAGGTGACGCTATTCGATGCCGCCACGATGATGATCATCGTTAGCGATAACGCCTGCACCGGGAAAATCGTCGATATGCTCGGCACCGACTACCTCAACGAGTATTGCCAGTCGATCGGGATGAGCCAGTCGGTCCATCGGCAGAACATCCCGGACCCGAACCTGAAACCGGAAGACTATCCGAAACTGTCCAACTCAACCTCGGCGAAGGACGTTGGCCACCTGCTGGATCTGATGATCAAAGGGACGACAGATCCCGGAGTTGCCGGGCAACTCGGATCCATTCCGGAGCTATGCGAACAGGCGCTGGAGATCATGTCGTGGCAGAAAATCGGCAAGCTGGACAAGATGCTGCCGGCCGATACGAAGGTCGCCTGTAAGACGGGACGTGGCCCTGCCCATCACCACGATGCCGGTGTGATTTATGACGGCAACGGCCCGCTGTATATCCTTGCGGCTTACACCGAAGACGTTGCGGTGGAATATCCGCACGCGTCGGGTCGTTATGTGGCTTCGGCGCACGTTGCGCAGCTCTCTCGTATGTGCTGGGATTCACTGGCCTGATCAGACACGAGCGGATAGGTCAAGAACCAGCGATCGCGAGGCTCGTCAGGGCTGCCTCGAGCCCAATGCGCTGCCAGGTTGGTCGCGTGAATCGGTGCTGCTCGGCTGCTTCTCGACAGGCAGCGACCACCGATGCTCACACCAGGAGACGTTCACGATGTCTTCGGTGTGAATCCGCAGTAGCATGCCCTCAGCGGGTAGGAAGCAGGAAGACGAATGGCCCCTCACGACAATACGAACAGTGTACTCCGATCGTTGAATCTCGATGGATCGCTCTCGCGACGTCGCTTCATGCGATTGCTCGGCGTTGGTGCGGCGATTCCGGTTGCCGGGACGCTGATCGCGGCCTGCACAACCGACGACGATGAACTCGATGACGAAGCCGGTGGCGTCGAGCCAGATCCGGATGATGAAGAGGCCGACGATGCCGACATCGAAACGGACGATGAGGACGCCGAAGAGGCTGACGATTCCGAAGAAGCTGACGATGAAGACGCCCCGGATGACGACGATGACGAAGCAGCCGATGATGATGCGTCCGCTGACGACGGAGAAGCCCAGTATGGTGGCGAACTCCGGGTGGCGCTGGTTGGCGAGCCGCCGACATTCGACATCCATCTGACCACGGCGACGCTGGGCACGCACATGCTGATGCACATCTACGAGCCGCTGTTCACCTGGGACGAAGATTTCCAGGTCGTCCCGGATCTCGTGGATACTCACGAAGTCTCGGACGATGGACTGCTCAACACCCTCTATCTGCGACAGGACGTGCCATTCCACAACGGCGACGAACTGACCTCTGCTGACGTGATTGCCTCGGTCGAGCGCTGGTCGGACATGGTCGGCTTCGGACAGGAATTGATGTCACACGTCGACGAGATCCGCGAGGTCGATGATCACACGATCGAGTTCGAGATGACCGAGCCGTTCGGCACATTTGCCGTGCTGCTGGCTCGTCAGAACAACGGCTGCGCGATTTACCCGCAGGAGATCGTTGAGGCAGCTGGTGACGATGCGATCTCGGACTACATCGGGACCGGCCCGTATCGCTTCGTCGAGCACGAGGTCGATAGCCACGTGCTGGTCGAACGGTTCGAAGACTACGCAGCCCGTGACGATGAACCGAGTGGTTATGCCGGGCGCAAGGAAGCCTATATCGATTCGATCCGGTTCATTCCGGCGCCGGACGAAGCAGGCCGGGTGGCCGGGCTTCAGGCAGGTGATTTCGACTATCTCGAGAACATCTCTACTGACCAGTTCGAGACACTCGATGCCGATGAGAACGTCGTTGCCGAGGTCAGTGATCCCACCGGGAATATGCTTCTGCTCTTCAACATGGAGCGCGGCGTCATGTCCGATCTCACCATGCGGCGTGCTGTGCAGGCCGTAGCCAACTCGGAAGAGATGATGACCGCAGCGGCCGGCGAAGACTACTTCCGGCTGAGCCCGAGCCACATGATGGAAGAGACCGTCTGGCACTCGGATGCCGGAGCTGATCTCTACGACATGCGCGATCCTGATCTGGCGCGAGAGTATCTCGAAGAAGCTGGCTACGACGGCGAACCGGTCCGGATTCTCACCAACACCGAGTACCAGGATATGTACAACACCGCGCTGATCCTTCAGCAGCAGCTGGAGGACATCGACATCAATGTCGAGATGCAGGTCTTCGACTTCGCCACGTTCCTCGACGTTCTTGGTGAGCGTCAGGAGTGGGACATCTCGATCATGAGCTTCGCCTTCCGTGTCGATCCGGTGCAGAACCCGATGATGCGTTGCGAATGGGGTGGCGCCTGGTGCTCCGACGAGAAGAACGCGCTGGTGGATCGACTCTATGCCGAGGTGGAGTTCGAAGATCGCTTTGAAGCCTGGGAGCAGATCCAGCAGTTGATGTACGACGAAGTTGCCGGCGTGAAGGTGGCGGATTCCGTATCACTGATCGCACAGTCAACCCGGTTGCATAACCTGGGACTTGTGCAGCTGGCCCCGGCGTACTGGAATTCCTGGCTCTCGGAAGAGTAGTTCCAAACGGGACGGTCAAAATCGATGTAGGGGCGCCGACCCCTACATAGGGTCTTTCGAAGTGCTCTCTCCCCTCTCCCAGATTTGGGAGAGGGGTCGGGGGTGAGGGCCATGAGCTACACATAGAGGCCCCGCGAACCTGGGTCGGCAGGGTCGCCGACCCCTATATAGGTGTTCCCGATTGATTCCGCCCTCCCGATGTAGGGGCGTGCGACTCTGTACGCCCGTTGTACGCGGGCGGATACCTCGGGTCGTCAGGGACACCGACCCCCAAATGGAGATGGCATCAGGGCCACTGGCGAACGCGATGTACCATTGGGACCATTGCGCGACCCGATTCCAGTGAAGGGCAGACCTGTGCTCATCGGAACCATCACCAGACTGCAGATCCAGCGATCCAGCCTCAAGATTCAGGGCGATTCGAATCGATACTACGATCCGGAGCCGATTACGTCGGTTCCCCGGCTCGATCTGGACCCCGGGGGCGTGGTTGGTATCGATGAGGATGGTGAGCATCTGATCGATGTCCACCACCGCGATCACCCGATGAGCAAGAATCGCAACCTCAACGGCATCTCGATCGGATTTCTCCCCCACTACGAGCAGATGCGACAGCGAGTCGGTTCCCATCTGCTGGATGGTCTGGCTGGCGAGAATCTACTGATCGACACCAGCGCTGTGTTTACCGACGGTAATCTCCCCAGGCATCTGATTCTCGAGACTGCGGATGGTCGCCGCATCGATCTGGTCGATGTTCAGGTGGCGGAACCGTGTGTCGAGTTCACGAAGTTCTGTCTCCACTATCCGCCGGAGCAGAAACCGGATCGCAGCGTGACCGAGACGCTCGACTTTCTCCGACGAGGTATGCGCGGCTACTACGCAACCTACGAGGGCGCTCCAACCCGGATCAGCGTAGGGGATCGGCTCCTTACCGGCTAGGCTGAAATGTTCCTCGATGAATCGCTATACTGGGCGGGTCAGACACCGGTCGACCAGCGAGCGATGACAGGCAGGTCCAGTTGTCCGATGGAACTCAGGCACTACTCGCCGTTCTCCCGATCCTCCTCGCAGCAGCGCTTCTTGTTGGATTCCGGTGGCCGGCCAGCCGCACGATGCCGCTGGTGTACCTCTCTACCGCACTGATTGCCCTCTTCGTCTGGGACGTCAGCTTCGCCCGGATTATCGCCTCTTCGATCCAGGGACTCTTCGTTACCTTCGACATTCTTTACATCATCCTCGGTGCGATTCTCTTGCTGAACACGTTGCGCTATACCGGCGCGATCGACACCATTCGGCGCGGGTTCTCTAACCTGAGCGATGACCGACGGGTGCAGGTGATCATCATTGCCTGGCTGTTCGGATCGTTCATCGAGGGAGCCTCCGGGTTCGGCACGCCAGCGGCCATCGTTGGACCATTGCTGGTGGCGATCGGGTTCCCGGCGATGGCGGCCGTGGTTCTGGGAATGATGATCCAGAGTACGCCGGTGACGTTCGGCGCAGTCGGTACACCGGTGCTGGTCGGGGTGACTGGTGGGTTGCTCAGTCCGGAGCTGAGCAACCAGTTGGCGGCCGCCGGGACAAGTTTCGAGGAGTATCGACAGACAATTACCGCCTATGCCGCGATCATCCACGGGATCGTCGGCATCCCAATGCCCTTGCTGATGGTCATGATGATGACGCGGTTCTTCGGCGCCAATCGGTCATGGACCGAAGGGTTGTCGATCGCGCCGTTCGCGATCTTCGCCGGCTTCGCGTTCAGCATTCCGTATGCGCTGACGGGGATCTTCCTCGGGCCAGAGTTCCCATCTCTACTGGGAGCGATGATCGGCCTGATGATCGTCATGCTGGCAGCTCGTCGGGGCTTTCTGGTTCCGAAACAGCCGTGGGATTTTCCACCCCGTGACGAATGGTTCCCGGAATGGCTGAGCAAGACGGTTCCCGCCGCTGATCCTGCCCCGAAAGAGACACCGATCCCTGCCTGGCAGGCGTGGCTTCCCTACGGCCTGCTGGCTGGTCTGCTGGTCCTGACCCGCATTCCTGGTTCTCCGGCGCAGAGCTGGTTGCAGGATGCGTTGCGCATCGAATGGGGCGACATCTTCGGCACTGGCGTTACCGCATCGACGACCCCGCTCTACGTTCCGGGCACGATCCTGATTCTGGTGGTTCTGATTACGGCGTTTTTGCATCGTATGCGACCCGGCGATCTGGCGCTCGCGGTGCGGGACTCGAGTAAGACGCTGCTCGGTGCCGGGGTGGTGCTCCTGTTTGCCGTGCCGATGGTCCGGGTCTACATCAACTCAGATGTCAATGCGGCGGGATTCGAGAGTATGCCGGTGGCGATGGCTGCCTGGGTGGCCGGGAACGCTGGCGGGGAGTGGCCAATGATCGCTCCATCGATCGGCGCGCTGGGGGCCTTTATCGCGGGGAGCAATACGATCAGCAATCTCATGTTCAGTCTCTTCCAGTTCAGCGTGGCCGAACAACTGGCACTTCCGCAGGCGTTCATGGTCTCGCTACAGGCAGTCGGGGCGGCTGCGGGAAACATGATTGCCATCCACAACGTCGTGGCCGTCTCGGCGACCGTGGGCGTGCTGGGTCAGGAAGGGGCGGTCTTGCGGCGAACGATCATCCCGACGGTCTATTACCTGGTGGCAGCCGGGCTTCTCGGGATGGCCGGGGTGTATCTGGCTGGGATAACCGACGTTCTCGGCTGATCGACCCTTTACGGACATTGTGTCCGGACGATACAATATTGACAGTCAGTCACGATACAAGCGCAGGACGAAGGGTGCAGGATGTTAATCCGACCAGACGACGACGGGGCAGTAGTTCTCATCACTCAGCCTGCACATTCATGGCTCTCTGGCCAGCTCGCTCGAGCCTGGGCAGATGACGAAGAGCCGATGAGCCCGCGAGAGGAGCTCTGCATCGCCGCCGAGCAGCATGATATCGGCTGGCTGCAATGGGAGGCGACGCCAACGCTCAATCAGGAGACCGGCCTTCCCTATTCCTTTCGTGAGATGCCGCGCAAGATGCATCTGCAGATCTGGGGTCGGGCCCGGCGCTACGCCATGATCTATGGTCGCTATCCGGCGTTGATGATTTCGATGCATGGCACGGGCTTGTTCGAGCGGTTCGGTCCCTCGGAAGATGCTCCGTCCAACGAGAAGCTCCAGGTGGATACGTTCCTGCGCCGGGAGCGCGCCTCGCAACAGCAACTGATCGATGCTCTGGCTGCCGATCCGCGCTACGAGGATGTGATGGATCCAGAGCACCTCGAGCGGAATCGCTCGTTGATGAGCGTATGGGACGGGCTCTCCCTGATGATCTGTGAGGGTGTTGACGAGGAAGGTGTCACCATCGGTGATTTCACCCTGATGCCCGGGGAGGAGGAAGAGACCATCACCGTTGATCCATGGCCATTCCGAGGCACCGAACTCGAGGTGTTTGCCGAGGCGAAGCGCCTGCACGGACGATTCGATCGGCCAGTTACATTGAACGGCGGCCTGGCGCAGGCGGAGCAGTTCGTCCTCGAATGGACACTTTTGCCAACTGATGACGCAGAATCGGTAGAATAGGCAGAGCGTGGCGAGAATCTTGCCACTATCATTGATACGGCGCTTTACGGCGCAGCAGAGTAGTAAAGAATGGCAGGATTATCTGCTCGAAAGCAACTGATGCCATTCTCG
Source organism: Sphaerobacteraceae bacterium (assembly GCA_007695115.1). Lineage (GTDB taxonomy): Bacteria > Chloroflexota > Chloroflexia > Thermomicrobiales > Thermomicrobiaceae > SLMJ01. Next base: position 6,549 of record REEK01000060.1, read on the forward strand.
AGCCTCGTTCGTTATAGCAATGACCTGTCACGACGGGTCGGCGTTGACTCGTACTTCAGCGCAATCGTTCTAGTTATTCACGCGAGGTGAACGTCTTGGTTTCCAAACCGATGCCCCATCTGATGGGCAACACAGACCGGTTCCAGACTCAGCAATACAGTTTCTGGGGACGGCTCTCAATCCTTTCGCTGGCGCTGTTGATCGTCGGCTGGCTCTGGCCATATGACGTCAGTGGTCTGGCAACGCATCTGAACAGTACCGGCTGGGTTCTTGGCTGGTTCACCGTTCTGATTCTGCTCGGCGCTTCCAGCGGATACATTCTCCGATCTCGCTGGGCTATTCTGATTACTCCAGTTACCTTGCTGCTCGGCGGTGTGCTGCACTGGTTCCAGTTCGAGTGGGGACTGCAGAACCCACCGTGGCCGATGTTCGGCATCGTTACGGCGACGGCGTTCGGCGTTTTGCTGATCACGGCTGGCACGGCAGCGGGCATCGCAACCCGTGTGATTGCAGCAGAGCAGGAAACGGGACGCCCGGCCACCGGAATTCGTCGATCCGCCGCATTTGCGTCACTTCTCGGGTTGCTGGCACTGACCAGCATGTATGTTCTGCCGATGCCGTACCTCGGGGCGCTTCTCGGTCTGGCCGCGTTGCTGGCCGGACTCGGACTTCTGGAAGAAGATCAGGTCAATAAACGAGAGCGGATTCTGGCGATCGCCGGGATGATGATTGGTTTGCTGGCGATCGCCACGCAGATCTACTCGCTCTGGTCACTTATCAAGAATTTCTGGTAGCGCCAGTGCCGGTGCCCGATCAGTTCTCCTGCTCCTCCTGAGCTGCGACGCGCTCCTGAAGGCGGGCGAGTCTGATCGTGGCGAAGACGACGACTCCGGTAACGATCAGCGCATAGAGGAACTTGGCAGTGATGTCTGCCGCTTCGCCAAACAGCTGGGTAAACAGCGTTTGAATCGCGTCGTTCCATGCCAGCGCAGCCACCAGTCCGAATGCGGCCGTGGCGAGCTGAAGTGTCTTTTCCAGCACCTCGCGTGACATCGGGTTGGGTCCTTTCCTTTGAGCTTCTGCGTCTCGACAGGCTCACAGTAGCGCACTGTACTGGCTAACTCAAGACACGCCGCACGAGATCTTCACTTGTTAAACTGACCGGTGGACGGTACTCGCTCCTGATGTCGCACGTTCGACCACCAGAACGGCCTGAATGCCAGATTCATTAACCTCAGATCAGTATCAGTCTTCGAGCAGCCTTGCTCGACTGTGGAAACAGAACTGGGACATTGCCGCATTCGTGGTGCTGCTGACACTTATTGGTTTGCTGTTGCGCCTGATCAACCTCACCTCGATCCCCACCGGGTTGCACGGCGACGAGGCGATCGTCGGGATGGAAGGTCAGCGGATACTCCGCGAGATACTGATCGACCCCTACTCCCCGTCGGCACTTGGCCAGCCAACTGCCCCGTTTTACCTCGCCGCACTGACGGTCTGGATCTGGGACAACACGGTGTTCGCGGTCCGCATCAGTGCGGTGATTTTCGGCACGCTGGCGATTCCGGCACTCTATCTGGTTGTTCGGCGGAGCCTCGGGGTATCGAACGCACTGCTGGCCAGCGGGTTTCTGATGGTCATGGGCTGGCACATCCACTACTCTCGCATCGCATTCCCACTCCCGGCCTGGCCGCTCTGGACGATTCTTACCGCGGGTGTGTTGGTGCAGGCTGTTCGCTCCGGTTACTGGTACTGGTGGGCAGCGGCCGGGGCGATGTCAGGCGCCGGTATTTATGTCTACAACGCCCACACCCTGGGACTCGTCGTTCTGGGTGCCTTTGCGGCGCTCATGCTGGGGCGGCAATGGCTGACGGACAATGATCTGCGGCGACTCGTCGGCAACACGGCAGCGTTCGCCGGGGCCGTGCTGGCGTCGCTTCTGCCGATGATCTGGTACATCGCTAACAACTGGGAGCTGTACTGGAACTCGATCGATCGGCACTCGGTGCGAGACACGGGCGAGTGGCAGGAGCTGGGTGGCCCGGTGGAACAGCTCGGCTATCTGATCGAGCAATACGGTCGGTTCTGGGTGGAGCTCTCCTGGTCGCCGTCGATCGACTACGTCGATGCCACCGGCATCACGTCGGTGGTGCCAACGGGTCTACTGCTGCTCTCGCTGGCGGGCATGGGTGTGGCGCTCTGGCGGCGTCGAGAGCCGATTGTCTGGCTCGGAGCGATGATCGTGATCCTCATGCCGCTCGCCACAGTGCTGACCGAGCAGGGCGAGATGCGCCGGACGCTGATTATCGCGCCGTTTCTGTGCATGTTTGCCGCAATCGGGATCGTTGAATTGCTCGCTATCGTCCGACAGCGGTTTTCATCGATTCTGATGACCGCAACCGTTGCCGTACTGGGGCTGGTCATCGTCTCCACGGTGACGGTCGATCTCCGCAACTACTTCATGGTTCACGGGGAATCGGAGACCCAGCACTGGGTGTTTGCCGAAGAGTTCTACGATGCCTCGATGTATCTTCAGCAGCTTCCCGATGACCACTACGTGTATTTCATGGCTCATCGCTGGTCGATCGACTACGAGCCACGTCGATTTCTGGCCCCGGACATCAATGGAGAAGATCGGTCGGACGAGTTCGGCAGCTTCGGTCTGGACGTCGATGAGGCGCTCGGCCAGCCGGTGTTCGTGCTCGTCGGGGATTATCGGCCGGTACTGGATGCGTTGCAGGAAACCTATCCGGGCGGTGAGGTTATCACCGGATCGATAGACGGCCGGCCTACGTTCATCGCCTACCATCTCCCGGAGCAATAGACAGCTGCCGGGAAAAGGACAACCACCCGGCAACGGGAGCCGGGTGGTGTATCAGCGCAAGCTGCGAGCTAGAAGATGAACGTCAGTGCCCACAGGAACGCCGCCAGAATAATGATTCCGATGAGAATTCGCCCGAGATAGTCCTTCTGCGGCGGATCGCTACCCTGATCTGATTTCGGCACGGCATCCATCCATTACGACTCTGAATTCGACTCCTTCGCACGAACAATCATGACTGGCCTGTCCGTATCATGCAACACTCGCTCGGCCACCGAGCCGAGCAGGAAGCGTCCCATGCCCGAACGTCCGTGCGTCGTCATCGCGATCAGATCAGCGCCGAACTCGGACGCGACGCGGGTAATCCCTGATGCTGGCTCGGTGATCCTGACATCGGCCGAGACGGTCGCGCCGTGTGTTGTGAGCGTATCGGCGGCATCCCGCACGTAGTCTTCGGCCGATTCCCGCGCTTCTCGCTCGTAATTGGCGATGATCTCTGAGGAGTATGACTGGCCGGGCGCCACCGGCTCCACGATCCTCACCAGGGTGTAGCGGACATTGTTCCGGAAGATGTCGTAGGCGCGATCGAGTGCCTGTTCTGCCAGGTCCGAGCCATCCAGCGCTACTGCAACGTTGGTGATCTTCTGTTTTCCGAATTCTGCCCGGGTATCGGTTGATGCCCGGGTGACGAACACCGGAACCTGACTCGACTGAACGATCCTCTCGGCCACGCTTCCCATCAGCATTCGTCCGAGGCCGGACCGGCCGTGACTGGCCATGACGATTGCCGAGCCTTCGACGGCTTCAGCCGCTTCGAGAATTTCCGTGGCGGCTTGCCCCAGACGGATATCTGTGCTGACTCGTGTGCGCTCGAACGACGTCGCGACGTTCTTGAGATAGTAGTCGAGGCGCTGCTCTTCTTTGGCTAGATGGTCGATATCCTTTGGCCGCAGGCGTGTTGACGATGAATCTTGCGGACTGATGTAGAAGTCCCGTGGCGGATCGATCACGCTGACAAGCGTGACCCCGGCTCCAGTCTGCTCGGCCAGAGATCGCGCCAGGGGAAGTGCGGCATGTGAGATCTGTGATCCATCGAGCGGGACGACGATTCGTTTTAGCATGGCATCCTCTTCTCCAGAACATTCTGATGTTCTGCGTGGTGATCAGAGCGAACGCGATAGTTGTTGATGTACGATGCTGCGACTCGGTGTCGCAGCTGTCCCAATCATGGACTGTCTACCGGTGCATTCCCGTCTCGGCAGGCAAGATGACTGCAACAGATCCGTCACAGATTCTTCTGTAACTCATCACGTTTGGAAATCAATCCTGATTGAGCATGGAGTATGCAACGTTATGCAGGTCATTCGCACTCGGCGAGATATTCGAAACTGGCGTTCCGAGGTGCCGGGATCGGTTGGTCTGGTCCCCACGATGGGAGCGCTCCATGCCGGCCATATGTCACTCGTTGATATCGCTGGTCAGGAGAACGACCATATCTGCGTCAGTATCTTCGTCAATCCGAGACAGTTCGGAAGTAAGAGCGATTTCGCAACCTATCCCCGGACAACCGATGAAGACCTCTCCATGCTGCAGGATGCCGGTGTCGATGCGGTTTTCATGCCCAGTGCTGGTGAGATGTACGCGGGCACTGCACGAACTTCGATTCACGTTGCCGACCTCACCGACCGGCTCGAAGGCGCATCCCGGCCGGGCCATTTCGATGGCGTCTGCCTCGTCGTCAGCAAACTGTTCAACCTGGTTCAGCCTGATCACGCCTATTTCGGCTGGAAGGATGCCCAGCAGGTAAGAGTAATTCAGCAGATGGTTGAAGATCTCGACATGCCGGTCCAGATTCGTCCCATGCCGACGGTCCGGGACGATGATGGGCTGGCGCTCAGCAGCCGGAACTGCGGTTTGACGACATCTGGCCGGGAATCAGCCCGGCATATTCCGGCGGCTCTGGAGCTGGTGGAACAGGCGGTTCGCGATGGCGAGTTCAGCGTAGATCTGATCCGGAGGCAGGCGATAGAACATCTGTCGGGCGCCGAGGACCTGGAGGTCGACTACGTTCAGATCGTCGATCTGGAGTCACTTCAGCCACTCGACTGGATCGATCGACCCGCGCTGGTGCTGATCGCCGCGATCTGTGACGACATCCGATTGATCGATAACCTGTTGGTGAGCAGTGTCGGCCCGAGATGATTTATCTCCCTCGCTCCGCAAACCGGCTCGCCGGTCTTTCATTAGCCCTTTGCTCCGCTCGCATTGGCCCTCACCCCCTGACCCCTCTCCCAATTCTGGGAGAGGGGAGAGTGTCAGAACGTATTTCGGTAGACCGGGCAGCTCCGTCTGCCCCCGCCCCGCAGACCGGCTCGCCGGGAAGGGCCCCACGGTGAGCCTGCCCCGAGCGGAGCCGAACGGATGGCCGGTATTTCACTAGCCCCTTGCTCCGCTCGCATTGGCCCTCACCCCCTGACCCCTCTCCCAATTCTGGGAGAG
>REEK01000133.1 GCA_007695115.1 Sphaerobacteraceae bacterium
TGTGCCCGAGCAGCCAGTTGGTGAGGATGCCGCCATATGAGCCACCCAGCACGCCGATGCGGTCCTCATCGACGCCCACCGTCTCGCAGGCCCTCTCGATGAGCGCCAGCACGTCTGGCTGGTCTGCCTCTCCCCAGCGTCCAATCAGGTCTCCAGCAAACGATTCGCCGTAGCCGGTGCTACCCCTCGGATTGCCGTAGAGAACCGTATAGCCATGCGCAGCAAGCAGCTGGAACTCGTGCATGAATCCGTTGCCGTACTGAGCCAAGGGGCCACCGTGCAACTGCACCGTCATCGGCAGGCGAACATTGTCCGCGATGCCCGGTGGACGAAGAATCCAGCCCTGGATATCTGTCCCATCGGCTGATGTAGTCCAGATCTCCTGCGGGGAGGCCAGCTCGACCGCAGCTCGCCAGTCAGCGTTGACATCAGTCAGGCGGCGTTCACTGGAGCCGTCGGCATTACAGACGTACAGTTTGCCCGGCTCCACAGGCGTGCTGGCGCTGAAGACGTATCGGCCATCGGGCAGTCGGTTGAACGAGCCAACCCGTCGCTCGCCACCGATGATTCGCGCGATCGTTCCGTCGCTCGAACGTCGAAAGACATGACTGTTCCCGAAGTCGCTCGCCAGAAAATCGATCGCCCCGGTGTCATCATCGAGGAACAGGCGATCGGCCTGATTTCGCGGCACATCACCGATCATCTGATCGCCGATCGAGCGGTCGAAATGGCTGGTTAGCGACTCCGGCACGCCACCCGAAGACGGAACACGCCAGATCTCGGTGTTGGCATAGCCAGCTCGTGAGACGTCGCTCGATCCGAGGATAAGCAACTCGGTCCCATCGCTGGACCAGACAGGGCTGCTCCATGAGCCAGTTGACTCGGTGATCTTGCGGGGTTCGCCGCCATTCACATGGATCGACCAGACATCGGAGAGGACATCCAGTTCCCATCCTTCAAAACGGGCCGCTTGAAAGGCGATGTGCTGACCATCCGGCGCCCAGGCCGGATCTCCGTGATCAAATGGGCCACTGGTCAGCTGACGAGCTTCACCATCTTCGGCCGAATCGGGATCGAACGGCAGCACGAAAATCTGCTTATGCTGATCATTGAGAAAGCCGATACCGTCGAATCGATAGCGAATCGAGGTAATCCGGCGCGGCTCGTTCTCCTCAGGGGGTTCTGGTCCAACGCGCGACACGAAGGCGAGCTTCGTTCCGTCAGGCGACCAGCAGTGATCGGAGATCCCTCCCGGCACGTCGGTAAGCTGATTCGGCTCACCACCGTCGACTCGGACCGCCCAGAGCTGGGATTTCTCGCTCCGATTCGAGGTAAACGCGATCCACGCTCCATCGGGCGACCAGACCGGCTCCAGATCAGCGTGCTTGCCCGATGTCAGTGTCCGGGTGTTTCCCGTCTCGACATCAACCAGCCAGATTGCGCTCGTCTCGACGTTCGCTTCAGCATCGAGCGTGGTGACGGTACAGGCGACAGTTGCACCATCCGGGGAGATCTTCGGTGCCGAAAACAGCTTGATCCGGAGCAGATCGTCGTGCTCGATCGGTCGTTTCCGGGTGATCGTCTGACTCATGCCCCACCCTGCGCAATGTGACCAGTGATCAGCGCTTCGACCACCTCATCCGGCTGATAGTTCGTCTCCCGCGGAGCGATCAGGATGAAGCCGTTAGCGCCAACCAGCGACATCAGACGGGCCGACTGCTGCGGCCCGGTGGTCTTCGCCCAGAGAACGCCATCGTCATCCGTGGCGATCACCGCACGCATGTATTCGATCCGGTCGCTACTCTGCACGCTCTCCGCCAGGCGCACCGTCGCCAGTCTGGGAGCCGGATTCGGCTGACCGCTGATGATCCGGATGGCAGTCTTGATGAAAACCTCGAAGCCGACCAGTGCCGAAACCGGATTACCCGGCAGCCCGAATACGATCGTCTCTCCACTGGTCATAAAATTCAGCGGTTTGCCTGGCTTCATGAACAATCGCTGGAAATGAACCGATCCGAGCTCCATGAAGAGCGTCTTCAGCAGGTCTTTGTCACCAACTGACACGCCGCCGGATGTTATGACGATGTCGCTCTGCTTCATCAGGTCAGTCACCAGCGCGCGAAGTTCATCCTCCACGTCGGGCCCGTGCCCGCAATAGATCACCTCACACCCGGCAGATTCCGCCGCTGCCTTGAGTGAGAACCGGTTGGAATCGCGAATTTGCCCCGGCCCCGGCTCCTGATCGGGTGGCACCAGTTCATCTCCGGTGGAGAGAACACTGACGCGCGGTCGCCGGACCACGTTGACTCGTGCATGACCCAGACTTGCCAGCAGCCCGATCTCCGCCGGACCGAGAACCGTGCCGGCCTCGATCAACACATCCCCCTTGCGGAGATCCGAGCCGATTGGCCGGATATTGGCCCCTTCGACGATCTCATCTTCGTCGGCCACCATGTGATCGTCCCGCAGTTCTGTCTTCTCAACCGGCACCACTGAGTCAGCGCCTTTCGGCACCGGTGCTCCGGTCATGATCCGGGCGCAGGTTCCTTCGGTAACTTCGATATCCTGCATGTCGCCGGCAAACTGATCCGCGATGATCTCCCGCCAGGGCGAGACATCATCGGCAATAACCGCGAATCCATCCATCGTTGAGGCAGGAAACGGCGGCAGATCCCGATCGGCCACGAGCGGACCGGCGAGAATTCGTCCCGGTGCCTCGAGCAGATCCATCTCCTCGGCCGGGAGTCGATGCGTCACGTTGGCGAAAACGAGGTCGAGGGCTTCCCCGGGTGGCAAGAGTCGTTCAGTGGCAGTCATGGGTGTCGCTTTCCGTATGAATTCAGTCAATTCCGGTTGGTTAGCATTCCATATCGGATCTTAACACAGGCTCCCGCTGATCCAGAGATGCCGGAATCACCTCTGGTTCGGTACAGTACCGTTCGGAACGACGAACGACTTGTGATCCGTGCAGGTCTATCTACGGGGGCCGACGCTGAGCGCGCCGCAGCAGGAAGCATCCAGTACCGGAGCAGATGAGACCCGTCCGGAGTCGCGAATCGGTCGACTCTGGCAGGATCATCGGGCCATGCTCACCGACGCCGCGGTGGCGTTCGCGGTCTCGCGCATCATCTTCTATACCGTAGCGATCATCGCGATCTTTACGATTCCCGAGTACACCGGCGACGACTACACACCCCGGGATTTCGAAACACACCCGTTGATAGACGCCAGTATGCGCTGGGACGCTGGATGGTATGTCGATATCGCCCGGGATGGCTACGAGTGGGATGGCGAGGGAGAAGGATCGGTTGCATTCTTCCCACTGTTTCCGATGCTACTCAAGGCCGCACTGGTGGTGATCCCGGACTCGTTCCTGTATCTGTTTGCCGTGTTGCTGAACCACGCGATCTTCTTTGTCGCCCTGCTGCCGGTCTGGCTGTATGCCTACCGGTTTGGTGGACGGCCGGTTGCCCAGCGCACACTGCTGTTTCTCTGCCTGTTTCCCACCGGGTTCTTCTTCAATGCGGTCTATACCGAGGCGCTCTTCCTGCTGGTGAGTGCCACTGCGTTACTCGCCCTGCATCGGAGCAACTACCTGGTTGCCGGAGCTGTCGGGTTTCTGACCAGCCTCACCCGGCCAAGTGGGGTGTTGCTCGGGCTTCCGTTCCTGATACAGCTCTGGAGAGATCGCACCGATGACTGGCGAGCAAGCGTGCTCCGCGGATGGCCGATCGTGCTGATCCCGACCGGCCTGTTCATCTACATGGGCTATCTCTGGTACGCGTTCGGCCGACCGCTCGCCTTCGTGGAAGTTCAGGACGCCTGGGGCCACGTGCAGATGTTGCCCACCACTGCAATCATCGACTCGTTTCGTTATCTCTTGGAAACCGAAACCCGCGATGTGTTCTTCGTCATGGGCGCCGTCAACACCTTTCTGACGGTCTGGGCGCTGGTCATGGCCTTCGTGATCATCCGGAGCGACTCGCTCGGATCGTCGTTCGCAATCGGTGCGATCATGATGCCGCTGGTTGCCGGAGTCGAGAGCATGCCGGTGGTCAGCATGGCCCGATACGTTCTGATTCTGTTCCCGCTCTTCATACCGCTGGCGATCTGGGCCCGGAACTGGTCGATTCACAGCCTGATTCTTGCGGCGTTCCTGCCGACGCACGTGATGCTTCTAGCCCTGTTCGTACGCTGGTACTGGGTCGTCTAACTGAAAACAGACAGGTTAGCTCTGCCGGATCCGGCCGTTCTTTTGACAATCTTCCCGAACGGCGAGTATATTTGCTTGACGATTGCCACGTCGTCTGCGCAATGCGGGAATTCCTCTACCAATGTCGAGTCCGGAATATGCTTACCGTCCAGTCGAAGACACGACCGACGAGTCGGCCACGGCACCCGTATCGGATTTTCCGACATGGGAGTCGCTGCAGGCAGTCATCGACGAGCATGTTCCAAACATGGACACCACGAAAGTGCGCCGAGCCTACGAGTACGCCAAGGACCAGCACGCGGACGTTGTCCGCAAGTCCGGCGAACCATATATCTCCCATCCCATCGCAGTTGCGATGATCCTCGGGGAGATGCAGCTCGATCCCGACGCACTGGCTGCCGCACTCCTGCACGACGTTATCGAAGATACCGATACAACCTTCGAGGACCTTGCGACGATGTTTGGCGAGCCCGTTGCCAAACTCGTCGATGGTGTAACCAAGCTTGGCCGCATCAAGTGGACTCCTGAGCAACAGGAGCAGGCATCGCGGGAGAAAGAACGCCAGGCCGAAAGCCTCAGAAAGATGTTTCTCGCGATGGTGGACGACATCAGAGTCGTTCTCATCAAACTGGCTGACCGCCTCCATAACATGCGCACGCTCGAGCATATGCCCAGATACAAGCAGGTACGCAGCGCGCAAGAAACCATGGAGATTTACGCCCCCCTCGCAAACAGACTCGGTATCTGGCAAATCAAGTCCGAACTCGAAGACCTCGCCCTCCGCTATCTCGAACCACAGACGTTTTTCAGCGTTGAACGTGCTCTCGCTCGTCGGGGAACCGATCGGGAACGCTACATCAATTCGGTCATCGAGGAGTTGCAGACTGCTCTCTCCGACGCCGGGATCGAAGCGGAGATCTACGGTCGAGAAAAACACATTACCTCGATCGTCAGAAAGATGGAGCGCAAGGGACGCAGACTCGAAGAGATCTACGACGTCCTCGGTATTCGGGTACTGGTCAACGAGAAGCGGGACTGCTACGGCGCACTTGGCGTGATCCACACCATGTGGCACCCGATCCCGGGCGAGTTCGACGACTACATTGCGACGCCAAAAGAGAGCATGTACCAGTCGATCCATACGGCAGTCCTCGGCAGCGAAGGTTCACCGATCGAGATTCAGATCCGGACCTTCGAGATGCACCAGGTCGCCGAGTACGGGATTGCCGCCCACTGGCGCTACAAAGAGGGTGGAAAATCCGACCAGAACGTCGAGGCCAAGATCACCTGGCTCCGCCAGCTGATGGACTGGCGCGACGAAGTCGTCGATGCTCAGGAATTTGTCGAATCGCTGAAGTCGGACGTCTTCCAGGAGATGATCTACATCTTCACCCCGCGGGGAGACATTATCGAGCTACCCAGCGATGCGACCCCGATCGATTTCGCCTACCGGATTCATACCGAGGTCGGGCACCAGTGCGTCGGGGCGAAAGTAAATAACCAGCTCGTGCCGCTGGATTACAAGCTTCAGAATGGTCAGGTCGTGCAGATCATGACCTCCAAGACCAAGGTCGGTCCCTCGCGTGACTGGCTGATGTCCAGCAGCGGGTACATCAAGACCGCATCGGCCCGGGAGAAGGTCCGCCAGTGGTTCCGTCGCCAGGAGCGTGAGGAAAACATCCACCAGGGCCGGAGTATTCTGGAGCGAGAACTCCGCCGGCTTGGAATCGAAGCGAAGATCGACGATATCGCTCGTCAGTTTCCGCGCTACAACAAGACCGAGGATTTCCTGGCCGCCATCGGGTACGGCGCGGTCAGCCCACAGCAGATCGCAACCCGTCTGGCAGAGGATGAAGACCGACAGGTTCTGAAGCGGCCGAACGCGCCGCAATCGACTACCTCGCCGGTCGGCATCAACGTCACCGGAATTGGTGATCTGTACACTCGTCTCGCCAGCTGCTGCAAGCCCGTGTTTGGTGACGAGATCATCGGCTATGTCACCCGGGGACGTGGCATTACCGTCCACCGGGGTGACTGTCAGAATGTTGCTAACGTGGACGAAGCCGCCCGTCTGGTACAGGTCAGCTGGGGTCAGGATCAGAGCGAACGATATCCGGTCAATGTCCGGATCGACGCCTGGGACCGTGTCGGGCTGTTGCGTGATGTCACCGCCCTCGTTGCCGACGAGAAGGTAAACGCACTCAACGTCCTCACCCGGGTGAATGACGATCGTACCGTGACCGTATTGATGACGCTCGAGGTGAACGGCGTTCAGCAACTCTCGCAGATCCTGCAGAAGCTGGAAGCTATCCGGGACGTCTTCGATGTGCTGCGTGATCCGACACCAGCCAGTGCGTTCGATACGTCATCTCCACGTAACTGATGTCGGCATCACCGCCCCACATACATCCACCCGAACCAGTGATTACCTGTGTCGGTGAGGTCCTTATCGATCTCATCTCCACGCCTACCCGCGACTGGTCAGAGATCGAGCAGTTCGTGCCGAGAATCGGTGGGGCACCCGCCAATGCAGCTGTGGCGATTCGCCGGCTCGGCGGTACGTCGAAGTTCATCGGGGCGCTTGGCAACGATGCCCCAGCCGCATGGATTATGGATCGACTGCGCGAAGAAAACGTTGATATCTCCGATGCGCCGGTCGTAACCGGAGCTCAGACCAGGCTGGCAACGGTCACCGGTCCGGTCGACCATCGCACGTTCGAGTTCTATGGATCGCCCGCCGCTGATTCCCTGCTAGCCCCGGAACACATCGATGCCTCATCCGTTCATCAATCCGCGGCGATCATTCTCGGATCCTTGCTCCTCCTGAGTGAACCGGGCCGATCCGCGCTCCACCGGGTCGTGGAGATTGCTGGCCATCACAGTATTCCGATTGTCTTCGATCCGAATCCCCGTCCGGCCCTGTGGCCAGATCCACAACTGGCGCGTGATCTACTCATGCCGATCATCGAGCGGGCGACAGTGCTCAAGCTCGGCAACGATGAACTTGAGATCCTGGGCCTCTCGGCCGGGCAGATCCGCGAACGTCAGTCTGAACAGACTGTACTGGTGATTACAGACGGCGCACGGGGTTGCTGGTATTGGTATGGTGATGCGGAAATGAGGCACGTCCCGTCGATTTCGGTCGACGCGTTGGACTCCACCGGGGCAGGCGACGCCTTCAACGCAGCGCTCACGCTTGGAATGGCGGAACGCGGGCAGGCGTTCAACGAAGAGGATGTTCGACTGGCAAATATCGTCGGGGCTCTGGCAACGACGCGCCATGGCGCGATGGACGCCCTTCCCTGGCGAAGTGATGTTGACCAGGCGCGAGAAACGAACTGATCCGGGCAGCAGGAAAATCGACAAGTGAGGTAGCACAACACATGTTCACTGATCCGACCGCGTTCTCAATTGGACCTCTGACTGTCCAGTGGTACGCCCTCTTCATCATGACCGGCGCAGTGCTGGGCAGCATCCTCGCCGGGAAACTGGCCGAGTTCCGGGGCCTGAAATCAGACGCAATCTTCGATATCGCCCTGGTTGGCATTATCGCCGGTGTGATCGGCGCCCGGCTCTACTACGTGATGCTGCAGTGGGACTACTACGGTCAGAACCTGACCCAGATCCTGAATATCCCCCGAGGGGGACTCTCGATTCACGGTGCGATTATCTTCGGCGTTGCCGCGATCGTCATCATGACCTGGCGAATGAAAGAACCGGTGTTGTCCTGGCTCGATGTCGCAGCTCCAGGCGTCGCTGTGGGACAGGCGATCGGTCGCTGGGGAAACTACGCCAACCAGGAAGCATTCGGCACACCCACGGACCGCCCCTGGGGGATTGCCATCCGTCCAGAGAACCGGCCCGCTGAGTACGCTGACTCCACCCACTTTCACCCAACGTTCTTCTACGAGGCAGTGCTGAATCTCGGAAGTGCTGCGATTCTGACGTTCCTGATCGTCCGGTATTCCGGGCAATCGTGGATGCGTGGGGGCGATATCCTCGGACTTTACCTGATTCTCTACGGAATCATCCGGCTGCCGCTGGAGTGGATCCGGACCGACAGTCTCTACATCGGTCCAATGCCGGCTGCGTACTGGCTGAGTGGCGCCCTTATTCTTGGCGGTATTCTGATTATGGTGCTCAACCGGACGGTCTTCACCGCGGAGAAGTTCGGCGCACGGGCCGGAGAGACCGCAGAAAAGACGACCTGATAATCACGAGCGCATCCAGAAACAGTACTCCCCCGGCGGATAACCGCCGGGGGAGTTGTTTGTTCATGGGCGACAGGAGCGAGGCGCTAGTTGTCTTGCTCCAGATCGACATCGAATTCCTCGTCCTCATCTGGACGATTAAGACGAGCACGCATCCGCTCTCGACGCGTCTTACGACGTTTCTTCTGTTCCTCTTCTTCGATCTCCAGCGACTGCTCATCCCAGTAAAGTTCATAATCGGCAATGTGTACAACATCACCGGGCTGGATACCGATCTCTTCGAGCGCTTCGGAGATACCGGACGAATCCAGTACACGCTGGAAGCGTTCGCCACCTTCTTCGTTGGCGAAGTCCGTCATGAGCGTGAAACGCTCGATCCAGGCACCATGCACCGCAAAGTGGTGAGCTGAGAGCTGCTCGACCTCGAAGTGGCCATCCTCCGTGTCATGGAGCGTGTAGATCACACGATCCTCCGGAGCGACTTCCGGTTCTGGTTCGGGCAACTCGGCGACCATCGCTCCGACAGCATGCATCAGCTTGTCGATCCCCTGACCCGTCACCGCAGCGATCGGGAACACCTGGTATCCGGCTTCGGTCGCGGCAGCTTCGATCCGGGGCAGGTTTTCGGCCGTCTCCGGCAAGTCCATCTTGTTGACGGCCACGATCTGCGGCCGCTGGGCGAGGATTGGAGAGTACTCTTCGAGTTCCCGGTTGATACTGTGAAAGTCTGCAACCGGATCCCGCTCTTCCAGTCCGCCAGAGCCGTCAATCACATGCAGAAGCAAGCGACAGCGTTCGATATGGCGCAGGAACTCATGGCCGAGGCCAACGCCCTCGGCAGCACCCTCGATCAGTCCGGGGATGTCTGCCATAACGAAGCTGTTACCCCGTGAGCCACCGATATCGACGACACCGAGGCTTGGTTCAAGCGTCGTAAACGGGTAGTCGGCCACCTTCGGCCGAGCCGCACTTGTAACCGCAAGCAGCGTCGATTTGCCGGCATTCGGGAACCCGAGCAAGCCAACGTCGGCGATCACCTTCAGCTCCAGCCGAACCCAGCGCTCCATCCCGGGTTCACCCTTCTCGGAGATCCGTGGGGCCTGACGTGTGGACGACTTGAAACGAGTGTTCCCCTTGCCGCCCTGCCCACCGCGAGCCACCAGATAGGTGTCGCCGTGTTCCAGCAGGTCGGCCAGTGGTTCACCGGTTTCATCATCGTAGACTACCGTACCGGGTGGAACATCAATGAAGAGATCTTCGCCGGTCTTACCGTGTTTCTTCTGGCGGGCACCGTTAGTCCCGCCCTCTGCTCGAAAGTGGATCTGATAGCGGAAATCGATCAGCGTATTGGCATGGGAATTGACACGGAAGTAGACGTTGCCACCCGGTCCGCCATCGCCACCATCGGGGCCACCACGCGGGATGTATTTCTCGCGTCTGAAGGTTGCGGCGCCGTTACCGCCGTCGCCACCTTTAATGTAAATCTTTGCGCGGTCGTAGAACATCGTTCCTCTAATCTGGAGTCAGGTTAAGCGTCATGTCGTTAGCCGTCACAAGTTGCTGCACGGGGTATGCCGAGACCGCAGCAACCGTTCCGAGTGAGGCTGGCAACATTGAAGTCTACTCCAGATAGTCCCGGAGTTTCTTGCTGCGGTTGGGATGGCGGAGTTTTCTGAGGGCTTTTGCTTCGATCTGGCGGATCCGTTCCCGGGTCACCCCGAACTCACGGCCGACCTCTTCCAGGGTGCGTATGCGGCCGCCATCGAGGCCGAAGCGCATCTCCAGAACCTGCCGTTCGCGCTCGCCAAGCGTCCAGAGCACTTCCTCGACCTGCTCCTTCAGCATATGGAAAGCTGCCGCATCGGCCGGGGCCAGCGCACGGGTATCTTCAATGAAGTCACCCAGCGTGCTGTCGTCTTCCTCACCGACCGGAGTCTCAAGCGAAACCGGCTCCTGGGCGATTTTCTGAATCTCGCGAACCCGTTCCGGAGCCAGTTCGACTTCGGCGCCGATCTCCTCCGTCGTCGGCTCCCGTCCGAGTGACTGATGCAGGCTTCGAGCAGTCCGGGTCACCCGATTGATGGTCTCCACCATGTGCACGGGGATACGGATCGTGCGAGCCTGATCGGCAATCGCCCGGGTAATCGCCTGTCGAATCCACCACGTAGCATAGGTCGAGAACTTGAAGCCCTTGTGGTGCTGGAACTTCTCGACGGCGCGCAGCAGGCCGAGATTGCCTTCCTGCACCAGATCGAGCATCGACATCCCCCGGCCAACATATTTCTTGGCAACGCTGACCACCAGCCGCAGGTTGGCCTCGGTGAGTCGCTGCCGGGAGGCATCTCCACGGGCGATCGCATCACTCCACCGGGCGGGTAGTGATCCGGAAACAGCCCGGAAGACTGAATGAACCTCTTGCTCGGACGGGAGGTACTCCACGCCCGAGATGAGCGACTGGATCTCCGGTGGCAGAAGTGCATGTTCAACCCGTCTGAGGCGCAAATGCTCTTCCAGCTCAGTGGCGGTAATCCCGTTCCGCTCGCAGGTCTCGGCTACTGCGTTTTCATCCAGCGTCGAAATTGGAAGCACCGCATCCAGTACCTGTGCTTTGGAACGCGCCGGATGGTCAGGGATCGCGGTGCAGTAGAAATCGTAGACCAGCGGCCAGCCATCAACGAACGCCTGATAGATCCGAATACCTGTGCTCATCGCCGAGGACGCAGCTGAGCCATTGTCCGATACGCCGTATTGGGAGAGCCAGGTCAGGTAATCCCGGGCTTCCATCGACTGAGAAAGCGACACTTCCTGCTCGCCGGTGAGAAGCGGAACTCGGCCAATCTCCCGCAGGTAAATTCTGACCGGATCTTCCAGCGAGACACCGGACAGATCATCGGCTACTGGTGACTCGAGGACCACCGGAGTCTCCCGCGGATCGACTTCGACGATCGTTCCGTTTGCTTCCAGTTCGACGACCGGAATCTGCATCTCGGCAAGCTGATCGGCAACATCCTGGACCGACTCGGCGTCTTCGGCAGTCACGGCAGCCAGCTCCTCGACGGTGACGAATCCCTGCTCACGACCGTGCGTCAGAAGATCAGAGATTGCACCTGCCAGCGTGCCGTCCGACGAAGTGGACGGATCTGCACCGGCAACATCGGTCATTGGCGGTGGATTACCACCATGTGACTGATGCGGATCTGTTGAAACTCGGGAGGGCTGTGCCACGATCCATTCCCCTGAATATGGGAGTATTTCGGTTCTCTTCCCAGTTGTGATGCCCTAGTGATACTACGATACCGATCAGGAATCAAAGGTATCTTCTGGTCAGTGCGAAGGTACCTGCCCCACCATCACATCACGCGCAAGCAGATCTTCGAAACGTTCCCGCCGCTGCATCACGGTCGTCTCACCATCGCGCACCATCACCACTGCCGGTCGCAGCGCCATGTTGTAGTTGCTTGCCATCGCCAGACAATACGCCCCCGAAGCCGGAATGGCGATCAGATCGCCCGACTCAGGTGACCGGAGACGAGCATCCCGAATCAGCACGTCACCCGACTCGCAATACTTGCCCGCAATGGTTACCGTCGCCTCGTCGCCATCATCACGATTCGCCAGCGCCGCTTCGTAGACGGCATCGTAGAGCGGTGGGCGAATGTTATCCGCCATTCCGCCATCGACGCAGACATACCGGCGAACACCCGGGATGTCCTTGATACTGCCAACCCGATAGACCGCCACACCAGCCGGGCCAATAATCGATCTCCCTGGCTCGACGATCAGTTCTGGTAGATCGATACCCATTCGCTCGGCGCCAGCCCGGGTCGCTTCTGCCACGGTGCGGGCAAAATCCGCGACCGACGCATCGGGATCGGTCGATTCATACTGGATGCCGAGTCCCCCACCTGGCGAGATCTGATCCGGCACGATCCCGAATCTGTCCCGCATTTCCGTCGCGAATTCGAACAGAGACTCCACAGCGGCCTGATAGGGCTCGATCTCGAAAATCTGCGAGCCAAGATGAATATGATAGCCCCGGAGCTGGATTCCTTCGGTCTTCGAGATAAGCTCGACGGCCTTCGCCGCATCACCAGTCTCTATAAGCAACCCGAACTTCGAGTCAACAATTCCCGTTTTGCGATAATCATGCGTGTGGGTATCAATTCCGGGATTCAGGCGCAGCAGCGCATCGACACGTCCACCGTGCGCAGCGAGAAGCCCTCCGAGCACCTCGATCTCGTAGAAGTTGTCGATAACGATCTCGCCGACGCCGGCTTCCAGCGCCATGCGTAGCTCGTCCGGAGATTTGTTGTTGCCATGAAAGGTGATGCGCTCCGGTGGAAAGCCCGACTTTACTGCCACATAGAGCTCGCCTGCGGAGACAACGTCCAGGGAGAGACCTTCATCCTGAATGATCCTGATCAGCGATGGCGCCAGAAACGCTTTCCCGGCGTAAACAACCCGACTGTGCGGATAGTGCTGATCGAAGGCGCTCTTGTAGGCCCGGCATTGCTGCCGAATGGTCTGTTCATCATAGACATAGAGTGGCGTTCCGAACTGCTCAGCAAGACCTGGCAGAGAAACCCCACCTACGGCCAGCCGTCCGGCGTCATCACGTTCTGCCGTCACCGGCCACAGCATAGTTCTTCCTCCAACGATGTTCTCACGCGCCAGTGCGCGTCCGTGTCAAGTGTGGCAGCGATTATACCCCTCCTTCGAGGGCCTCGCACGACAGGTATCGTGTTTCTCCGATAAAACACGCCAGACCACGCACTGTTAGACAGGCGGTACAATCGGGGGCGGGATTACAGGTGGTTCAGGTTTGCCTGACCATCTGTCGATGAATCAGCAGATAGTGGCGGCGATGACGACGATTCTCTCGGTCGAAGGTGTTTCACGAACGTTTATCACCGATCTGATTTTCAGCGACGTGACGTTCCAGATTCAGGAACGGGAACATGTGGCGCTGGTTGGTGTCAACGGGAGTGGCAAGAGCACACTCATGCAGATGGTTGCCGGGCTGGATGAACCGGACACCGGGCGTATCGTCCGCAAGAACGATCTCCGCGTAACCTACCTGGCACAGGAAGCGACATTTGCCGGAGACAAGACGATCCGGGAAGCCGCGCTGGAGGCGTTCGAGCGGGTCCAGGCGATCGAACATGAGATGGACCAGATCCAGAACGCGATGACCAGCGCCAAAGGTGGCGAGCTCGATCGGCTCATGTCTGATTACGGCCAGCTTTCGGAACAGTTCGAGTTTCTGGGCGGCTACGAAATCGACTTCCGCACCGACCAGGTCCTCTCCGGTCTCGGTTTCAGCGAGGAAGAGTTCGACTGGCAGGCGAAGTATCTGTCTGGCGGACAGAAGACCCGACTGGCACTGGCCCGGGCACTGCTCGGTGAACCCGATCTGCTCTTGCTGGACGAGCCGACGAACCACCTCGATCTGAACGCACTGGAATGGCTCGAGGGCTTCCTCCGGAACTGGAACCGCGCATTTCTCGTGGTCTCCCATGATCGGTATTTCCTCGATCGGGTAACCACCCGAACGCTGGACATGAACTTCGGGCGTCTCGACGACTACCCGGCCTCCTACAATCGATTCGTCAAGCTGCGGGAGGAGCGTCGTGAGCGCTGGTGGTCGGAGTACAAAGCCCAGCAGGAGTACATCAAGACCACCGAAGAGTTCATCCGGAAATACAAAGCCGGACAGCGGACCAAAGAAGCCCAGGGGCGGGAGACGCGACTGGCCCGCATGGAGCGTATCGAGCGCCCGGACGAAGGCAAATCGCTGAAAGCCACCCTGCCTGACGCGGCGCGCAGTGGTCGGATCGTGCTCAACATCAAGCCAGTTACCATCGGCTACCGCGGGACAGAATCCGCACCCGAGGACACCGTGCTGGTGAAAACCTCGGATGAACTGCAGATCGAGCGGGAATCCCGGGTCAGTCTTGCCGGACCCAACGGTGGCGGAAAGACGACCTTTCTCCGGACGATTCTCGGCGAGATACCGCCACTCTCGGGCACGTTCAGTTTCGGGACCAACGTCAAAGTGGCCTACTACGCCCAGGGTCACGAGGGGCTGGATACCTCGCTGACAGTTCTCGAGACGATCCGGGAAGCCAGGCCGATGGAAGAAGGCGCCGCCCGGAATCTGCTCGGTCGCTACCTGTTCAGCGACGATGATGTGTTCAAGCCGGTCTCCGCATTGAGCGGTGGAGAGCGCTCACGCCTGGCGCTGGCCAAGCTGACGCTGGAAGAGGCCAACTTCCTGATTCTCGACGAGCCGACGAACCATCTCGACATCGAATCGCGGGAAGCACTTGAGCAACTGCTGAGCGAATACGACGGCACGATCCTCTTCGTCTCGCATGACCGGTACTTCATCGACGTCATTGCCACCCATGTCTGGGCGATCGCCGATGGGACGATCACCGTCCATGTCGGCAACTACAGCGACTACGCCCGCAGAACAGCAACTCCGGCGAAATCATCGATCGGCTCGGCCAGAGCGTCGAACGGGAAAAGCCAACAAGAGGCCGAACCTGTCGAGAAGTCATCCGGGTCACCGCGAATGCGGCCGTCTGATAAAGAGATCAAACAGACCGAGAAGAAGGTCAAGGACCTCGAGCGAGAGATCTCCCGCCTTGAAGAAAAGCTCAATTCCCTCAGTGAGGAACTTGCGGCCGCCAGCGAATCAGGGAACGTCGAGCGCATATCCGAGGCAGGCGCCTCCTACGAATCGACGCAGGACGAGCTCGACACCGTCTACGAGACGTGGGCTGAGCTGACCGAAGAGCTGAACGAGAAGACAGCCGCGGTGCGGAATGCCTGAGGATTCACCGCAGATTCTGGGCATCACCGGAAACATCGCCTGTGGAAAATCACTGGTTTCTTCGATGCTCTCCGAACTGGGAGCCGACGTCATCGATGCCGATCTGGTTGCGCACGAGATCATGAAACCCGGCTCCGAAACCCTGGCCCGCATCGCCGAACGCTTCGGGCAGGATGTGCTCAACGAGGACGGTTCGCTCAATCGTCCGGCGCTGGGCGAGATCGTATTCAGCGATCCCGATGCGCTGGCTGATCTGGAAGCGATCACCCATCCGCGGACCGTCGAGGCCATTCTGGACCAGGCCAGAGCGAGCCAGGCCAGCGTAGTGGTGATCGATGCGATCAAGCTCTACGAGTCCGGCCTGAGCGATCATTGCCGGCGAACCTGGGTGATCATCTGTGATCCAGACATTCAGAAGCAGCGCCTGATCGATCGGAATCAGATCACCGACGAAGACGCCGAACGACGAATCAGTGCCCAGCCACCACAGGAAGACAAAGTCCGTCGCGCTGACGCGATCATCGACAACAGCGGTGATATCGACGACACACGCGAGCAGGTGATCCTGGCCTGGAAATCCTTCAACGAATTCTGAATTCCCTGAAAGTGAATAACTGAACCCCTCGCTGCGTTAGTAGAGAAGTGAGACCCTGTTAGCAGTCGCGCCGATTGCGGTCTGCAGGTTGCGGGGTCCGTGGAGAGGATGATGTTGAACGCGAGAAAATGCGCGTTCTGGTGTTTTGATGGAAGGAGCCGCCAATTATGAGTCAGGCCACACGAGTGGAAGTCTGGTACGACTACGCGTGACCGTTTGTCTATACTGCAGCGGTCTTGCTGCAGAAGGCAAAGGAAGAAGACGACGCACTCGACATCGAGTGGCGCTACCTCTCTCTCGAACAGATCAATTCCAAAGAGGAAGATGACTGGAAGATCTGGGAGCAGCCGGCGAACTATCCGATGCGCAGTCGCTGGGCGTTCCGTGGAGCCGAGGCTGCCCGGAAGCAGGGGAAAGACGCGTTCGAGCGCTATCACCTGAACATGCTGAAGGCCCGCCACGTCGATCAGAAAGAGCTTACCGACGAAGACACGGTCTTCGAGGCTGCCAAAGAGGCAGGGCTCGACATGGATCAGTTCCGGGCCGATTTCGATGCGGCCACCATCGACAAGGTCGGAGCGGACCACGAGGAGGGTGTCGACAAATTCGGCATTTTCGGGACACCGACGATCGTCATCGATGGGGAACACGCCGGATACCTCAAGATGCGGCCACTTCCAGCCGATGACGAGCTCGGTGCGACCTGGCAACAGGTGAAGTCGATGATCGCTGGTCGCCCAGAGATCGGTGAGATCAAGCGCCCAGTTCCACGCAAGTAATCCCGTTTCAGCATCAATGCTGCGACCGGTTGGTCGTTCCGTCCAGAAGGACGGAACGACCAGCCCATGTCCTGGGCCAAACAACGGCAGCTATCCTGCGTTCTTCAGCAACGTCGGTAGCACAGATACCGGCATATTTGCGATACTCACCAGAAGGCACGACGTTCGCTGAAGGCAATCCATTCACCGCTGGTCATCTGTCGCTCTCGGCAGGTCTGATCAACGCAAGCAATCTGGCGGAGTTTCAGTCACCGGATCGTCCCACCACACGCCGCACCAACGGGCACCCATTGCCCCGGAGGAAGTGACACTGCATGGAAGCTTCAATTCGTCTCGGACACATTCGCGGCATTCCCATTGGGCTGCACTACTCCTGGTTTATCGTTTTCGGTCTTCTCACCTACTTTCTCTCCATGCCGGGCGGTTTCCTGCAGCAGTTCTTCCCCGGCTGGCAGACCCCTACCTACTGGATCATTGCGGCAACTTCCAGTCTGTTGCTCTTCACTTCGGTGTTGCTGCATGAGTTGGGACACGCCTTTACAGCTCAGTACAAAGGGATTCCCGTCAAGAGCATCACCCTGTTCATCTTTGGTGGCGTCGCAAGCATCTCGCAGGACAGTGAGACCGCACGGGATGAGTTCGCAATCGCCATCATGGGGCCAGTGGTCAGTGTTGGGATTGCGATCGTTTCTGGCGTTGCCTTTCTGCTCGTTAGCCCGTTCCAGGAACAACTCGCGGCGATCTTCGCGTATCTGGCCCTGGTAAACACCGTTCTGGTGATCTTCAACATGATTCCCGGGTTCCCGCTGGACGGTGGCCGGGTCTTCCGGGCATTCCTCTGGGGCTGGACCGGAAGTGTCGAGAAGGCGACCCGCTGGGCTTCGATGGTCGGAGTGATGATCGGCTACGCCTTCATCATTCTCGGCATCTTCATGGTGTTCGTGGTGCTGTTTACCGGTATCTGGCTGATTCTCATTGGCTGGTTCCTGCAGAACGCCGCAGACCAGGCCTACAAGCAGATGCAGGTGCAGCGAACATTCGAGGGTATCCGGGTACGCCAGCTGATGGAGCCGAATCCGGTCACGATCAGCGCCTATTCAACGATCGAGGATCTGGTCGATAGATACATGCTCGGCCGCAACCTGCGGGGGCTTCCAGTGGTTGACGAAGGCATTCTGGCCGGGATCATCACGTTGAACGACATCAAGACCACCCCGCGCGAGCAATGGTCACACTTTCGCGTGCTTGATCGGATGACGCCGCGAGACAAACTGATCACGGCCGAACCCGACACCGATCTCGACGACGTGCTGAAGATGATGTCCGAGCAGGATTTCCATCAGATTCCGGTGCTGGAGAACGGTGCCGTTGTCGGACTGCTAACACGGGGACAGATCATCCGCTTCCTGCAACTGCGACAATCGCTCCCTGACTTCACACCGCGCGTGCAACAACTTGAGCAGCATCCCCCTGCCACGCAACCCGTTCGGTCGGACACAGAGTCCACTGAGCGATCGGTCGACAGTGATCCTCACTCACCACCGGACGAACGTCCACGACCAGAGCAGCAACGCACCCATAGCGACTGAGCAATCGCGGCACCGGCCATAAGATCAGACCGGTGCCGCTGGTTTCGCCAGCGGAGTGCGTCTGGCGATGTGCTCCGGCAAGAGCACGACGATGACCAGCGCCACAACAAGCAGGATTCCAGTGATCCCGAGCGCCGTCGGGATCCCGACCACGTCAGCCATCATGCCGGTAATCGGAACCCCGATACCACCAGTCACGAACCCGATACCGAGAATGAACCCGGACGCCATTCCGGCCCGTCCGCGAACCATTCCCTGAGCCATCACCAGCGTCACCGAAATCGACATGTCCACAAGGAACCCGAGCAGTGCCCCGGTGAGCAACGCCCACGGGCCCGGGAAGAACAGGAACACATAGAGCGCGGGTAAGCTCAGCAGCAAAGAATAGAAGAGAACCTGCCTCTGACCGAGCCGATCAGCCAGCACGCCGCCCGCAATGGTGCCAAGTGCCCCGATTCCGAGCATAGCGGTCACAAGAATCCCGTAAAAGCTCGCACTATATCCGAGTTCCTGATACCAGAGCGGGGACAGCGTCACTACCGAGAGAAACACCCAGCTTCGCAGCATAACCACCGCGACAACCGGCGCCAGATACTTCCACTTGATCGAGAACTGATCATCGACGCTTCCACTGGCTCGTCGCTCCGGGAGCCCGAGATTGAGCTTCACCAGGGACCGGTACACCAGGAATGCCGAGAGCAGCCCCAGCGGCACCATCAGCAACACGCCTTCTTGATGAAACACCCCGAAAATCAGTGCACCGAAAATCGGACCCAGTGCATAACCACCGGTCCCGCTGACCGTATAGATCGACATCGCCGTATTGCGAGATTCATCCCGGACCGCCGCCGCTGCGTTAGCCGCCCCTTGTGGGTGATAAGCCCCGGAACCCAGTCCGGCCATGAACGCCGCGAACATGAAGAAACCGGTAGAGGGCGATAAGCCGATCACGCCAAACATGATCGCCGCCCAGGCCAGGCTGGCTGGCGCCATGTAGCGACTGCCGTGCTTATCAGCCAGATAACCGAACAACGGCTGGGAGATCGAGGAAGCTGTCATGAAGCTGAGCGCGACGAAGCCGACATCCCGGTTGCTGAGATCGAACTGGAGCGCCATCAATGGGTAAAGAACGGGCAACAGACCACTGTAGAGATCGACCGTGAAGTGGCCCAGCATGAATGTCAGCAGCGCTGGATTCTGTCGTATCTCCTTGAGTGCGTCCAAACCCTGCCCCCGGTTGCAATAGTCCCTGCTTCCAGCACGGCATCATACCCCCCGGAATCGAACGTTTCCAACGCCAATTGCACCGGTTCTCTCCCCGCCATTGGCCCACGTTGACAACCTGAACGCCAAAAACGGTCTGATATACTGACCGAACTGACCAGCGCATATTCAGCGTGGATTCAGGCTAACCCGAATGACGAAATTTCACGTAGTTCAGAGGACGTTCGAACATGATTGATAACCTGACTGTAGCCATCTCCACTGTGGTCGACCGACTCGACCAGATCGGAGCACGTCTTTGACTTGCCTACTAAACGGCAAGATCTGCGTGAACTAGAAGAACAGACCTCTGATCCGGAACTCTGGAACGATCCAGCGCACGCTCAACGCGTGATGCGCCAGTTTTCCGATCTCCGTGCTCAGATTTCGAAATGGGAAGAGCTTCGCCAGCAGGCCTCAGATCTGCAGGACCTCATCGAGATGACCGATGCTGAGGACGATATGCAGGCTGACCTGCAGGAAGAAGGAGCTAACCTGCTCCGTGAAGTCGAGCGTATGGAGCTTCAGCTCGTCCTGAATGGCCCGTATGACAACCACGATGCCCTGCTGTCAGTACATGCCGGCACAGGTGGGGTCGATGCCCAGGACTGGGCCGAGATGCTCATCCGGATGTATCTCCGCTGGGCAAGCAGTCAGGGATTCTCCAGTAAGGTGCTCGACCGGACTGAAGGCGAAGAAGCCGGTATCAAGAGTGCCACCATCGAAATCCGTGGCCCTTATGCCTTTGGCTATCTCCGGAGCGAGGCTGGCACGCATCGTCTGGTCCGGCTGTCACCATTTGACGCTGCACACCGGCGCCATACATCCTTCGCGCTGGTGGAAGTGCTCCCAGAGGTCGACGACGCACCAGAGGTCGAAATTCGCGACGACGATCTCCGGGTCGACACGTTCCGGGCTTCAGGAGCTGGCGGGCAGCACGTCAACAAGACCGATTCGGCCGTCCGGATAACCCATTTGCCAACCGGCATCGTGGTCACCTGCCAGAACGAGCGGTCGCAGCTTCAGAACCGTGAGACGGCGATGAAGTTTCTCCGCGCCAAGCTGATCGAGAAGGCGCTGCGGGAACGCGAAGAAGAGCAATCGAAGATCAAGGGTGAACACATCGCATCCGGCTGGGGCAACCGTATCCGCTCCTACGTTCTGCAGCCATACACGATGGTGACCGATCACCGAACCGAGTTCAGCACCTCGAACGCGAACGGAGTTCTGGAAGGCGGTCTCGGTGAACTCATTGATGCCTACCTGCATCAAAAGCTCGGAGAGGACAATGACGCCTGATCTGATCCGACGACAACCAGCGCTCATCCTGCTGTTCTCCCTCGTTCTCGCGCTGTTCGTCGGGCTGGCGACGCCAGCTTTCAGTTCTGATGCGTCAGCACAGGATGGGAACCTGGTCCTCAACGACCAGAGTGTCGAGATCGATTTCCCACAGCAGATCACATTCAACCTGGAAATCGACGCACCCGAGCCGGTTCAACGGCTGGAACTCCGGTATCAGCCCGTATTCGCCGATGCAGCCAGTGCCGAACGTCCTGATTTCGAGCAAGGGGCAACCTCGATCAGCACCAGCTACGAGCTGGATCTGAGAACGCGTTATCTCCCGCCAGGGATCGATGTTGATTACCGCTGGATCATCACGCTCGAGAGCGGCGAGATTCTGGAGACGGAGCAAGAGCGCTTCTTCTTCATCGACAATCGTTACGACTGGCAGGTCAACACCGACGACCTGGTGTCGATCTACTACTACGAGGGCGGTTCCGGATTCGGCGATCTGGCAATGGACGTCACCAATCGGACGATCGAACGGTTCGGATCGGATTTCGACGTCCAGATCGATGAGCCAATCAACATCGTCCTCTACGGCAGCGTCAACGATTTTCAGGATGCATTGCCCTACAACAGCCCCGAATGGATCGGTGGATTTGCTGATCCGGGCCAGAATCTGATCGTTGCCGGCATCTCACCGGGAGAAGGTGCGGCCACGGAGATGGGCCGGATGCTGACGCACGAGGTCGTCCATCTGCTGGTAGCGCAGGCCACCTGGAACCCGTTCAATAGTGCCCCGCGATGGCTCGATGAAGGTCTGGCGATCAACTATCAGGAAGTCCGTGAAGAGCGCTTCCGGCGCGTGCTCGACCTGGCGGTCGACGAAGGACGCCTGATTCCACTTCCGGCACTGCGTTCGAGTTTCCCGAGTGATCCGGACCTGGCGATTCAGTCCTACGCTCAGAGTGAGAGCGTCGTTGAGTTCCTCATCGAAGACTACGGTCACGAGGCAATTGCCTCGATTCTCGACGCCTACAGCGAGGGTGTCCCACACAGTGAAGCTGTAGTTGTGGGTATGGGAATGACCCTTGAAGAGATCGATGACGAATGGACCGCGTGGCTCGGTTACGATGGAGACACCGCCGGTGTGGATCACACCGAAGCGCCGTCACCTGGCACGATGGAGCAAACCGAAGATATGCTCGCCAACTTCGGATTGATGCCCATACTGGTGATCGGTGGCGCCATTGTGGTGATCATGGGCCTGGTCCGGATGGTACGGGCCGTGAATGTCCGAGACCTCGATGAAGACGTAAGTCCTGACGTCGAATATTACGGCCAGGACATGTACGAAGAGGACGAATTGTTCGAGGGCGATGTGCTTGAAGATGACGCGCTCGAGGACGACGATGACAGGCCCCGCGGGACTCCACCAACCTTGACATGACCGGTGTCAATTGCTAAGCTACCTCGAGTTAGCACTCTCGCATGATGAGTGCTAATCGGGGTGATACATATGAGCGACGAGCTGAGCGAACGCCAGCAAAAAATTCTGAAACTCATCGTTCAGGAATACGTCCAAACCGGACGCGCGGTTGGCTCGAAAGCGCTAATCGACCGGTACAAACTGGGCGTCAGTCCAGCCACGGTTCGCAACGATATGGGTATCCTGGAAGATCAGGCGTTTCTCCAGCACCCCCATACGTCCGCTGGGCGTGTGCCAACGGATTCCGGCTATCGCTACTACGTGGAGAACCTGCTGGGTAACCCGCGGGTTCCGATGAGCGAGCAGATCCGGATCCGGCACCAGTTCAGTCAGGTGGAAATGCAGGTTGCCGCGTCGATGAAGCTGGCGGCGGCCGTTCTGGCCGAGGCCAGTGGCAACATCGCGCTCATTTCACCACCGCGCAGTATTCAGGAGACCGTTCGGCACTTCGAGCTGATCAGTCTGCGTGACCATTTGATACTCCTGATTCTGGTGACTCAGTCTGGAACCGTTCATGAGTCTTTCCTGCACATCGATGATCCGGTGGATCAGGAAACGCTGAGTGCCACCAGTCGCCAGTTGAACGACGAGATTCGTGACATGCGGCACACGGAGATTCAGCTTCAGGCCAGCCGTCATGAATCGTTTAGCGCCCTGGTGCTGGAACAGATCGCGGCACTGATGCAGCGCACCGAGCAGGAGAGCACCGCAGAACTTCATTCCGAAGGACTGGAACGGGCCCTGCGACAACCGGAGTTTTCCCACGGCGGGGTTGCCCAGCAATTGCTGGAAGTGCTTCGCGGCGGGGCATTGCTCTCGGTTCTGTTGCCGCAAGTGCGGCAGAAAGATGATCTGAGGATCTTTATCGGCTCTGAGAACGTCTCTGATGAACTTCAGTCTTATGGTGTGATCATCGCCCGATACGGGGCAACCAACGAAGTAACCGGGTTGCTCGGAATTCTGGGTCCAACCCGGATGCCGTATGACCGATCAATCTCGACCGTTCGGTACGTTTCACATCTCCTGAGTGATCTGTTGCGTCAGGTTCACGCGGATGAACCAGAACAGTGACGCAGGCGTTGATCCACACAGGACTACCCGAAAAACCGGAAAGGATGGCGATGTAATGCGCGATCCCAACACTGACGAACAGACAGACAATCTCAACGGCACCGAGGAACAGGACACTTCCGCCGACGAGGAAGTGTCAGAGCAGACGAAGACGGGCAGTATGGAAGAGGAACTGGAAAACGAACGCCAGCGCTCCGCTGAATATCTCGATCAGGCCCAGCGGGCACGCGCCGAGCTGGTGAACTATCGGCGCCGGACCGAAGAGGAACTCGCGCGGATGCAGAAGCTGGCCGGAGAACGCATTCTGGCCAAGATCCTGCCGGCGATCGATGACCTCGACCGTGCTATCAAGTCGATGGATGCGGCCGACCGGGAATCATCCTGGGGAGAGGGCATCATTCTGGTTCAGAAAAAGATCTGGAGCATGCTCGAATCCGAGGGCGTCTCTCCGATCGAATCACTGGGCAAGCCGTTTGACCCGAGCGTCCATGAAGCCATCTCGATGCAGGAAGGTGCCGGTGGCGCCACAACGGTCGTCCAGGAATTCCAGCGAGGTTTCATGCTGGGTGACCGCGTTCTCCGACCGGCAATGGTGGTCGTCGGTTCTGCCGAAGATGCACCAGCGACTGACAGCACAAACGATGAAGAATCTGACGATACCGAAACGCGCGACGATCGCGAAGAACGATAACGATAGAGAGGAACGAATCAATGGGACGAACTATTGGAGTTGACCTCGGAACGACGAACTCGGTCGTCGCTATTATCGAGGCTGGCGAACCGACAGTGATTCCGAACGCCGAAGGCGAACGCATTACGCCATCGGTCGTGGCTGTGACGAACACCGGAGAGCGCCTTGTTGGTCGCTTTGCCAAGCGTCAGGCCGTCACGAACCCGGAGAACACCATCTTCTCGGTGAAGCGCTTCATGGGCCGGGATTTCGATGACCCGCAGACCCAGAAAGACGCATCACAGTTGCCGTATGAAATCCGCAAAGCGGACAACGGTGGCGTAGAGATCAAGGTTGGCGAATCCTGGCACAGCCCGCCAGAGATCTCGGCGATGATTCTCCAGAAATTGAAGGCTGACGCCGAGGCGTATCTCGGTGAATCCGTCGACAAGGCCGTCATCACGGTACCGGCATACTTCGACGACAGCCAGCGGAACGCAACCAAGGACGCCGGCCGAATTGCCGGTCTCGAGGTTCTCCGCATTATCAACGAGCCGACCGCATCAGCGCTCGCCTATGGCCTTGAGAAGAAGGAAGACGAGCAGCTCGCGGTCTATGACCTCGGCGGCGGCACGTACGACATTTCGATCCTCGATCTGTCAGAAGGCGTGTTCCAGGTTCTGGCAACCAACGGTGACACGCACCTCGGTGGCGACGACTTCGACCAGCGCATCATTGACTGGCTGGCCGACGAGTTCAAGAATCAGGAAGGCATCGACCTTCGGCAGGATCGCATGGCCCTGCAGCGTCTGAAAGAAGCCGCTGAGAAGGCCAAGATCGAGCTGTCCAGCACGCAGCAGACCGACGTAAACCTTCCGTTCGTGACGGCGGATGCGTCCGGACCGAAGCACATGAACATCACGCTCAGTCGCTCCAAGCTGGAACAGCTGGTCGGCGATCTGATCGCTCGCACCGTCGAGCCGATGAGTGCTGCGCTCAAGGACGCCGAGATTAGCAAGGACAAGGTCGACGAAGTACTGCTGGTCGGTGGCCAGACACGAATGCCACAGGTCCAGAAGCGCGTCGCCGAGTTCTTCGGTCAGGACGCCCACAAGGGCATCAATCCGGACGAAGTGGTCGCCATTGGCGCCGCCATTCAGGCCGGTGTGCTCGGTGGCGAGGTCAAGGACGTGCTGCTGCTCGACGTGACCCCGCTGACGCTCTCGATCGAGACACTCGGTGGAGTCGCAACGGCATTGATCGAGCGCAACACAACGATCCCGACCCGGAAGAGCCAGATCTTCACCACGGCATCCGACAACCAGAACCAGGTGGAGATCCACGTGGTTCAGGGTGAGCGGCCGATGGTTGCCGACAACAAGAGCCTCGGCAAGTTCGTTCTGGACGGTATTCCGCCAGCTCCGCGCGGGGTTCCGAAGATCGAAGTGACGTTTGACCTCGATGCCAACGGCATCCTCAATGTCACGGCCAAGGATCAGGCGACCGAGCGCGAGCAGAAGATCACCATTACGGCTTCCAGTGGCCTCTCCGAGGACGAAGTGAACCAGATGGTGAAGGACGCCGAGCAGTATGCCGAAGAAGACCGGCAGCGCCGCGAGGCGATCGAGTTCCGCAACCAGGCCGAGGCGATGGTCTACCAGGCCGAGCAGACCGTTACGGAGTACGGCGAGCAGATCCCGGCCGAGACCAAAGAAGAGCTCGAGGCCAAGGTTGCCACCGTCAAGGACATTCTCGAGAACGATCGAGAGAACATTGAACGGCTTCGCCCGGCCCATGAAGAGCTCGCTCAGGCTCTGTCCAAGGTCGGCACCTCGATGTACGAGCAGGCCGGCGCTGACGGCGCAACCGAACCGAACGGCACCGGCGCCGAAGAACCGCAGACCGAGCAGGAATCTGCGGAAGATGCCGAGACGGTCGAAGGCGAGTTCCGCGAAGTGAACAACGAGCGCAATTCCTGATCTTCCGCCGCCTGTGCCTCGTTTTCGAGAACGAAAGAACACCCCCGGGAGACATTCCCGGGGGTGTTTTCTGTCTCGTGAACTTATCTGAACCAGCCGCAAAATGTCAGGAAAGCGACTACTGGATCAGCACTTCCAGACTCGTGGCCGGCACCAGACGCCGGGATCCGTTACCAAACTCCACATCAACGACCTGTCGCTGGACTCCCGTGGAATGTGGAGAATCGATAACACCACTGCGACAGGTAACAACCACACCGAGATGCTCGGGATCGACCAGTCTGGCCAGGGTGCCGTCCTGCAGGTTGATCCGCTGAATCGCCTCGTCCCCACCGGGCCGCTCCCGGGAGAGATACAGCGTCGGGCGGGCGCTCATCACATCGGTCTGATCCGGAATCAGCAAGCTGGCCATCTGGTTTTCCTGTCCAGCCAGATACTGGAATACGGGCTGCGCCATACGGCGACGGCCAAACCCCTCGGTTACGAACACCGAAAACGGCTGGGCATGCTGCAGGTTAGACGACGACTGCCGCCAGATGACCATCGAGGATGGCTCGGTTTCACCAGTTGTCATGTATCGGCGGATCTCGCTGTCACTGATGCTCCCGACGATCACACCGCGAACACCTTCTTCGATCAGACGACGAAGCGCCGATGTCCCGAGCGTCATTCCTGCCAGCACGATCGAACCCCGGAAATCGGAATCGACCATGTCGGCGGTGAACTCCCGGTCAGCGCGGTCCACGGCTACCCGCAACGGCCCGAAGGTGTCCTGCCCGAGTCCCAGCACGCCAGTTACCCTGCTTCCACCAACACGCAGCCAGACGCCCCGGTGATCGACCACCGAATCGACTTCGCCATGCACGCAGGCGTAGAGACGCTGTGGATGGCTAATCGGCGTGAGGGTAACCACACCGGTGCTCTCATCGAAATCGGTCATTGTCGAGGCAACGGGAGCCTTGCAGGTCACCGAGCGCAGCCCGCGCCGCGCACGGGCAACAGGCTCGCCTTCTTCGAAATCGGTGCCAATCGGCTTGGTCAGGTACCGGGAGACGGTCTCCGGTTCCATCTCCAGCTCGCGGGCAACGTTCAACTGAAGCACCCGCCCCTGGGCAACCAGCGCGGTGGCCAGTTCAGTGGAAGGGTCTACCCGGTCTCCAGGCCGTACCTGGACATCGCCATCGCCGCTCAGCATGCGTTCGACATAGAACGACGCATCCCGAACGATAGCTGGCTCATAGGTTGCATGCTGTCGATCGGTGGACATCCGCTCCGCCTATTCTGTGTCGCCGGAAAATGCACCGGCCCAGCGATGCAACGCGTGGATCCGGGACTCGTTGTCGTTCGGGAGTTCGCACGGTCGGCCGCGACCATCCAGAATGATGCCGAACTGCCCTCCGTGAATCGCTCGATCGCCATCAAAGGTCACCGGCTCTCCCGTCGAATACCGGCCAACGGAAATCGCCGATACCGGGGTGATGGTCACCTCGGCCGTCCGGCCCTCGGAGAGTGGCAGACAGCGAACTTCTCCCCAGGACAGGGTGAGTTCTCGCCGCTCTCCATCATCTTCGACGATCTCAACATCAGCGATCCGGTTGCCAAACTGTGCCTGTCCGTTGAGCACGATGCAGGTGCCAAGCGGAGAGAGGAAGTCATTCTCGATCACTTCACGCGCATAGTCCGGCTCTCCGGCCGCGATGGCCCCGAGCGAGGCTATGATGCCGTCACGATCCACCGATAGCATCACTACACCATCTGATGGAAGGACCTGCAATGCATCCATGGCAACCAGGAGACCAGCGCTTCCAGCGGTCTCGAAGACTTCCCGCCCGAGCACCACCAGTTCGACATCGAGGGTATCTTCTACCCCGGCTGAGCGAGTAATAACGCCGGTCATCTCCCGAAGTACCGCGCCGGCGATCGCCTGGTCGCTGTCACCGTAGATGCGGGCGTTCGGGCGTAGTGTCCGATTGAGCAACCAGTGACGAATCTCATCCTCAGTCATCTGTGCAGGTATCCAGCGAGCGATGTACGACGTGGGAATGTTAAGCAGTGATCGGGCTGCCATCCCGGCATCGATATCGCCCCGGTAAACCGACAGCGCTCCCTGATTGGCAGCGACCTCCAGGAGCGTCCCGGATTGCATGCTCCAGACGGCGAGCTTTCGGCCCATTCGACGATGGAGGAATGCGGCGACGCTCTCCACCCCCTGCATCCGATCGACGAACATCCCGCTAGTGAAGGCCTGCAGAGCCTGTTCGTCAGGAAGTCGGGACGCGTACTGTTCACGCAGTTCGGACTCGATCGCACTGGAGATTTCGGTCGTATCGTAGGCTGCCGGATCAATTCCGCTGAGCTCCAGCGCGTCATCGAGCACCTCGGCAGCGACCTGTTGTCGCTCTTCGTCACCGATAATGATGCCCTGGATCGCTCCGTATCCCGGAGCCGCGCTGGCAATAACTTCCAGAGCACCTCTCCAGTCATCCAGCGAAGATTCGCCGGCGATAAGAATCACGGTGCGCGGTCGGGCATCCCGCAGCCAGGCGTCCATGGCAGCTGGCGACATCGATGTTTCGGCCCACTTGAAATACTCGCTCGCTTCATGCACCACGGAGATAGTCCGCCGGGCGGCACTGCGTATGAGATGCGTAATCTCGCCCTGATCGAGCGAAAGCAACCCGATTCGGTTCGGCTCGATCGGAATTCCGGTGACGAACACGCGATCGACACCGTCTCCGTCCGCTCGGGATGGCGCGATGATCTGATCGCCTTCCATCAGCCGGCGACCCGTCTGGTCTTCCAGCTGCCGGATCGCCTGATTGATGCCGACGCTCATTTCAAAAAACGGGGTCCCGGCCGTGGTTACGGCTTCACCGACATCGACCAGCCTGGCAGCGCCCTCGACGACATCACATAGCACCGCACGCGTAACCGACTGATCGATATCGAGGACCAGCATCGCGTTCGGAAGTGTCGTCTGTTCTGCGGTATCAATCATCGACTCACCGGTGACTTTCCGTGCATGAGTAGTTCGGCGCCGATCGTTCGATCAGATTCCCTGAATGAATACGTAGACCAGCATCAATGCCACGATTACAAGGAGCACGAGAATGGCGATCCGGGCAATCATCTTGCCCCGGTCCGCACCCGACTCCTCAGCAGCTTCCTCACCATCGTGTGACACAGCAAACTGGCGTGTCGCTTCGTCGCCCGAATCCATCTCAACCGGTTCAGCATCCCAGATGCTTCGGGATTGGGCATCTCCCGGCGTAACCCCGGCGACAGCGTCCAGCGGGAGAAACTCCTGCCGAGCCGAAGCCACTTGTGACTGATCGACCTGCCTGCCCTGTGCAAGCCAGGCGCGGCTGACGACTGGAACATCATGAAGATTTGCTACAGCTCGCGAACGATCTGGCGCTGCGCTAGCTGAAGACGCAGGTGCGCCCGAACGGGGCGACATCTGAGCCGCTGATGATACTGGAGTTGCAGCGTTGCTGGCCTCTTCCGCATCCGCATCATCACTCAGCTCTTTAAGCCAGTCCGGCAGGTCATCATCGCTGACCAGAGAAAACTGGTCTGCTGGCTGATGATCGAGGCCCTGGGACTGATTGTCGTCGACCGGTGGTGGTGGGGTTGCCGACGAGGCTCCAGGGCCAGGCCATGGTGGCGTCGAGGGCGAATCCTGCAACCAATCGGGGAGATCATGCGGCGACGGTTGATCCGGGACTGACGTTCGGGGTGGCGGGGTGTCTTCAGCAGGCGCCATTCCCTGGAGCCAGTCGGGCAGATCATCCAGCTGGATGTCATCGATATTGAGCTCACCAAAATCGTCTGCAGCATCATAAACATCGGAAGATCCACCGCCATTACTGGCGGCAGCTCCGCAGGATGTGCAGAATCGATCGTGATCGCCCAGCGATGCACCACACTGTCCGCAAGTTCGCGCTCCGGTAGAGATCAGCAGCGGCGCACCACACGTTTCGCAGTGTCCGGCTTCTTCATTATTAGATGTGCCACACTGACTGCAATACATGCGGGCCTCCGCCTAGTCTCGTCTGGCAGTGTCCGGACAGGGAACCAGCGTAACAGAACTTTTCTCCGCCGGCGCGCGTTGATGTCCGATGTGAAAGTCTAACACTGCATCCTGCTTCCGGATTAGCCCAGAAGTCCTGTCCATCGAATCTGCGAACGTACGCAGAAGTATACGCAAACTATGCTGAACCGCGCAGATCAGCCGTATCCAGCCAGATCGTGACCGGCCCATCGTTGATCAGACTCACATCCATATGTGCCTGGAACTGTCCCCGGGAGACCGTGAGT
This sequence comes from Sphaerobacteraceae bacterium, assembly GCA_007695115.1. Classification (GTDB taxonomy): domain Bacteria; phylum Chloroflexota; class Chloroflexia; order Thermomicrobiales; family Thermomicrobiaceae; genus SLMJ01. Next base: position 30,302 of record REEK01000133.1, read on the forward strand.
CCTTCAGCTTCCAGTCTGACAGCAAGCTCTTCGATCAACGGTGACGCAACGTCTGGTTGCGCAGCGTCGATGAAACTCGGACGCCGTCCCTTTCGGGCATTCCCGTAGAGCGTGAACTGAGAGACGACGAGTGCCGACAGGTTCTGATCAACTGCGGACTGATTCAGCTTGCCATCCTCATCTTCGAATATCCGGAGATTGGCAATCTTCCCAGCCAGATATGCCGCGTCATCGGCCGTGTCGTCGTGCGTCACCCCGACCAGCAGCAATACGCCCTGGCCGATCTCACCAACGGTCTCGCCTTCGACCACGACTCGTGCTTCATGTACCCGCTGAATCAGAACCCGCATACCCCTACATCCCTCTCCTGCGCGACTCGTTATGTCACGTTCGATGCCTCAGCCGTCAGGCTCGCCGTCGCCATTGCAGCGATGCCTTCCTCCCGGCCCACAAATCCCAGCCGCTCGGTTGTCGTCGCTTTGACATTGATCGAATCGGGAGAAACCCCGAGCAATGCACTGATTCGCTCGCGCATCTCATTGCGATGCGGGCCAATCTTTGGGGCCTGAGCCATGATGACCAGGTCAACGTTCACCAGTTTCCAGCCCGGACCAATAATCTGCAGCGCTCGCTGGAGCAATTCGCCGCTGTCCGCATCTCGCCACTGATCATCCTCGGGCGGGAAATGTTCCCCGATATCTCCCATCCCGGCTGCACCCAGTATCGCATCAGTAATGGCATGCAGCGCGACATCGGCATCGGAGTGCCCATCCAGACCGAGATGATGTGGGATCTCGATCCCCCCGATAATCAGGCGACGATCCGGCGCGAAGCGATGAACATCGAATCCGATCCCAACCCGATTCATGAGACCGCATCCCTGTTCGACAGGAGCGCCTCAGCCACGATCGCATCGATCGCTGTGGTCACTTTCAGATTCTCAGGTGCGCCGGGGATCGTTCGGACATCATAACCCGCCGACTCCAGAATCGATGCCTCGTCCGTCGCCTCCCGATCAGAAGGCCACTGCTGATAGGCATTGAGGAGCCACTCGCGGCGAAATACCTGGGGGGTTTGCACCGAAACGAGCAGATTCCGGTCAACCGTCTCGGAAACCAGATCACCGTCGACACACTTGATCGTATCGGTCACCGGTGTCGCGGAGATCACCGCACCGAGCAAGTCGGCCGCGGCAATCGACGACCGGACGAGCTCTGGCGTCACCAGTGGACGAGCTGCATCATGAATCAACACAAGGGCACATTCCGGGGTCAATGCGTCTACCCCTGCCCGCACAGAATCCATTCGGGCAGCACCACCCCGGGTTGCCGATACAGGGATCGGCGCGTCAATTCCGGCAATGATTTCTGCGATGGCCTGCTGGTTGTCTTCGTTGTCCACGATGACGATTTCGGAGAGCGCATCTGCCGCGATGAGGGCTTCAATCGTCCAGGTCAGCAACGGTTTACCGGCGATCTCGATCACGGTTTTGTCGGCGTTCCCGAATCGCCTGGCCCGTCCAGCTGCCGGAATAACTGCTCCACAGGTCATGAGTCAGATGCCATGCGGGCGAACATCATTCGGCCGCTGCTCGTCTGCAATGTCCGGGTGATGACGATGCGTACTTCAGAGCCAACGTGCGGCTCACCGCCGTCCACGACGACCATCGTACCGTCATCGAGGAAGCCAACGCCTTGCTCGTATTCACGGCCCTTCTGCACGAGCTTCAATTCGGTCTCATCGCCAACGGCCAGTGCCGGACGCATCAACTCGGCCAGCTGATGAAGGTTGAGCACCTGCACATCCTGAAGCGAAGCCACCCGCTCCAGATTGGTATCGCCTGACAGTATCGGGATATCGAGTGTTCTGGCCACGTTGACCAGTTGAGAATCGACGTCCGGGCCCTCTGCATCGATCTGCTTGACTTCAACGGATATTGCCGGGTTTGCGCGCATCTCCTCCAGCGCCTGCAAGCCACGCGTGCCGCGGGTTCGCCGGGAATAGTCATCAGAATCGGCCACCAGTTGCAACTCATGCAGGACGAAGTTCGGTACGACGAATGCAAATGGCAGGAACCCGCTGGCCGCAAGCCCCCGGACTCGTCCGTCGATGATCGCGCTGGTATCCAGCAGAATTCTGGGAGCAGCGGTCTCCGTCACCGTCTGGAGTGGAGCCGGTTCGCTGTCTACAGCCTTCTGCGGTGGTGATTGATCCTGCGGCCCTTCGGATGACACCGCGTGGGCCACACGACGAAAGCCAACCAGCTCCATGAGTTCGCGCTTTTTGATCAATGCTGAAAGCACGGCGACGGAACAGATCACCAGCATCACCACCATTGGCAGGTACTGGCCAAACGGGCTGGGCAGCATCGAGAGCGGAAACGCCAGCAACGTCGATACCAGCCCACCGATCAGCAGGCCTGTCGCTCCGGCGATCAGATCACCAGCTTCGACCCGACGAACACCGTGCGCCAGTCTAGACATCGCGCCAATAGTGAGATACGGCGTTAGCAAGAAGAAAAGCGCCCCGAGCGAGGCCGAAATCATCAGCGGGAACCCGGTGGTGTCGGCACTCGTTTCGTCTGGAACCAGTGCTATCCCGATCTGCCAGCCAAGGTAGATTCCGATAATTAAACCGACATAGCGGAGTACACGGCCCCATGCCGTGTTGGCCTGTCGGGCTCGGACCTCCCGTGGGGAAAGCGAGCGGTCATCGGATTCCTGTGCGGTCTGAAGCATGCCGATCAGTGCCATTTCAACGCCCGTGGGAACAAGCAGATGCGAGACTTGATGTCTCCAATAGTATCGCATTCCTGAATTCGCGATACCTGATCAGAGACCTGTATCACAGCAATTCCGGGGCCAGGCGTCGAATATCATCAAGCACCGTATCCGGCACCGGGGCGTTGCCCAGATCGCGTCCTTCGCGGTGATCAGGACCGTGATAGTCGCTACCACCAGTGGCGATCAAGTCATACTCTCTGGCCAGTTCAGCCAGCAACTCGCGCTGCTCCGGTGAATATGGCCCGTACCAGACCTCGATGCCCGCCAGACCGGCTTCGATGAGCTCAGGCAGTTGCCGCTCGAACTTCCCCATCGTCAATGGATGAGCCAGCACGCTGAACCCGCCAGCCTCACGCACCAGGCGCACCGCGTCTGCCGCAAAAAGCGGCAATCTGGGCACGAACGCAGGTCGGTTTCGTCCAAGCCAGCGATCGAACGCCTCGTTGATCGTCTCCACCTCGCCATTCTCGATCAATACCCGGCCGATATGGGCCCGACTCACCGCCCCGCCGGCAGCATTGGCTTCCACTTGATCCAGCGTGATGGGGACATTGTTCTCCCGCAGGCGGGCGACGATTCGCTCGACGCGGCTCTCCCGATCCTGACGAAAAGCATCCAGCGCACGCTGAAGTGCCGGGCTGGATGCATCGATCCCGTATCCCAGCAGGTGAAAATCACCACCGTGCTGCGACGTAGCACTGAGTTCGACCGCCGGCACAATCGTCAGTTCAGGAAACGCCTGTGCGGCCGTCAGCGCCTCTGGCAGGCCGTTCGTGGTGTCGTGATCGGCAATGCCGAGGTAGCGCAAGCCTCGCTGAGCCGCTTGTCGAACCAGCTCGGTCGGGACCAGTGTGCCGTCCGATGCAGTGGTGTGCGTGTGGAGATCGATGGTACTGACGGGTTCGGGTTCGGACATGAAACTACCCTGTATCTCCAGGAATCTGGAACGGTTTCGACAAAAAAAGACGCGTGCGGATCTGCGGTCCGCACGCGTCTGATGATCCTGCTTGAATGTTACCGCGGTTCGACGATCAACCGGATCGCAGTTCGATCTTCGTTGTCGATGGTTACATCAATGAACGCTGGCAGGCAGACCGAATCGATTCCGGTCTCTTCCAGATAATCGCGGGCAATGGCCACCGCCTTGACCGCCTGGTTCGTCGCGCCAGCGCCGATCGCCTGCACCTCGGCACGGCCGGATTCCCGGACAACACCGGCAATCGCACCTGCCACCGCGCTCGGGCGGGATCGTGCGGAAACCTTGAGCACTTCGCCATGCTCGGCTGCAGGCACTGCCGCAACAGCCTCAACTTCTTCGATGTCTTCGACCTTTGTCGCAACCGGCTCGGTTGCCACAGCCGACGCGGCCTCAGACGCACCATCCTGAAATTCAGCAACAGAATCGTCGATGCTGGAGTAACCGTCTTCCTCGGGTGGGAACTTCGAGTCTGGTTCGATCTTGATGTCGCGCAGATCGAGCTTGCTGAAGAACCGGTCCATCCTGCTCCTCCATACCTGGGCGGCTTGTGCCGCACTGTAAACCTGAATGTTCCGCCACGTATGTGTTCCTGAAATCCAGACACTCCCCAGAGCTGGATCCCAACCACACTCCACCTGTCGGGAAGGAACACCTGTAAAAATGTCAGGTGAAAACAGGGTAGATGACCGGCATATGTACCGAGCTGGTTCCCCTATTCCCTTCCCTGCCCAATGCCCGCAAAACCGGCCTGTGGCTCCGGCATGCTGGCGCCACTAGAGTTACCACACCGGTGCAATTGCGTCAATGTTTTCGTCCTTCCGCGCAAGGAATTCCCCCAATTGTGCACCGATATTCGACAACGCGCTCGCGCATGCCAAAACACCGATCCGAACATTGCTGTTCGGATCGGTGCTGGTCAGTTTCTTAATTGTGTCAGACTGGGATCAGCGGGCGTAATCCACCGCGCGCGTTTCGCGGATTACGGTTACCTTGATCTGCCCGGGGAACTCCAGGCTTTCCTGGATCTTCTTGACCACATCACGGGCCAGCCGTGTTGCAGCCAGATCGTCGACGCTATCCGGGGCCACCAGGATGCGAACTTCCCGGCCGGCCTGGATTGCGTAGGCTTTCTCAACACCCGAGAATGAGCTGGCAACTCCCTCAAGTGCTTCGAGTCGTTTGATGTACTGCTCGACCATCTCGCGTCGTGCTCCCGGTCGGGCGCCACTGATGGCGTCGGCCGTAGCTACGATGAATGCTTCGACGGTTCGAGGTTCTTCTTCAGAGTGATGTGCGGCGATTGCGTGGACGATCTTTGCCGATCGTCCAAGACGTCGTGCGATGTCAGCACCGATAAGGGCGTGCGGGCCTTCGACCTCATGGTCGACCGCTTTACCGATATCGTGCAACAACGCGGCGGTCTTGCAGACATTGACATCTGCCTGCAGCTCTGCCGCCAGAGCACCGGCGATCAACGAGACTTCCAGTGAGTGATGCAAGACATTCTGTCCGTAGCTCGTCCGGTACTTCAATCGCCCCAGGAGCTTCACCAGGTCTGGGTGCAAGCCCTGGACATTCGCTTCGTAGGCAACCTTTTCGCCTTCTTCACGAATGATCTGTTCGACTTCTGTTCGAGTCTTGTTGACGACCTCTTCAATACGTGCTGGATGGATGCGGCCGTCCTGGAGGAGTTTGCTCAGTGATCGTCGTCCGATCTCCCGGCGAACCGGATCGAACGAAGAGAGAGTGACGGCTTCCGGGGTATCGTCGACGATGAGGTCGACGCCGGTTGCCTGCTCAAGAGCCCGGATATTCCGGCCTTCACGGCCGATGATCCGGCCCTTCATATCATCACTCGGCAGCGGCACCACCGACACGGTAGTTTCCGCAACGTAGTCCGGGGCCACTCGCTGGATCGTCGTTGCCAGAATTTCGCGAGCGCGCCGGTTCGCTTCGTGCTTGGTTTCCTGCTCCATCTCACGAACCCGACGGTTCATGAGGTCACGGACTTCGACTTCACCCTGCTCGAGTACCAGAGATCGGGCTTCGTCCATGGTCAACTGCGCAACCCGCTCGATTTCCTGCTGGCGCATGTCCACCATTTCATCGACCTTCGCGCGAGCCTGTTCGGTCTCCCGCTCGCGAGTCTGCAGCTTTCGTTCGCGCTTTTCGAACCCTTCGAGTCGACGATCGATCTGCTCTTCCTTATTTTGCAGTCGTCGCTCGATCCGTTCGACATCCTTGCGTCGTTCCTGTTGTTCACGATCCGCTTCATTTCTGATTCGGATCGCCTCGTCCTTCGCCTCGAGTACCATCTCTCTCTGGTTGGCCTTCGCCTGTTCTACGATCCGTTCCGCCTCCTGAGTTGCTCGCTGCACTGCAGACGAAGCACGAGACGTCATGTAGAAATACGTTGCACCAACCGCAAGAGCACCTACTACGAGCGAAGCGATCATGGAGATCAATAACTCCATATCTTACGCTCCTCGTCTTTTACGCTCTATCGTTTGTTAATGTTCGCAGGGAACTCGGTCGGATCCTGTGTGGCATTCGTGTCGCGCATGCCAGCAGATCGATCACGAACCGGATCCATGTCGAATCATAGTGGCGGCCTTCACAGAATGTCAAGAATCGCTGGACGCGCCGATCCCGGGCATGGATGATTGAATCGAGCATCGAGCGTCTTTCTTTCGCACCGGATTGGACCAGGGTTTATGGATGCTGACCGGGGACAACTGATCAAGAATCTCCTGACAGAGATCAATCGCGGCGGGGTGCGTGACCGGGATGTTCTGATGGCAATTGCCACAGTTCCCCGGGATGCCTTCGTTCGCACGGAAGCGCAGCACCAGGCATGGGAAAACCGGGCGCTTCCAATTGACGACGGGCAGACGATTTCCCAGCCCCTCATTGTTGGATTGATGACTCAGGCGCTGAATCTGACCGGCAATGAACGTATTCTGGAAATTGGTACCGGGTCGGGCTATCAGGCCGCCGTGCTCGCCGAGCTGGCGCGGGAAGTGGTGAGTGTCGAGCGATATTCATCTCTGGCCGAGACGGCCAGGAAGCGCCTGGCTGATCTGGGCGTTTCGACGGTTCGGGTTGTCATCGGGGACGGCACGAAAGGCTGGCCCGAGGGCGCTCCTTATGACGGGATTATTGTCACCGCGGCGGCTCCGCATCTCCCGCAGGCGCTGGAGCAGCAACTTTCACGAAAACCGGGGGCGCGGATCGTCATTCCAATCGGAAGCCCGGACGACCAGGAGCTGATGGTCTACGAGCGCACCGACAGTAACTTGCGAGAGTACACGCTCGGGCCGGTGCGCTTCGTGCCATTGATCGGCGAGCAGGGTTGGCAGGAGTAGACGACGATTGTCCACCCTGCCAGGCCTCTCAATACTGATTGATGACTCGCGGCTGCACACGGATTCCTGCCAGGCGTGACCCAAGCCGAATCAGCGAGAGGCCGATCGAACGCCGAAACCGGGTGACGCCCTGTGGATCGGAGAGCGTAACGGTTTGTCCGTCCAGGTCAATCGCTGGCCGGCTGGCCGAGAGATCATTCCGGAGCTGTGTCATTCGGTAATCCACCATTGCACGGGTTGTTCGCTGGTCCAATGGGTTCTGCATGGTCTTCCTCGAATTCGAATCGATTCAACAATTCTTCACAGTTAGCTGGATCGTTGTTGAATACTCGCCAGAAGCGCTTCGGCTTCGTCGACACTGATATCACCCCGGGAAAGTGCGTCGAGCACTTCTCTCGTGTCCCTTTCTGGATCGGAGGTTTGGGACGTCCCTGCCGACGTCCCGGTGAACTGAACCTCTGGAACTGGCGGAGCATCGGGTACCTCCGGGACGTTCGGAACCGGTGGAGGCATCGGGATCGCGTCGCCTTCCGATGCCGCGAGCCAGTGAATCTGAATATCACCGCTCGAGCTGCGCACACTCACCTCGGCCCGTTCGTCCGATTCACCGACACTGCCCACCTGACGACGTGATCGTCGACTCTTCGGGCCACGCTGACCAACCGAGACGAGCGGGAGATTCGTCTTGATGTCGCCACTGGAGGTAAACGCTTCGATTCGCGCCGACGCGTCACGATGGATCGCCAGGGTGATCGAGCCGGAACCAGTTTCAAAAGACTGATCGCAATCGCCCAGTCTGGCCGTGCAACGAATGTCGCCAGAGCCCGACCGGACCTTCATGCGCTCAAAGGCTCCCCCAGTGATGAATACATCACCTGAGCCGCAATCGGAGTTGTAGGCGGCAGCGCGCGAGTGCTTGACCATAATGTCGCCCGAGCCAGCCGCAATCTTGATCGCATCTCCAGTAACCCGATGCAGCGTCACCTCACCACTCCCGGCAGCGACATTGGTCACTGCCTCCACATCGATGAGCGACACATCACCTGAGCCGCCGGCAACTTGAATTGACCCGGTAAAACTGGCAACCCGGATCTTGCCGGGACCCCCACTTACCGACAGGTCACCCTCTCCACCGTCTGACGAGAAGTCCCCGCGTTTCACGGTGCATTCAACGGTCCGGTAGGGATCTACCAGGCGCAGCGAACCATCCTCGACTTCCAGCTCGGAGACTTTCAACTGTCGTGGGAGGTCCACATTCAATGTCGCTCGTGGCTTCGAGCGTCCGATACCGGAGAACAGACCGGTTCGTTTCAGAATGTCCTCGACCATCTGACCAGGCGACTCCAGGCCGGAGATTCGAATCTCCGTCTCTTCGTCTCCAATATCGATCTGGAAACCTGAGAGATCCACGCGAAGAAACAGCTCATCCCCACCGCGATCCACAGTAACGTCGTCGGTATCGAGCACGATCTCGTCAATGTCCTCACGCCAGGACACCACCACGTCGGCGCTGGTCACATCCAGCGTCAGGCGATTGCAATCACCAAGTGGAATTCGCTGAGTAGAGCTGGACATCGGTTCAATCCGTTCCTGGGAGCTGTTTGAGACGCTCGAGTGCGTCGTTGGCGGATATTTCACCCCGGGCAACGCGATCGAGGATGTCGCGCCGGGACATTGGTTCACTGGTCTGCGCCGGTGCCGGAGATTCATCGGCCATCGCGCTGATGAGCTCTTCCAGCTTGGCGCGCACCGTCGGATAGGAGACACCGAGCGCTCGCTCGATTTCGCTGAGATTGCCGCGGCTCCGCACGAACAGAATCAGAAAAGAGTGCTGATCGGTGCTCAGCCGCTGAAACGGAGCAGAATCCCAGGTACCTCGAACAGTCGTGCCGCAACTTGAGCATCCGAGCTCGCGAATTCCCAGTTGTTCCTGACATGTCGGGCATTGACCCGGCGCCTGTGCCATCGTTCACCTCCTGTTAGATGAGATACTACTCCTGAATTCGATCATTGTCAATCAATTCTTTGATTTTTCTGAGTATTTCTAATGATTTGATCTCGATACATCAAGATCCCGTCATCTTACCTCGGAAATAGAAAGGCTTGGGCAGTCAGGATTCATGCGCACTGGATGATTGGGCACTAATCGTGCGAACATCAGAATTGCACTGGCGAATGCTCGGTGCAGGTGGAAAACATGTTTGTGCAGATAATGGCATGATTCTGCCGGGAACAATTTTGGATGCATGCGCCAGTATAATGCACAATGGTCCAGATCATTCGGACTGGCGTCACGAACCACGACGAAAGAGAGACCAATGGTGACCAAGACAATCGCACAACGTCAGAGAATTGGCCCGCAGATCAGGCATCTGCGTCAACTGCGTGCGCTGACTCTCGACGATCTTGCTGGCTCGGCGGGCCTTTCCGCATCACACTTGAGCCGCCTGGAGCGCAGCCAGACACTTCCGAGCTTCACTGTGCTGGCCAATATCGCACAGGTGCTGGGCGTTAGCATCGACGAATTCGTTCAGCTGGAGCATGACCTGCAGGAACTCGATGAGCAGCTCGCCTGGCAAGCCGATTTGCTGGCACTTGATGACAATGCCTACCAGGAGATCGTCGGGCTTTCAATCGATACCCGTCGACAACTCAACCATGCAATCGAACTACTCTCCAACGGGCACGCATCAAATGTCGAAGTGCAGGAGAAACTCTCCAGTCTGTTTGCAACCGAGGAGTCGCACCTCAAGCGGGACGAGCATATCCGCAAGTTGATCGAGGATCGCGGACAGAACCCGATCGGGCTGTCACGATCGCTGGTGCAGCTCATCGAGATCCCCGGCCCGCGAGTGGGGATTCTCAACAACGCGGGCATGCTGGCCAGCACGCCCAACATTGACTACATGACGCTCTACCATAGCCTGTTCCCGAAGCTGCCGGTCGACCCGTCGGTCGCCCGGAAATGGGCGCATTGGCACGAGCTGGCTCACGATGAATTCCCGTATGACTGGCCGATCAAGATCATCGTTCATCCTGAGCTTCTGGACCGCGTCCGCGCACGGTTCATTTCGCTGGACGATGTCGATAGCAAGGAAATCGTTCACCGGATCGCCAGCTATTGGAAGCAGATGCTGGCCCAGGGAGATCATTTCCAGATCGCGCTCGCGGAAGAAGAGTACGGAGAGTCGAACCGGATGGTCGGCGGCAACGCAGCAGCGCTGTTCGAATACTATCCGGATGACGATCCCACCGATCATCATCAGCACGTCGCCATCTGGACATCCGGCACACTTCAGGTGGAGCCGATCGTCAAGCGTCTGATGGATACCTGGAACAATCTGCCGGCCGAATCCACTGATCCATCCAGGGTCAGCGACTGGCTGGAACGCTACATCAGCTAGGCTCCACTAGCGTTGACTGCGTAGGCCGATTGTGGCGAGGGCCCGCCGATGAGTGGTAGCATGTTTTCCGTTCGACTGAAACCTTGCGTATCAATCATCAGGCGGGTCTGTTTTCTCTTTTCTGGCCTGTCAACCGAGTATCGATCGGGCTGATCGACGGACAGGAGATGCTGCCTTATGAGCTCGCCTGAGATCCCGGATATCGTTATTCGTCGATTGCCGATCTACCTGCGCACGCTCAGGCGGATGCAGGATGTTGGCCTTGAGAATGTGTCGTCCGAAGATCTTGGCGCACACATCGGGGTTACCGCTGCGCAGATCCGGCGAGACTTCTCGTATTTCGGTCGATTCGGTAAACAGGGCAAAGGCTACGACATCGTCACCCTTGCCGAAGGAATTCAGCGGGTGCTCAAACTCGATCGCTGCTGGGATGTCGCTCTGGTCGGTTTCGGCCAGCTTGGCCGCGCTATTGCGCACTACCGGGGCTTCGAGACGAACTCCTTCAGGGTGGCAGCCATCTTTGCCAGGAATCCGGAGCATATCGGGGATCAGGTCAACGGAGTGGTGGTGATGGACGAGGCGACCATGCACCAGGTAATTCCGGAACTTGGCATCCGGATCGGGATCGTTGCCGTTCCAGCATCGAGCTCCCAGGCGGTCGCCGATCGACTGGTCGACAGTGGCGTGCAGGCAATCCTGAATTACGCCCCGGCGATCATCAGAGTCCCACCGCACGTCAGAGTGCGCGAGATCGATCCGACCAGCGCGCTACAGAGTCTTTCCTTTTATCTGGATTCATCAGGTCAGCCGCCAGATTCGGTGTTCGATACCTCTATGCTGCCAGGCATGACTGAACCCCGGGGCTAGCCAGTTCAGGGTGATTCGACCGCATCCCCGTTGGCATCACCATTCTCGATGCCGTTACCGTTCTCTGTATCGAACGGCAGGAACGAGCGAAGATCATCTGGGAAAACATCCACCAGTGAAATCAGCAGCAACAGATCACCAACGCTGAGAATCAGCAACAGCGCCAGTGGAACCACAAATCCTACGGTTCGCAGGTAGGTGCCGATGCCTGCAAGATTGATTGCGGTGAGCAGAAACACCAGCCAGCCAACGACCACGAAGATCGTTCCCAGCACCTGTACGTTGCTGTGCGGCAGATCACGGATAAGCAGAATCGCCAGATTGAGGATCGTCAGGACCAGGCCGGGCAAAACGAACATCGCCACGGCCATCCAGAGGTTGCGCAGCTCTCCGAAGACGCCCCAGAAATCATAGGGACGCTTCAACTGAGGCCAGCTTCCTTCGACAAACTCCTCGATCGCCTCGATCGTGAACAGCATGGCGATACTGAGGATAATCAGCAGCCAGAGACGTACATCGGTCAGCAACGAGCCAGCCTCCTGTAAGACATCGAGACGAATCCTGCCAGTCAGGCGAACTAAACCTAACAGAGTGCCCCGGACATCGCCATAGCAACTGAGCAACGATACGCAGCACTGACACTTTCTTCAGTGGTACCATCCCTGACGGAACAAGTGGCCAGCAGCCGGCCCCACATTCGGCCGGATTCCGTGGTTGAGAGGTCTTTCAGGTATGGATTCATCGCAGATTCGTATTCACACCAACCCGAACATCGGGGCCGATAAACGTCGTGATCCAGACGAGGTGATCAACGGCTTCGCCTACTCCTATTTGCGGCTCTGCCGCGGACAGGGATACGAGTTCGCATCTCAACTGACCCCGCAGCCTGGCGACTGGATCCTTGGCGAAACCGTTCCAGACGATATGCGAATGGTTTTCGATCCTCCCGGTGAGCTTCAGGAGAAAGAAGTCGTAGTTCCGACCCTGAGCCGGCTGGTTCAGCTGCTCCGTGGTGAAGCACACGCGGTAGTGATCGATTGCTATCCGGACGATTTCGCCTGTATGTGCTTCAACGAGGGCAGTTTCTCACTGGCGAACATCGTCTCCCGCAACCCGGAAGAAGCGGCGTTCCGGGCACTACTCTTCATCATGTCCGAGAAAAAGGCCCAGGAAGCCGCGAGCGCACACTCCCACGGCTGACAATTGGGGTATCGTAAACGTTCCACAGCAGGTACACTGCCCTCACCAAATACAGTTCATCCGCGGGAGGGCAGACCGTGAAACACGAGGACCTCAAAGGAACATGGGCGATGGACCGTTCGGTCCAGTGGCCCAGCACCAGGCGCGACGAGAACTCCGCACTGGCGCTGGAACATGGGCTGGAATCCGCCGCCTCGATTCGAGACCGCAAAATACCGCTCTTCAACCGCAGCGGCGGCGGATTCTCCAACTCCGGGCAGATGCTGGGCGTGCCGTATCTGGAAGATATGCGCGAACTGGGCGGGCAGGACGTCGCCTTCATCGGCGTTCCGCTTGATACCGGCACCACCTATCGCTCCGGCACCCGATTTGGCCCGGAAGCGATGCGCCGGATTTCATCGCTCGGCAGCAGCTATAACCCGGAGATCGGCGTCGATCTGGTCGAAACGCTGAACATGGTCGATGTCGGCGATGTTTCCGTGATTCCGGCCAACATCGAGAAGAGCTTCGATCAGATCGCCAAAGCGATCGGCTACCTGAGCGAGCGATCGGTGTTCCCCGTTGTGCTCGGGGGCGATCACTCGATCGGTTACCCGGACGTAATGGGGATGTCGCCCTACGTTGACGGCAACATCGGGATTATCCACTTCGACCGGCACAGCGACCTCAGCGAGTTCAACATGGACGAGCGGATGCACGGCACCCCCTTCTTCCATGCAACCAACATCCCGAACGCGCCGCCCCAGAACCTGGTGCAGATCGGCATCGGCGGCTGGACTGGCTCCAGGGAAGGTCTCCGGATCGCCCGGGATCGGCGGGCCACCGTGATCACCCTGGAAGACGTCGATCAGTTCGGCATCGACAAGATCGCCGAGTACGCGCTGGATATCGCCTGGCGGAACGCCAAAGCGGTCTTCATCAGCTTCGATGTTGACTGCATGGATCCCGCGTTCGCCCCTGGAACCGGCACGCCGGAGCCCGGTGGGTTCCTGCCACGCGAGCTGCTGAAGATGATCCGGAAGATCTCACGTGAGGGCATCTCCGGGCTCGAAGTGGTGGAAGTCGCCCCGCCATATGACGTGGCTGACATCACATCTCTGCTTGGTGTCCGGGTGATTCAATCCGTCCTCGCCGAGGTCGTTCTCTCCGGGCAGATCGGCAAAATGCCGGAGCTCAAGCCGCCGGATGGTGGGGAATCCAACCTGGAGGACCGCAGAGGGTAGGCAGAACGGCCACTCCGCCAAAGATCACTGCACAATGGGGTTTCTACCCCCACCTCGCCGCGATGCCGAGATCAGACAGCACCGTCCGCAACACCCGGGCGGTTGCTTCATCTCGATCCTCACTGATCACGCGCACGAACAACCGATCATTACTGACTGGCTCCACGGTCAGACCCTGGGCCGCGAGCGCCTCGCTCAGCCGCTCCAGCTCACCGGCATGGCTCAGCTGCACCATCAGACCACGGGAGATCCGGGCACGTCGATACGTCTCCGCCCACTCCT
>REEK01000065.1 GCA_007695115.1 Sphaerobacteraceae bacterium
GATGACGCCACCGATGCCACAGACGACGCAACCGACGACGCGGCAGACGATGCCGAAGTTGCCGGCACCTGGCATGGTGATCGACCGATCATCTTCGGAGACTATAACTGGGATAGTATTCTGTTGTTTAACCGACTTGCTCAGTTCATCCTCGAAGAAGGCTACGGATACGAGACAAGTACGATCCCTGGCGAGACGATCCCGCTCTTCCAGGCACAGCTGGACGGCGAGATCGACCTCTCGATGGAGATCGGTGAGCAACAGGTGGCACCCTATACTCCTGCATTGGATGCAGGCGATGTCGTTAGCCTCGGCGCCAGCCTGGATGATGTTGTTCAGGGTTGGTGGGTACCAACCTACATGATCGAAGGTGACGAGGAACGCGGTATTGAAGCGACGGCTCCAGGTCTCGAGCACGTCGATGATTTACCGGATCACTGGGAAGCGTTCCAGGACCCTGAAGACCCAGAAAAGGGCCGCATTTACGATGGCGTTCCCGGCTGGGAAGGCGAGCGCGTCCAGGAAGTGAAGTTCTACTACTATGGACTCGACGAGTACTACAACCGGTTTCTCCCTGGTTCCGGGGCAGCTCTGGATACATCACTGATAACCGCCTACGAGCGAGGTGAACCGTGGCTGGGTTACACATGGGTGCCGACGTGGGTTGCGGGACAGGTTGAGATTACCCTGCTCGAAGAGCCGGAGTACTCTGATGAGTGCTGGGATGAAGTTCAGGAAGCTGCCATGGAAGGGCGCGCTACAGAAATGGCGTGTGCTTGGCCGGTGGTAACTGGGGACATTGTAAGTACGCCCGAGTTCGCGGAAGAGGCACCAGACGTCGTCGCATTTCTCGAGGAGTTCTACGTCGATATCGACGTCGTAAATGAATCGCTCGCGCACATGGCTGAAACTGATGTTGACCACGACGAAGCGGCCCTCTGGTTCCTCGAGGAGTACGAAGACCTCTGGAGTGACTGGGTGCCGGAAGACGTAGCCGATCGCGTGCGAGACGCGCTGCAGTAGTTCAATGAGAGTCTTTCCGGGAGACTCGATTCGGGTCTCCCGGACGACATGTCCGTTCGGACAATCGCGAACGGACGCACCGAACGTTCGACAGGGTCGCCGGAGAGAAATTCGCCTGGAGTCTCTGATTCAGGTTGACGAATGGCAACATACTTGTTATTCTCAATCAACTCTGCCCGGACATGACGATGCGATGATGCGTAAACGTCATCGAATTGTCTGACACGGTTCGAAGCAGAGACCGGAGGAGATGCTGGTTCTCCCGCGCTGAATCAGCCATCTGAGCATCAGGAGTAATCCTGGTACATGCTCGGTTTCTATCGAGGCGCTCTTTTGGAGCTGTAAGCGAACTTCCCAGCCGACAACGCCAGTTTATTTCGCAAGTACAGTCCAGACCTATGTGCACGTATCAGTGCAGGAACAAGACTTGCGATTTTACAATGGCTTTGTCCGAGGGCTTGATGATCACCGGTGGTGAGGAGACTGGTGAGGTTTGAGCAAGGAAGTTTCGCCTCAGAAGCGCGAGGCGCCGATTTTTTAAGTGAGAGGATTCTGCCGTGATACGACCATCAGTTCGATGGTTTTTGCCGCTCGCGATTCTCATGTTTGCGCTGGTCCTGGCGGCCTGCGACGACAATGGGGATGACGGCGACGATGCTGATATTGGTGCGACCGATGACACCGAAATGGTGACTGACGACGCCACGGATGATGCCGCTGATGATGCAGTAGTTGATGATGAAGCCGATGACGCAGCCGTTGAGGATGACGACGCGGTTGTTGAAGACGATGATGAAGAAGCTGCCGACGACGCAGCTGCTGACGATGCCGCCACCGATGTCGCCATTGGCGAGTCGGAGTGGGACGGCGACATCGTGTTTGCTGACTATGACTGGGACAGCGCTCAGGCGCTGAACCGCGTTATTCAGTACATTGTCGAAGAAGGCTACGGTTACACGACCGATGCTACCTTCGGCCAGACCATCCCGCTGTTCCAGGGCATGATGGGCGATGACATTCAGGTCTCGCTCGAGATCTGGGTCGATCAGCAGGAAGGCTGGGAGCCGGCGCTCGAAGAGGGCCAGCTGCATGACCTCGGACCGAGCTTCGGTGAATCGATCCAGGGCTGGTTCGTCCCGACTTACATGATCGAGGGCGACGAAGAGCGCGGTATCGATCCGATCACGCCAGACCTCCAGCACATCGATGATCTGCCGGATCACTGGGAATACTTCCAGGATCCTGAAGACTCCGATAAGGGTCGCTTCCTCGATTGTATTGCTGGCTGGGAATGTGAGCGCGTCAACGAGGCGAAGTTCTATGCCTATGGTCTGGATGAGCACTTCAACCGCTTCCTGCCAGGCTCTGGCGCAGCGCTGGATACCTCACTGCTGACCGCTTATGAGCAGGGCGAAGCATGGCTCGGCTACTACTGGGGCCCGAGCTGGGTCTTCGGTCAGCTGGACCTGACCATGCTGGAAGAGCCGGAGTACACCGAAGAGTGCTGGTCCGGAATCCAGGAAGCCCTTGAAGCGGATGAAATCCCTGACGAGGCATGTGCCTATCCGGCCGTTCCAGT
Source organism: Sphaerobacteraceae bacterium (assembly GCA_007695115.1). Taxonomy (GTDB): domain Bacteria; phylum Chloroflexota; class Chloroflexia; order Thermomicrobiales; family Thermomicrobiaceae; genus SLMJ01. The sequence continues at coordinate 2,603 of REEK01000065.1, forward strand.
TCACGTCGGTGTGACCGACGAGTTCTACAACGCCATGCCGGACCTGGTTGCCATGCTCGAGGCGTTCGAGCTCGACATGGAAGACGTCAGTGAAATCCTGGCGTACATGCTCGAGGAAGACGTTGAAGCTGACGAAGGCGCCGAGTGGTTCCTCCGTGAGCGCACCGACCTCTGGCACAACTGGGTTCCAGACGAAGTCATCGAGCGCGTCGAAGCAGCGCTCAACGAGTAGAAATTGAATGGTGCGATGCGCGACGATAGCGGCGAACGTTGGTGTCTACATCACATCGACTTGACGTCTCACTCGGAGTCTCGTCGACAGTTCGATCGCGCTGAGCGCTAGCGGAAGAGGGCAACTGCGTTTGCCCTCTTCCCGATTAAGTCGCCCCGCATGAACGGGAGTGGAGAGAATGGCAGACGAAAACGCCACCGTACTGCTTGAGTGCCGTAAAGTATCCAAGCTTTTTAATGATGAAGGAAATACGCAGGCAGTCCTGAAGGCGATCCGCGATGGGGTCGGCAAGGACGAGATTCAGTCGAAGCTCGGCACCGTTGTCGGTGTTCGTGAAGCAAGCTTCAAGGTCCATCAGGGCGAGTTCTTCGTCATCATGGGCCTGTCTGGAAGTGGTAAATCCACACTGATCCGGACGCTGATTCGACTGATCGAACCGACTGATGGTGAGATCATTATCGATGGTGAAGATGTAACCAAGCTCAGCGAAGACGGAATGCGGAAGGTCCGCCGAAATAAAGTGGCGATGGTCTTCCAGCATTACGGACTCCTTCCACACAAGACCGTGCTGGAGAACGCCGAGTATGGCTTGAAGACACGCGGCATTTCCTGGAAAGAGCGCCGCGAAAAAGCGCAGAGCGCAATTGATCGAGTCGGCCTCAGTGGCTGGGAATCATATCGACCAAGCGCGCTTTCCGGCGGTATGCAGCAGCGTGTCGGCCTGGCACGCGCGCTGTCTCATGATCCAGCCATCCTGCTGATGGATGAGCCGTTCAGCGGGCTTGACCCGATTGTCCGACGTCAGATGCAGCAGGAGTTCGGTCGGCTTCAGAATGAGGAAGACCTGACCACGATTCTGGTAACGCATGACCTGGATGAAGCGTTGATGCTCGGTGACCGGATCGCGATTATGCGTGACGGCGAGATCATCCAGATCGCCACTCCAGATCAGCTGGTAACCAACCCGGCCGATGATTACGTGGCGAGCTTTGTCGAGGGTGCCTCTCCGGCCCGGTTCATGGTTGCTCGATCGGTGATGAGTGATGATCCGCTCACCGCTCGTGACGGCGACAGCGCCGAGTCAGCCGTCGAGATGATGCGTGAGCGCAAGATCTGGAGCACCTTTATTGTCGACGGTGGCAACAAGGTGCAGGGCGTGATGAGTTGGGAAACAATTCAGCGCCTCGCTCAATCCGGCGGCACCTTGCACCTGGGAACTGGTGCGCGCAAGCCAGTTACCTGCGATTCTGAAACCCCGATTGACGAGCTGTTCCCGCTGGTGCTCAATACCCGCCACCCTGTCGCGGTAGTCGATGATCAAGGAACTCTGCAGGGCATGATTACCAAGAACATGCTTCTGGAGGCTCTGGCGCACGATATCGACTATGACGAAGAGGACCCGGAATCCAAGCCGGATCTGGTCGCGAGCGAGGTGGAGACAAGTAACCAGCCGAGTAACGAGGTGACCAGTGTTTAACGAGTTTCCTGAAACGATCGAGATCGATCTCCGTACCAGGGTTAATGACGCAATTTCGTGGTTGCTCGATAACTTCGGTGGGGTGTTCGACTTTATCGCGACCGTCATCCGAACCGTCCTGCTCAACCTGGAAGATGCCATTACCTGGCTTCCATGGCCGCTGGTGCTCGGTCTTATCGCCCTTCTCGCCTGGACGGCAACCAGAAGCCCGCTCAATACGGTTGTGTTGACTGGCTTGATGGTTATGATCGGTATGTTTGGCTATTACGATCTGGCGATGATTACGCTGGCAATCATTATTGCGGCGGTACTCATCTCCTTCATTATCGGTCTTCCGATCGGTATTCTGGCGGCCCAGAGTGACAAAGCGGATGCGGTGATCAGACCGTTGCTCGATGGCGCTCAGACAATGCCTGCGTTCGTGTATCTGATCCCGGCACTGATGTTCTTCGGTCTGGGTCGTGTTCCGGCGGTTATCGCCACCGTTACCTACGCGGTTCCGCCACTGATTCGTCTCACGAACCTCGGGATCCGGACTGTCACTCAGTCTGCTATCGAGGCGGCCACCGCTTATGGCGCTACCCCACGGCAGATTCTGCGTGACGTTCAGCTTCCGCTGGCTTTGCCGACGATTATGGCTGGTGTCAACCAGACCACGATGATGGCCCTGGCGATGGTTGTTATTGCATCGATGATCGGTGCTGAAGGCCTTGGTCAGGAAGTCTTGCTGGCGATCAACCGGATCGATCCCGGACGTGGATTCGAGGCTGGTCTCTGTATCGTTGCGCTTGCGGTGATTATCGACCGCATTACGCAGGGCTTTGCCGACCAGTACAAGGAATCGATTTCCTAGAGGGATATTCGCCCTCACCCCAGACCCCTCTCCCAAACCTGGGAGAGGGGTTTTTTGTGTTATCCGTGAAGACTGTCATCCCGAGCCCTCACCCCGTCATCCTGAGCTTGTCGAAGGATCTGAGATGTTCGCCAGCGGACTGCCTCCGGACCGGCATCTGCGCTCCGGACGATAGAGATCTCTCCGCTTCGGTCGAGATGACACCGGTGACTCGAAATGACAGTTGCCGCTAAAAGTTCTGGTTTGACTCCGCTACTCTCCCACCCAGGAATCTATGCTAGGCTGTCTCTGCTATCCGCTCGACACCACCGTGATCTGTTGACACTGAGAAAGGACCGTTCGTTATGACTACCCCGCTGCCCACTGATGTCGAGAATCTGTTCAGTCAGCGCTCGAATCGCCACGGCGAAGCATCGTTCACCAATCCGCGAAACCTCGAGGGCAGGATTGCGCTGAGCGCAGGGTATCCAGACCCGACATCGATGCCGAGAGCCGACATGGCCGAAGCAATGCGGGTTGCGCTGGAGAAAGATGGCGAGATTGCCCTGCAGTACGGTGCCAATCGTGGCTATGATCGCCTGCTGGAGGAACTGCAGACCAAGCTCAAGCGTGATCAGGGCATCAACTGCACCGAAGAAGAGCTGCTGATCGTCAGTGGCGCCGGGCAGGGGCTCGGGATCATTGCCGACGCGCTCTGCGATCCCGGCGACGTCGTCATCAGTGAAGAACCAACCTGGATGGGAGCCGTCCGGCACTTCCGGGGCATCGGGGTCGATGTCGAACCGGTGCGAGTGGACGATGAAGGCACCAGCCTGGAGCATCTGAACGAGATCATCACCCGGCTGGCGTCTGAAGGACGCCGTCCCAAGTTTCTCTACATGCTTCCGAACTTTCAGAACCCGATCGGTGTCACGGCGACGCTCCAGCGGCGTAAGGATCTGATCGAGCTGGCGAAGACGCATATGATGCCGATCATCGAGGATGATGCCTACTACGATCTGCGATACCGTGGCGAACAGCTCCCGACGATGTACGAACTGGATGATTCCGGACTGGTGATCTACCTCAGCACCTTCTCAAAGATCATCGGCGCCGGATTGCGCCTCGGCTGGATCGTTGCTCATCCACGCTTCATCAAGGCGTTTGCTGCCCTCAAGCAGGAAGGCGGCACCAGCCCCTTCGTCAGTGCAGCCGTTACCGAATTTTGCGCCAGTGGGACGCTGACCGAGCATATCGGAGAACTCCGCAAGGTCTACGGTGGCCGAGCAGCAGCGATGCGTAAGGCACTCGAAACCCATATGCCGAGCGGTGCAGGTTGGTCTGATCCCGATGGTGGATTCTTCGTCTGGGTAACCCTGCCCGACGGTGTGCGAGTGACGGACGTTGCTCCGACGCTGAAGGATCAGGGCGTTGATGTCTCCCCCGGTACCCAGTTCTACTTCCACGGTGGTGGCGAACACGCCGTGCGGTTGTCGTTCTCGTTCGCCAACGAAGCGCAGATCGAGACAGGCATCAAAGCGCTGGCAGATGCGATCAAAGCGGCCTCTTAGTCTGGCAGCGAGTTACTTGTAGGGGCTGGCCCTGTGCCAGCCCGTGGATCCCGGGCGACATTTCGGGCGGACACGGGGTCGGCCCCTGCCGTTGGCGGTTGATTTCAGTGCGTTTGCGGTGATGGCACTTCTGACTTCCGGATTCCTGCTAGAATAGCCCTTCATGCCTGTGTTGCCAACGCGCGGCTGGCAACGCATTGCCTCTGACGATTATGTACTCTGCCGCTGACTCAGTACGCCGGTGGCATCGAAAGAATCATCGAAAGACTGCAGGGTGTGAGCGCGCCAGATAATCGACCGATCCGCCCACAGTACAGTCATCGTCCGGGAGACCGCGTGGTTCGCCGCGCTGTCCTCGAGACCGAGACGGTCAGTCTGCGTCCACCCCGCCCCCATAAGCGAAGTATCAATCCAGCACTGGCGCTCATCCTTGGCTTTGCCGGGCTGATTCTCCTGGGCACGATTATTCTGATGTTGCCCTTCGCCAGCACTCAGGATGGTTCGGTTGGATTCACCGCTGCTCTCTTCACTTCAACGTCCGCCGTCTGTGTAACAGGGCTTGTTGTGATCGACACCGGCACCGGCTGGACCGGCTTTGGCCAGGCGGTGATTCTGGTCCTGATCCAGCTCGGCGGCTTCGGCTTTATGACAAGTGCCACGCTGCTTCTGCTGTTCCTGCTTGGTCATCGGACCTCACTCCAGCAACGGCTATTGCTTGGACAGACGATGGGTGGCGGCCTGCCGGGACAGGTGATCAAGATCATCAAGCGCATTGCGATCTTCACGCTGGCCCTGGAAGCGATCGGTGCGACGATCCTCTTTCCTCGCATGCTTCGCGAGATGGAAGTTGGTGAGGCGCTCTGGTGGAGCATCTTCCACTCCGTATCCGCATTCAACAATGCCGGGTTTGACCTGGTCGGCGATTTTCAGAGTCTGATCCCCTATCAGCATGATGTACTGATTATCTCGACGATCGGGACGCTGGCGGTCATCGGAGCGGTTGGCTATACCGTTGTCGCCGATACGGTTGGAACCCGGGGCATCTGGCGTCGGATGTCGGTGGATACCCGACTGGTTCTGAGCGCGTCGGCGGCGTTTCTCGTGATCGGGTTCGTCTTCATCCTCGTCACTGAGGTGCCCAACCCGAACACGCTCGGCGATCGGGGCTGGGGCAGTCGGGTGCTGGATGGTGTCTTCTATAGTATGACGCCGCGCACAGCAGGGTTTACCGCGATCCCGATGGACGAGGTGAACGACGAGACGGCGTTCTTTACGATGGCGACGATGTTCATCGGTGGTGGCTCTGGCTCGACCGCTGGCGGCATCAAGATCCAGACGTTCATGCTACTTTTCTTTGCAATTCTCGCGGCGGCCCGCAATCGTGAGCAGGTGGTGGCCTTTGGTCGGGAGATGCCGATCAGCCTCGTGTTCCGGGCACTCACCGTGGCACTGGTTTCGATTGCGCTGCTGTTCACCTCGGCGATTGCGTTGACGTTCTTCGAGCCGTTCTCGTTTCTCCAGATTCTGTTCGAAACGACGTCCGCCTACGGGACGGTTGGGTTGAGTCTCGGCATCACTCCGGAGCTCAGCGAGGTCTCGAGGATGATCGTAACGGTTACCATGTTTATCGGGCGGCTGGGACCGCTGGCACTGGTGCTGGCACTGGCTGGATCAGCAACCCCGCGCGCGACTCGCTATGCGCAAGAATCGGTGAAGATCGGTTAGGAAAGGAGGCCGCTCGTGGCCAGACAGATTATGGTGCTGGGAACCGGGCGGTTCGGATCAGCCATCGCCCGCGAGCTGGAGCGCATCGGAAACGAAGTGCTGGCGATGGACCGGGATCCCCGAGCGGTAGAGTCGATCGCCGATCATGTGACCCACGCGTTGACGGCAGATGTGACCGATCAGGAGATTCTCAAGGGGTTCGGCCCGCAGGATTTCGACGCTGCCGTGGTGGCGATCGGCAGCGAAGAGCGATCGAGCATTATGGCCACCCTGATTCTCAAGCGCCTCGGGGTGCGGCACGTGCTGTCCAAGGCTCAGAATGAGCTGCACGGCGAGATCCTCAGCATGGTTGGCGCCGATCGGGTTGTCTATCCCGAACGGGAGACCGGCACCCGTGTTGCCCACAGCTTGTTGATGCCGCTGGTGGTGACAGATTACTTCGATGTTGGACCGGGGTATGGCCTGGCCAAACTTCGCGCGACCAAGATGGCGGGCAAGACCCTGGAAGAGCTCGATTTGCGCGGCAGCTATGGAGTAACGCCACTTTTTCTGCGCCGCCGGGACAAAGTGATGATGAACCCACATCGCGAAGAGCGCCTGGAAGAGGGAGATGAGCTGACCGTCGCCGGTCGCGACGATCAGCTGGAGAAGCTGGAGCTATAGACGGTTTCCTGAGCTGGATGATCGCCGAGGCGCGTGTCAGACCTCAGCCAACATCAATTCCGGCTCCCTGGCGACGTGCTGGTAGGCGTTCATTGCGTATTGCGATACCATGCGCTGCGAGTTGAAGAATGATCCGTTCAAGGCGATCGACCACCGGCCAATCGCGGCAAAATCGAGTGGTCGCTTGTAGTACATTGGCGCAATCGAAAACTCGAGCTGGTCATACAATGATGAGATTTCCTGCTCGGTATCGCTCTCGGGTCTGTCGTTTCCGATTGCCCACCCCGTGATCCCTTCGACGTGGCCCTCGACCCACCAGCCGTCGATCACGCTCAGGCTGGGAACTGCGTTCAGTGCCGCTTTCATTCCACTGGTTCCGGATGCCTCAAGCGGCTTCTGCGGCGTATTCAGCCAGACGTCGACGCCACTGCAGAACAGCATCCCAAGCGACATGTCGTAATCTTCCAGGTAAACGACTCGTACCACGTCGCTCAGTTCCGATGCCGCCCGGTAGACTCGCCGTATAAGCTCTTTTCCGCCTTCGTCGCGTGGGTGGGCTTTGCCACCGAACACGATCTGAAAGGGGCCGAACCGGTCAGCAATTCTTCGAAGCCGGGCAGTATCGGTAAACAGCAGATCGGCGCGTTTGTACGGCGTGGCGCGACGAGCGAACCCGAGAGTCAGCACGGATGGATCCAGCTTAGTACCTGTTCGTCGATCGATCTCATGAAAGAACGCTTCTTTTGCTTCCCGGTGAGCGTTGGCGACCGCCTCGAGCGGCAGGCTAACCGCATAGCGCAGATAGAGGTTGTCCTTTCGCCATTCGGGTATGTAGGAATCGAACAGCCGCTGGAAAGGAGGGCTTGTCCAGGTCGTCGCGTGTACGCCGTTAGTAATCGAGTCGATCGGGTATTGCGGAAACATGCTTCGGGCGACTTCTCCATGACGAAGCGCCACACCGTTGACGTATCGAGAGAATCGCAGTGCCAGGAACGTCATGTTGAGGGTCCCGTCCTGGAAACAACTGGAAGCGAGAATGACCTCCGATATGCGATCGCCCAGGACCTGTCGGACCAACTGCTCCGGAAACTGATCGTGACCGGCGGGAACCGGCGTATGCGTGGTGAAGACGCAGTGTCCCCGAACCGCGTTGATATCGGTGCCGTTGAGATCGCCGGGCGACCGACTATCAAGCTGCAGACGAAGGAGCTCGATCGCCAGTAATGCCGCATGACCTTCGTTCATGTGAAAGACGTCAACATCGGTGTGACCGAGTGCTGTGAGCATCGCTACACCACCGAGTCCCAGAACGGCTTCCTGAGACAGACGGTAGCGTTGATCGCCGCCGTACAGATTGTCGGTGAGCTTCTGCGCTTCGCTATCGTTCTCTGGCAGGAACGTATCGAGAAAATACACCGGAACACGCCCACCGTTTACGCTCCCGTGGATCTCGTATCTCCAGGCTCGGATCTGAACAGGACGGTTATCGATCTCAATGGTAACGATGGTATCCATTGCCTCGAGTTGCGTCGATGGATCCCAGGATCTGGGGCTCTCGGATTGATTGCCAACCGAATCGAGATGTTGCCGAACGTATCCCTGGCGGTGTAACAGCGTGACCCCGATCATCGGCATATCAAGATCAGCGGCCGCTCGAAGTGTGTCGCCGGCCAGCACGCCCAGTCCGCCGGAGTAGGTTGGTATGTCTGGTGAAAGACCAACTTCCATCGAGAAGTAACCGACGGTCGGGCCGGAGTATCGCTGGCGAGGTGTGATCATATTGCCCTTCTCTTCGATCAGCAGGTGAATACACTGCTTCAATTGACCGTCCACGTGCATAGCAAATGCTCATTAAGGTGACGAGATGCTTTAGTCCATCATCATGTCGCGACGCCGGAAGGCGATTGCTCCGATTATCACGCCGGCAATCCCGAGCACGAGGAATATGGCGGACACCGTCAGGTTCGCGGCTTCCCCGGGAACCATCGGCTGATGCTCGAACGGCGAAAGCGTGATCAACCAGCCAGGGATGTCCAGGAATGCATCGAGCAACACCAGAAGGAAACTGGCCAGCAGGACCGTGTAAAGGAGCGCCCCGGTGAGTTGTGGATAGATGCCGAAGATCAGCACGCCGAGACCCGTGAACAGAACGGCGATCGGAATCAGGTTCAGCCCGGCGCTCAGTGCATCGGCTGGCGCGAGCATCGTACCGGTGATTGAGGTGCCGATCATTGCGGAGAAGCCGATCAGAAGGCTGATGATCACAATGCCGGCCAATCCAACCAGCACGTTCGTGATCAGCCAGCGGTGCCGCTCGAGCGGAAGAATCAGAAGCACGGTCAGACGGCCAGTCGCCTCTTCTTCACGTATCGCGGCTACATGCCCGGCAGCGAAGAGCGCCGGAACCAGCACCAGCATCGTGATGATCAAACCGATATAGGCGGATGGATCGCCCGGATCGGACAATCCGAACTCGCTGAGAAATGCCGCGAATGCCGGGAAGTCGACGATGAACTCAGCGAAATCATTCGCTACCATCCCGAAGATTCCGGTGAGCAGCACCCCGACCAGGCTGAATCCGATCACTGCCGGACGGCTCTGCTGAACTTCATGCCACCAGAGCGATTCGTATGGTGGCTGTGGCCCGGCCGTTTCTTGATCGCCAAGCAGCAGGCTGCCGTGGATCTCGCGCTGTTGTGC
>REEK01000185.1 GCA_007695115.1 Sphaerobacteraceae bacterium
CCCTCACCCCCGGCCAGCGGAGTTGCTCTATGTAGGGGTCGACGACCCTGTCGACCCGGCTCTTCGGGCGAACAACGGGCGCACAGGGGCGTGCGCCCCTGCATCGGGTAGCGCCAGGGCAATGCAACGAGCGGTTTGTGCAACAGCCGGACCAGGCCCTCACCCCCGCCCCCTCTCAGATCCTTCGGCTTCGCTCAGGACAGGTTCTGGGAGAGGGGAGAGGTCGAACGTTCGGTAGACGGCGACTTCCGTCTGCCCTCCCGTTCGAGTTATTCCTCCCAGTCCCATCCTATTGCTTCCAGAATATCTCCGTGGTCGTCTTCCCGAAATTTCCGTGTTCTCCACGATGTTCGGAACGTGCGCCCCGGCTAATCTGTTCATAGTCGATTACCGGGTCTTGCACCGTTACCGCGGTCACGGTATGACCGGTGTTGTCCGGTGTTTCTCATGATCCAGATTTCGGTGGGAGGTTGGTCTCAGATGCGTAGCCCGGGAAATGCAGATACACACCATACATTGTCAGAAGCCCAGTTGAGCCGTAGAGATCTCCTGAAGTTCGGCTTTGGTCTGGCTGGAGCTGCGACGGTCGGCGCAGTGCTCGGCGCCTGTGCATCCCGGGAGGACGAAGAAGCTCCTGCCGCTGAACCGGATGATGACCAGGATGATGAAGCGGCAGAATCGACTGATCACGAGGATGCCGATACAGATGATCAGCGTTCTGATCTCTCCCGGGCCGAGGCTGAAGCGGAATACGAACGTTACGTGGAGGAGTGGCTCGAAGAGTACGAAATGTTCGAGATGCCGGAGCTTGACATCTCCGCGACTGAGATTGAAATCCAGGGTGACACCTACGATGTCTGGCCATATCAGAACACGTGGGTGGGGGAAGTAACGGATGATCTGTTCATTGCCCTGTCAATAGGGGAGGGCTACGCCGGAGGCTCCGGAGACGTATCCGCGTATGCCTGTGATAGCGGGGATGTCTCTGTATACCTGTCCGGCGAACTAACCGATGGCGAAGCCGATCTGGATGATTGCGTGGACAGAATCCAACTCTCTATTGATGGCGATGAAATCACTGGCACCCTGACGCTCGAAGATCAGGAGCCACTGGACTTCGTCGCACTGCCTGCTGAAGGAGATGCCGGTCTCTATCGAGCCGAGACGATAGAGATGGGAGATATTGAGGTCACAACCCGCTGGGTTGTCCTGGAGGATGGTCGACAACGAGGTGCGCGAAAATGTCGCAACCCCTGGACTGGCGATTGTATGTGGTGCCCGATGCCGCGCTAACCCGGCACAGGTTGTCGAGAGCACGGGGCAAAAAAAGTGTCAACCATGTTCCTGAATGGACGACGGCCCTCACCCCCGGCCAGTGGAGTTTCTCTATGTAGGGGTCGACGACCCTGTCGACCCGGCTGTCCGGGCGAACAACGGGCGCACAGGGGCGTGCGCCCCTACATCGGGTAGCGCCAGGGCAATGCAATGAGCGGTTTGTGCAACAGCCGGACTTCTCCCTCTCCCAGTATTGGGAGAGGGTTGGGGTGAGGGCCGTTTCTTCGATCTGGAATCGGGGCAGTTGCTACCGCAACCGTACAGCGGTGATTCGGAGCATGGTGCCGGTGACGAGCAGGGTCGAGGCGACCATCACGAGGATCCAGAGCGCGAAGGTGCGGTCCACGGTTGCGCCCGTTGCTGGTGCAACGCTATGGACATCGGGCACGAGTACGGTGCTCATGGTGAAGGCGCGGGCGTCGCTAGTATTGCCGACCTGGTACTCGGAATCGGCTTCGATCATCACTGAATCGCCGGCGGCCAGCGTGTAGGACTCACCCTCGATGCTCAGGTCGATCTCACCGTTCACCACGGTCATGAGCCGGTCGCCACTGGTGGTAGTCGGCTCTTCAGTGATGCCGGCTGGATGGCTGACCGTGGCATGCACCAGCTCGAAAGATGCCGGTGGATCGCTGAAATCACGCATCGACTCGGCCATGACCTCTGCCACGATCTCCGGTGCTTCCGGGTGGTCCGGATCATCAACCATCGTGGTGACGTCTTCGCCGTGCGGCACCAGGTAGGTGACCATCAGGCGCATGTCTTCATCGGTATGGTTGATGCCGCGATACTCTTTGTCCGTGGTTTCCACCAGGCTGTCACCGGCGTGATAGATTGTCGGCTCGCCATCCTCATAGAGAGTGACAGAACCTTCCAGAATGGTGATATAGCCCGGCCCGCCGTGGGAATGCAGCGGAGCAACAGCTCCTGGTGGGAAGTGGAGCATGCTCTGATGGGCGTGATACGGAGCATCCGGTGGATCTGAAACACTGAAGGTTGCTCTGAGCTGAAGGTGATCCATGGCACCGTGATTCTCTGCTGCAACCGGGGCACTGACGATCATGACCAGCAGAGCGCAGGCAATAATAGCCGAGAACCGGCTTCTCCAGCTGCGTATCTGAATTTGCATCCCTTATCCTCTCCGCGCGCACGGCAACAGGCGTTGCTATGCATCAAAGGACGCATGCATCATAACTGGAAAGCTGGTCGTCATGTGATGCCTGCTGACAGCAAGAGTCTACTCTTCCTGTGACTCTCTGTCTATGCTTCTGCCATCGCAGGTTGCACGCCGAGACGTCCACCGATGTGGCTCATCTTGACATCCGGGAACTCATCACGGGCGAAATCGACGTCCCACCGGCTGCGGAACAGCACGGCAACGTTGCCGTCACGGTCTTCCACCCGTGATCGGCCACGGCGCGAGGCCATCTGCCGGATCTCCTGGGGATCACCGTGAACCCAGCGCACCATCTCGTAAGGCATCTGCTCCATCGTGGTCTCGCAGTTGTACTCGTTCTCCAGCCGGAACCGGACCACATCGAACTGCAGAGCACCGACGGCGGCCAGAATCGGCTCTCGACTGCCGGAATCGAGTGGGTAGAACAGCTGAATGCCGCCCTCTTCCTCGATCTGATCGAGCCCCTTCTGGAACTGCTTGCGTCGCTCTGTCTTGATGTTTCGCAGCAGGGCAAAGTGCTCTGGCTGAAAGCGGGGCATCGCCGAGAACTCCCCGGCGTTGCCGGTGGTCACCGTGTCCCCGATTGCCAGCATCCCGGGGTTGATCAGGCCGATGACGTCGCCGGCGTAGGCTTCCTCAACGACTTCCCGATCCTGCCCGAACAGGCGGAGCGGTCGACTGAGCCGGAGCTGTCGATCGAGCCGGACCTGCTGGACGGCCATGTCCTTCTCGAACTTGCCGGAGCAGACCCGCACATAGGCCACCCGATCTCGATGGCGGGGGTCCATGTTTGCCTGGATCTTGAAGACGAAGCCGGAGAAATCGGCATCGTCTGGCTGGACTTCCCGGTTCTCGGCCGTTCGTGGCCGTGGAGCCGGAGAGTATTCCGAAAATGCATCGAGGAAGAGCTGTACGCCAAAGTTGGTCAGGGCACTTCCGAAGAAGACCGGCGTCTGCTTTCCGGCCAGGATCGCTTCGTGATCGAAATCGGTGCCGGCCATTTCGATCAGTTCGACATCTTCCCGCAACCGGGCTGCGGCGTTCTTGCCGAGCATCTCATCGAGTTTTGGATCGTCGACCCCGGCGGTCTTGACGGGCGCCTGTCGCGAGCCGTGCTCGGTGCGCTCGAAGCGATTGACGGTCTGACTGAAGCGATCGTAGACACCCTGGAAATCAGGCCCGTCACCGATCGGCCAGTTCATCGGGCAGACGGAGAGACCGAGCGTGTTCTCGATCTCATCCAGCAGATCGAGGGGCTCTTTGGCCGGCCGGTCCATCTTGTTGATGAAGGTGAAGATCGGGATCTGCTGCATACGGCAGACCTCGAAGAGCTTCAGCGTCTGCGGCTCGATACCGCTGGAAGCGTCCAGCACCATGATGGCGCTATCGGCGGCGGTCACCGTTCGATAGGTATCTTCCGAGAAGTCCTGGTGACCGGGTGTATCGAGCAGGTTCATCACCAGATCGCCGTACTCGAACTGCAGCACGGTCGAGGTGATCGAGATACCCCGCTGTTGCTCCAGCTCCATCCAGTCAGAGGCCGCGTGACGCTGGGTCTTGCGGGCAGTGACGGACCCGGCAAGGTTAACGGCCCCACCGTAGAGCAGGAGTTTTTCGGTCAGGGTTGTTTTCCCGGCGTCCGGATGGGAGATGATGGCAAAAGTGCGGCGCCGGGCGACTTCTGATGCGATTTCGTTTGACATAGTTGTGCTCCTCCGTGGTTATGCAGCAAGTGAGATGGTCATACGGGCGAATCGGACGCAGTCGAAGATCCAGGACACGGCAAGTGCCTGTGAATCTGCGAGCGCAGTGCTGCCTACGGGGGAGTGATCCGTCTCATGACTCTACTTCCGGTCTGTTGCTTCGTTGCTACCGGTGTCGCGCGTGTCCGGCAGACCAACCATAATTTTAGCATGAGCACCAACCGTGCAGGCTTATTTCGTAAAAATACGTTATACTTCGTGACAGGAATAGCAACGCACGATCAAGCAGTCAGGATGCATTCACCATGACCTCGATACAGACCCCGAACTGGTCTCGCTGGGCAACACGCTATCTCTTCTTTACCGGTAAAGGCGGGGTTGGCAAGACCACGGTTGCCAGTACCGTTGCCGTCTGGCTGGCCGATCAGGGCAAGCGAACCCTGCTGGTCAGCACCGATCCGGCCTCGAACCTCGGAGATGTCTTCGGGATGACGGTCGGACAGGCGCCGCAGCCGGTGACCGGTGTCGACAACCTCTATCTGGTGAATATCGATCCAGAACAGGCCGCCGATGCCTACCGGGCCCGGGTGATCGATCCCTACCGCGAGGTATTGCCGGAGGATGAACTTCGCGGGCTGGAAGAGCAGATGTCCGGTGCCTGTACGGTAGAGATCGCCGCATTTGATGAGTTCACCCGTTTCGTGACTGAACCATCAACGGGTCAGGGCGAGTTCGACCATATCGTCTTCGATACCGCCCCAACCGGACACACGCTGCGTCTGATGATGCTGCCATCTGCCTGGAGCGACTACATTCAGGACAGTCCACAGGGCGCCAGCTGTCTGGGGCCGCTTGCCGGGCTGGATGAGAACCGGCAGCGATACAGCGCAACGGTGGAATCACTGGCTGATGCAGACCAGACCGCGTTGATTCTGGTGACACGGCCGGAACAGAGCGCGATAAGGGAAGCGGCCCGGGCCAGCGGTGAACTCCAGTCGCTCGGGATTCAGAACCAGCATCTGGCACTAAACGGTCTATTGACCACGTCACTACAGGATGACGACGTGGCCGATGCGATCCTCTACCGGCAGCGTCTGGCGATCGATGCCATGCCGGATGCGCTGCAGCGTCTGCCACGGGTGGAGATTCCGGTGATTGCCCGGGATCTGCGCGGTCTCGATGCACTCCGGGCGATCGGCGACGGCTCGGCATTCGAATCTTCAGAGTCACACGTCCACGATGAGCCGACCGTGGCCGAGACCGATGAGGTGCCGGATCTCTCCGGACTGATCTCCGACTTGGAGGAGTGGGGCCCCGGTGCGGTGATGCTGATGGGGAAGGGCGGTGTCGGAAAGACGACGATGGCCGCATCGGTGGCTGTCGCTCTGGCCAGACGGGGTCATCCGGTGTTTTTGACCACTACCGATCCGGCCGCACACCTGGCCGATACGCTGGCCGGTGATGCCCCGGACAATCTGGAGGTCTCGCACATCGATCCAGCGGTGGAGATCGAGAAGTACCGGGCAGACGTCATTCGCCGGGCTGGCGATATCGACGACCAGCAGCGGGCGTTGCTGGAAGAAGACCTCCGGTCGCCCTGTACCGAGGAGATCGCCGTATTCCGGGCGTTCTCTCGATCGCTGTCGATGGCCCGGAACCGCTATGTGATTCTGGACACCGCGCCGACCGGGCACACGCTGCTGTTGCTGGATACCACCGGTGCCTACCATCAGGAGATGATGCGTAACGCGGGCGGTGTGCAGGGAGGCAGGATGATCACCCCGCTGATGCGGCTGCAGAATCCGGATTACACCCGGGTGCTGATTGTCTCGCTGGCGGAGGGCACCCCAGTGCTGGAAGCCGAGCGTTTGCAGGATGATCTGCGCCGGGCCGGGATCGATCCCTATGGCTGGATCATCAACCAGACCTATCACCTGAGCGGCACGCAGCATCCAACTCTGCTCTCACGAGCAAAGCTGGAGCGATCAGAGATCGAGCGGGTTCGGGGTGAACTGGCTGATCGGGTCTGGGTAGTGCCGTGGCAGTCTGATGCCCCGACCGGTGAATCGCAACTGGCGGCGATGGCCGGGGCGGTGACCGGCTAGCCCGCAACCTTCGCTGCGGAGACCATGCCTTCGACGGCTTCCGGTGTGTAGACGGTTGCCGGATCGATAGCGTGAGCCGTGGCAGCAACTCTGGCCCGGGCGACCTGAGGGTCTTCCCGGGTCAGTGTCTGAAATGCGTCCCAGACCTCTTCATCGACCTGTGCCTGGAGTCGATTGGTGGTGAAGTCGTACATCGGCTTCAGATCGGCATCCCGCCGCTGGTGATAGTCGCGACCGGCGTCCTGTTCCGACTTCTCGCCGCTGAACCAGGCGTCGATCTCCTCACTGAGAAGCACCGCGCTCCGGGTGGCATCGCCCATCCCCTGAATCGTGTGGGGATCTTTGTGACAGCCAGCATCGCCAACCAGCGCCCAGCCCGGCCCGGCCGGCACACGCAGGAAATTGGCGAGATCGCCGGTGCCAATGATTGGCCCTTCCGGCTCGGCATCACCCAGACGTTCCATCACGGAAGGCAGGGTCTGGAGACCGGCCAGATAGTTGCCGCGATGGTCTTCCCGGAAGGCGTCGAAGCGATCGCGCTGGACCCCGAAACCAACCAGCGTCAGGTTGTCATCACTCGGGAAGACGAACGACGCCGCGTACTCGGCCTCGATCTGTGGCAGTGAGGTCCGGGCAGCGTAGACACTGACTGGCTCATCCCGCGGCACATCCCGGAAATATCCGTAGTACCAGGCGAAGAGCGCCGGAACGTCATCGTACTGTTCGGCACCGGCTTCGCGGGCGACCAGCGAGTGGCGACTGTCCGCGCCGATGACGATCCGTGCGGCGGCTGTCTCTTCGGTCTGAGATCCGCGTGGCTGATAGCGGACGCCGCTGACGCGATCGGCATCCCAGCTCAGGCCTGTGACGCGGGTCTCGGTGTGGACTTCGATGTTCGGATGGCGTTCACAGGCCCGGAGCGGGATCTCGTCCAGCCTGTCTCGCCGAATGCAGAGGGCGAAGTCCCGGCCGTTGACCTCGGGGAAGTCGGATTCCACATAGGGAAAGCGCATCCGGGTCAAGCGGGGTGCATCGATCGCCAGCACCTCGTCGAGCACACCGATTCGCTCGAAAACATCGAGACTGTCGGTGAAGAAGACGTGGGTAGACATCACCGGAGACGGAAACCGGTCTTTGTCGAGCAGCAGGATCGAGTAGCCACGCTCGGCCAGCAGGAGTGCGGTTGTTGCACCAGCGATCCGGGCGCCGACGATAATCGCGTCATACATGGTGAGGAACGCTCCTTTGCGGGAGTGTGTCAGAACGGTATCGACGTTCGGGAAGCCAGTTCTGGCTGCTACATCGCCTTCTTGAGCATGATCTTCGGACGACGCGGCTTCGCCTGTGCCTCTTTTGCCAGATTGATGGCGGCTCGTCGTGCGGCCCCACGCAGTGCCTGGGATGCCGGCTGATCCGGAGATGAGACGACGATCGGCTGGCCGATATCGCCACCCTGCCGGATGGCCAGTTCCAGGGGGATCTGTCCCAGCAACGGCACTTCGTACTTCTCGGCGGTGCGTTCTCCACCACCGTAGCCGAAGATCTCGCTCGCCTCGCCACAGCTCGGGCAGACGAAGTAGCTCATGTTCTCCACGATCCCGAGGATGGATGTCTTCACTTCCTGGAACATCGCCAGACCCTTGATTGCGTCTGCCAGGGCGATGTCCTGTGGAGTGGTGACGATCACCGCGCCGGAGAGTGGAATCTGCTGAACGAGCGTCAACTGGGCATCACCGGTGCCGGGTGGCATGTCGATGATGAGATAGTCGAGATCGCCCCATTCGACATCTTTAAGGAACTGGGTGATGAGCTGGGCCACCAGCGGTCCACGCCAGATGAGCGCTTTTTCCGGGTCCATAAGGAAGCCGATCGACATCATCTTGAGGCCGAACGCTTCCAGCGGAACGATCCGCTCACCCCGGAGCATTGGCTGGGCGTTGAAACCCATCATGATCGGGATACTCGGGCCGTAGACGTCGGCATCGAGCAGGCCAACCCGGGCGCCATCCTGCGCCAACGAGATCGCCATGTTGACGGCCACGGTGGATTTGCCGACACCACCCTTGCCACTGGCTACGGCGATCGTGTTCTTCACCGTTGGCAGGGCCTCGGCGTTCGGGCTGCCGGCACCGCTGGGGCGGACATTCCAGGTGGTCTCGATTCGTACCGAGGTGACATCCAGCCCTTCCGCCAGGCTGGCCCGGATCTGCCGTTCGATCTCGCCACGGGCCGGGTGAGCCGGGGTCGGCAGAAGCAGGTCGACGAACGCCGTATCGTCATCGATCTGAATGTTCTTGACCATGCCGAGGTCAACAATGCTCTGCCCGAATTCTGGATCCTGTACTGGTCCGAGCAATTCCTGGATCCGTTCCTGGGTCAGATTTCCGTCGGCCATGATCGTCCTCTCTGTCTAGGTGCAAGCCGGGGTCTTCAGGTGCTGTCTGAGTGGGAAAATGCTCAGTCCTGATCACGTTTTTCAACCAGAGTGTAGCATAAGTGTCGGCTGATTCTGACTGCCGTAAGCGGCATATCAGGCCAACATGCAGGATAGCACACGACTGCGCCCCCGGCTTGCGACGATCTACGGCTTCAGCACGACCTTGGTGCATTCATCCTGTTTGTTGAGGAAGATGTCGTAGCCCATCGGAGCATCATCCAGATCGAGTCGGTGGGAGATGATGAAACTCGGATCGATCTCGTCTTCCTGTACGCGCTTCAGTAGCGGCTCCATATAGGAGTGCATGTGGGTCTGGCCCATCTTGAAGGTCAGGCCCTTGTTGAAGGCGGCTCCCATTGGAATCTTGTCCACAATGCCTCCGTAGACACCCGGGATCGAGACCGTACCACCTTTGCGGCATGCCTGAATGGCCTGCCGGAGAACGTGCGGACGATCCGACTCCATCATGACCGCCTGGGCCACGTTGTCGAACATCGCATCGAGGGTCTCCCCGTGTGCTTCCAGACCGACGGCATCGATACAGGCATCCGGTCCGCGACCACCGGTGAGCGATTTCAGCGCTTCGACCACATCGACGTCTTCGTAGTTGAGAGTTTCGGCGTCGCTGCTCTTCTCGGCGAGTTGCAAGCGCTCCGGAATGCGATCGATCCCGATCACCCGGGCCGCACCGAGCATGAAGGCGCTCTTGACCGCGAACAGTCCAACCGGGCCGAGGCCCCAGACAGCCACCGTGTCGCCTTCTTCTATGCCACACTGCTCCACTGCCATGAACCCGGTGGGGAAGACGTCGGTAAGGAAGAGCACCTTCTCGTCTGGGAGGCCGTCCGGAATCTTGACCGGCCCGACATCGGCAAACGGCACCCGGACGTACTCTGCCTGGCCGCCGGCGTAGCCACCGGTCAGATGGGAGTAGCCGAAGAGTGCGGCTGGTGATGCTCCGTAGAGCTTCTCCGCCATCCAGGCGTTCGGGTTGGAGTTATCGCAGAGTGACCAGAGGTTCTTGTTGCAGAAGAAGCAGTTGCCGCAGGAAATGGTGAACGGCACCACAACGCGATCACCGACCTGCAGATTGGTGACCTCGCTGCCGCGTTCGACTACTTCGCCCATGAACTCATGCCCCAGAATATCTCCGGTCTGCATGCTCGGGATGTATCCGTTGTAGAGATGCAGGTCTGATCCACAGATCGCGGTCGATGTGACCTTGATGATGGCATCACGTGGGTTGATGATCTCCGGGTCGTTCACGTTTTCGACCCGGACATCCTGTTTCGCGTGCCAGCAGATTGCTTTCATGATGAATTGCCCTTCCAGTGCTAAGCAATTGATTGCGATGATGATGGGTGCCTTGTTCAGGCACGAGTACCGGCACGCCCCTTTGTTCGACGTCCACCTGTGCGCAGGATGTTCAGGCTCTCGGCGACGTTGTTGATCACGCCGGCAGCCGTTTCGACATCTGGCATGAGGCCACGTTCACCAGCAGGTTGCCCGCTGGTCGTGGCGATCTCGCCGGTTTCCATGTACTGCTTGAAGCGCTGTAGATCCTGACGAGCTTGCTGGGACGGATCGACCCCCATGGCTGCCGCGTCTGCTGCGCCGAGAATCCCGAGCGGCATCGAGTATTTGAGGATGAGATTGACCTCAGTGCCGCGATTGCCCGGTGCAGGCTCGAACTTCACCACGCCATAGGTGCGGATCGGTGCATCATGTTCGGATTTCCAGGCAATGTAGTGGTTCGGCTCTTCGTCAGCGATCTCTGCATCCCACTCGATGGTGGCGCCACCGAATGTCTTTGCCGTCCAGTGTGATCGCGTCTTGTCGATCTCCTTGACCGAGACGAGGTTGTGCATGACCGTCGGCAGGTTCTCCAGATCGCGCCAGAATGTGTAGAGCTCCTCTGGTGAGCGGTTGACGGTGATACTGGCGCCGGTACGCATGACCGATGGGCGTGGCGTCAAACCACGATAGAGTAGTAGCCCACCAGCTGATGCGAGCAGCAGCCCGGAGAGGGATCGGCGGCTCAGTCCGAGTGCCACCAGTGCGCCGCCACCGATCACCGGCGCCCAGCCCTGAGTATCAACTTCGTTGAGTGAATCCTTGATGTCTTCGAGGCTCGCGATGTCGTCAATAGACGGCAAGGATGACAGCGATGCCATGGTACGTTCTCCCTTGCTACAGGTAAATACGATGCAGATTTAACGCGTGCGCTCTGTTCTGGAGAACGATGGGCGCAGGAGACGTGCCAGCTTGATTTGTGCAGGGGTGATCAGTCCAGCAACCGAATTTGCTGGCTGGCGGGTGAGGGGTCCGGCGGGTGGTGGCTGGAAGTGGTGGTTTCGAACCAGGTCTGGAACGCGTCTGGTGACGCAACGGTATCTGGAGTAATCGGAATCGCCCCGAGGTCGATCAAAGCCTGGTTTCCCGCTGAAGGGGTCGACGTCTGGCGTACGCCAACTGGAACCCATCCGGCGTTGATCGTCTCCGTCGCCCCGGCCCAGGTTCCGCCACTCTCTTTCGCTGATTCCACGACGATCGCCAGATCGGCCAGGCAATAGATCAGCCGGTTGCGGCCCATTGCGTTGCCGGCGGTGAATCTGGCGCCCGGATGATACGGCGAAATCAGCGTCAACTGACCTTCGCTGACCATCGAGCGGTAGGCTCGCGATGTCGCCACCTGCTGCAGGGCGCCCGGCAGGATGGCGATCGCCTCGCCGCCCGCATCGAGTGCGCCGTCGATTGCGGTGCGGTCGGCCCCTCGGGCTCCCCCGGAGACGGTCAGTGCGCCGATCCCGGCTGAGGTTACTCCCACAGTTCGAGCGAAGGCTTCACCGTCGGTGTCGATCTCTCGTGAGCCGACCACGGCCACCCGGGGTTGATCCCGGTTGAGCAATTCCGTGTCGCCGGCACCGTAGAGAAGCGGTGGGGCGCTGGCTCCCAGATGTTCTCGAAATCGCTCCGGATA
>REEK01000077.1 GCA_007695115.1 Sphaerobacteraceae bacterium
GACTGATGAACGCCTGAAACATGTAGTGCTGATCGAGCAGGTCAAACGGAATGAAGTGACTGCGGCGAACGAGGATCGACCAGAAGAAGAGAATCCAGAACCCGGCCAGGCTGGCCAGAGCCAGAAGGATCGGCGCGCGTGGTGACATCCTGAAGCGATCGAACATCATTCTCAATCGCCTGAACATGTCCAAAGGTGGCCCGCCCGTTCGATGCCCCGACAATCACCGACGCGAATTCAGCCGATTCTGCCACACACGGTTGCTGCAGAACGTGAGCGGCAGTTGATGAGCCGAGCCAGAGGCGATTGCTAACCCTCCTCAGACATCCAGTTCTTGCGCCAGCTCTTGAACGCTTTGAAGCCTTTGCCTGCAGCACGTCCGGCGGATTGAATGCCCTGGTTGGCCATATCGCCGGCGACTCTGGAGCTATCGGTGGTGTAGCGTCTGGTTATCTCGCTGATGGTGTGAAAATCGGCCTCGACCTGTTCCCGGGTGAGTCCGGCTTTGTGCAGGTGGCGGTTCGCATTTTCCGGTTGCATCTCGTTCAGGGCAAACCGGATGGCACCCACGGCGATGAGCACCTGATTGACCTGGCGCAATAGCGGAACCCATCGGGCCACCTTGTAGAATCCGCCGACGCCGAGCACGTTCATCAGCGGCGATTTTTGCGGGGCCGACATCCAGCCTTCCTGAACCAGTGATGCCGAGAGCTGACCGTAGTTGCCCAGCCGTCCCGAGATATCGTCAATTGCGGCACGGACGTTGATGTCGTGTCCGGCGGGTTGGTTGGAGTCTGTCATCTCTGCACCTGCTCATTGAGGTCGGGCGGACTCAGGGTCCGCCCGACCGGCATCGTAAATTGTCGGCGAGTCGCCCGTATCGAGCCTCTATGCTACCCCATGTTTCACCAGATACTGCTGGTGATATTCCTCGGCCCGGTAGAACGTGGGAGCTGGCTCGATGCTGGTGAAGAGCTCCCGGTTTCTGGATGCCTTCATCGCTTCCAGCGCTTGCCGGGCAACCTCTGCCTGCTCATCGCTATGCGTGAAGATCACCGAGCGATACTGCGGCTTCTCTTTCATGGTCGGGCTGTGCAGGCTCCAGAAGTGATCGACCAGCGTCTGGTAGCTGACCACGTCGGGATCATATTCGACCTGAACGACTTCGGTATGTCCGGTGGTGCCGGAGCAGACATCTGGATAGCTCGGGTTCTCGGTGTGTCCGCCAGCATAGCCAGCGGCGACATCGATGACCCCGTCCAGCTTTCGATAGGATGCCTCGATGCCCCAGAAACAGCCGGCACCGAAGGTTGCGAAATTGGTCATTGCCTGACTCCATCATCGTACAGTGGGTGAGAACGTGTCTACGATTGATCGTTCGGGTCGAGATCGAGCGAGAGCGAGTTCATGCAATACCGCATGCCGGTTGGCTGCGGACCATCATCGAACAGATGCCCGAGGTGACCGTCGCAGGTGCCGCACTTGACCTCGATGCGAACCATACCGAAGGTTCGATCTTCCTCGAACTGGACGGCGTCCTGGCTGAGCGGCTCCCAGAAGCTCGGCCAGCCCGATTTCGAGTCGTACTTGGTCTCGGATGAGAACAGTGCGGTGCCGCATCCGGCGCACCGATAGACACCGTCTCGCTTCTCATTCACGTACATGTTGGCGAACGGCGGCTCGGTTCCGCCCTTGCGGAGAATCCGGTACTGATCCGGGGTCAGCCGTTCTTTCCATTCCTGTTCGCTGAGCTTTACCTTCTCTGCCATCTGTTCCTCCTTGTGGTTATGGCCCTCACCCCCGGCCCCTCTCCCAAATCTGGGAGAGGGGAGAAACCGGCTAACTTGCGCCGCCGGAGTGAGGGCCTGTTTCCAATGAACCTGTATCGATTCGCAGGGCCTCTGGCCTCTACTGAACGGTCAACCGGCGATAGACATCGCTGAGTTTCGTTGCCAGTGCCGGTGTGTCTTCGATCACCATGTAATGCCCGATGCCGAACGTGTACGGCATGTAGTCACGGGCTTCACCGTCGATCGTCAGAGCGAATGTGCTTACCCCGGATTGACGCGCCTCGATCAGCGCCTTCCGGGTGTCTTCGATGCCGTATCGGCCGCCATATCCGTCGAAATCGTTCGGGCGTCCGTCCGAGAGCAACATCAGGATTCGTACCCGTGCTGGCTGCATCGTCAGATTGTGGACCGCGTGCCGGATCGCTGGACCCATTCGGGTATAGGCGCTGGGTGACAGCCCGTTGATCCGCCCTTTGACGGTCTCCCCGTAGGACTCGTCGAACTCTTTAACAATCGAGAACTCCGCATGCTTCCGGGTGCTTCCGCTGAATCCGTAGACAGCGTGCCGATCATCCAGCACAGTCAGCGCCTCACAGAGGAAGACGATACCCCGCCGGGTGACCTCGATCACCTGATCATTCCGCGGGTCATCGTCGATCCAGGCTCCGGTGGACCCACTCAGATCGATCAGGCAGGCCAGCGCGATGTTGCGCTCTTTCTCCTGCACATGGCTGTAGAGCTTGTCTGACGGTGAAAGCCCGGCCATCTGATCTGCCCGGGAGTCGACGTAGGCTCCGAGGTCGATCTCGTCTCCATCGAGTTGACGGGTCATCCGCAGTCGCTCTGGCCTGAGGGCTTCGAACTGCTGCTTGAGATGCCGGATTAGTGCCGAATGCTGTCGCAGGATCTGCTCCACTTTATCGGTACTGCCGGATTTCGGCCGTCGAGTGCGCAGCGCACACCATTCCGGCAGGTACATCTGTCGCAGATAATCCCACTCGTGATAGACGTAGGCGCCCTTCTTTTCCTCTTCCGTCAGCGGGACCGAGTGAAACGTCCGGGCTGGTTCGCGATCGGCCAGGCTGATCTGCAACGATTGACGCCCACCGGTCGGGCTCTTTCGATTCCGGTTCTGCCGTGGCAGTGGCTGGTTCGATTCGATCTGCATCGGCTCATTCCGTGGCGGAGGCCGACGATTCCGGCTACTCCCCGTTTTCGGATCAGCCTTGATGTCCTCGATATGAATCTCCGGTGGCTTGAGCAGATCAGGACGAATTCGACCCCGGAAGTGCACCGCATCTGGCACCGTATCGTCGAGATTGCCAGTTCCGCTGGAGAACTCGGTCGCCAGTGTCAGGCATTGGCCCGGTTCATCGGCGTGCAACATGTCCCTCGTTGCAACCAGCATGTCCCGGAGTTCCCCGTTGCGCTGAGGATGTTCCGAGGCGATCTTCTGAAGTTCCTCGGAGCCGGGTTGCCGGTTCAGCGGCAGCCGGAGAAGCGACTGGATCAGTGGCTCCAGATTGCTGTGGCCGTTCTTGCCGTTATGGCTGCGTCGTTCGAGTGCATCCTGCCGCATGAGCGTGATGTTCCGGGCCAGTCCGGGCCAGACCTCTACGAGGGTGCGATCGACCCATTCCCCGGTGAGTACTTCGTAATACAGGAAGCGGTCGCGATCCTCGGTGGGATCGGGAACACGCTCCAGGTCGAGTGTGCCGCTGGCAACCTGCATCACTTTCCAGGCCGAGGCCACTCGATAGAAGAGCCGCGCCTGAGTCGGATCGTCGAACATCTCGATTTCCGGCGGTACGAAGACCGTCCGGCCATCGGAGTAGGCGCCCTGTCGGGCCAGCGAACTGGACATCACCTTGAGGCGATCCCGGGAGAGCGCTTTGACATACAGGGCGAGCGTGCTCTCCACATCTGCAAAGGGAACGCTGACCACCGGCGTCTCTGGCTGTTTCTGTTGCCTGATGCGCGTCGGGCTGAGTTTCCGAAACCAGTCTCGAACCATGGGCTATTCCGCAAAGATTGTCGTCACGACATCGGAGACGGCTTGCTGAACGGTGGCGTCGTCGGTGATCGGCGCCGCGATCGCCAGCTCGCAGGCTCGTCGCGGACTGATGCCGGAGCGAATCAGCGTTGCGGCGTAGACCAGCAACCGGGTGCTGGCTGGTTCGTCCAGTCCGGAGTCACTCAGGTTGCGGATCAGTTCACCCAGCCGGACCAGGAGCTTGCCGGTCTCCCGATCGACGCCGCTCTCGTGACAGATGATCTCCAGCTCCTCGTCTGGCGGAGGAAAATCGAAATCGATGGCCACGAATCGCTGGCGGGTGCTCGGCTTCAGGTTCTTCATCAGGCTCTGGTAGCCCGGATTGTAGGAGATCACCAGCTGGAATTCCGGCGGGGCAATCAACACTTCCCCGGTCTTCTCCAGCCGCAACCGGCGGCGGTCGTCCGTCAGCGGGTGAATGACCACCGTGGTGTCCTTGCGGGCTTCCACGATCTCGTCGAGGTAGCAGATGGCGCCGTTCCGCACCGCGTGAGTCAGTGGCCCATCCATCCAGACGGTATCGTTGTCCCGGATGAGAAACCGGCCCAGCAGATCGCTGGCGGTGAGATCGTCATGGCAGGCAACGGTAATGAGTGGTCGGCCGAGCCGGTGTGCCATCGCCCGGACGAATCGGGTTTTGCCAACCCCGGTTGGCCCCTTGAGCATGACCGGAAGTTGCTCCTTGAACGCGGTCTCGAAGATCTGGACCTCGTCAGTAATCGGTAGATAGTATGGTTGTTCCTCGGCCTCGGCAAACTGCGCGTCTGACCATTGCTCGAGATGTTGAATCGACATCCTGTCGCACTCTCCCGACATCGCTGAATCACGTCGCGTTAACGCGACTCACACCTGGATTACGTCTATACCCTTCCCACGCTTCAATCCTACCGCGTCAGCCGGGGTAGAGTCAGTTAGCGCCGTTCCGTGAGAGCGTGCATGCAGATTGCGGGAATGGCGGTGAGGTCGATTCCGTTTCAGATCAATTCAGAGAGGGTAGCTAATGACTGCATTGACCGAGATGAAATGCACCGCATGTCGTAAGGGTGCGCCGACCGTAACCGATGAAGAGATCGCCGAGTTTCATCCGCAGATTCCGGACTGGAACCTCAAGGAAGTCGACGGGGTGAAGCAGCTGGAGCGGAAGTTCACGTTCAAGAACTTCCGGGATGCGCTGGCATTTACCAACAGGATTGGCGAAGCGGCCGAAGAGGAAGGGCATCATCCGGCACTGCTGACAGAGTGGGGATCGGTGACCGTCACCTGGTGGACCCACAAGATTCGTGGACTGCACCAGAATGATTTCATCATGGCGGCCCACACAGATGATATCTACAGCGAGATGTCGGGGTAGCTCGTTCGAGGAAGGCGGGTCGTCCGGGAGATCGGGCGGCCCGTTTTTCGTGCTTTAAACAAAAGGAACCAGCGTCTCTGCTGGTCAAAACCCTGTGTAGCCGGGTTGAGCATTGCCGGGACTGCAGCTTGCCGCTAGTCTCTCGGCCCTTAGTGCGCCAGCAAGGACGCTGGGGTTTGCGAATCTAATGATGTCGGCTCGCTAATCACCTGACTCCTTCCGCAACATCTGGCAATGTGCCTTGCCAGTATTCGGAGCTTTTAGCTGAGAGGTTCCGGTCTTCTCCGTTCCTCTCTATGAGTATTGTAATACGCGGAAATCCCGTTGTCCAGAGCAGGGACGAAATTGTAACGCTTGTTCAACGCCGCTTGAACGATGTGGGCAACTCGGAGACCTGTCGATTGTTGACCTGCGCAACGAACATCTCCACCAGATACTGAAAGCTCTCGTCGAGATCCACTGGCATCCCGAAACCGCCAGCCTGTTCCAGCGATACAAATCCGTGAACCATTGCCCGCAGCGCGCGAATGGCGTGTATCTGCTCTTTTTCGCTCAATCCATACGGCTCCAGAACTCGATGAAGCATGTTCAGCACGCGCATGGCACCAGCCATCAATTCCTCTTGATCGGGCCGGGGCGCTCGCTGCGTTGCCAGGTGCAGCCCCGGCCGATTGGTGACAAAATCCCGGTAGGCCCACGACATCGCCAGCAGGGCATCATCCCCGGCCCGGCCTATCGCCGCACTTCCCAGCCGGTCAGCCAGTTCATGAGCTCCGTAGATCGCAACCTCCTGGCGGAGTTCCTCCAGGTTGTCGATATGGTTGTAGAGCGAAGGCGTGCGAACTTCGAGCGCTGCGGCGAGATCCTTGAGCGTCAGGACCTGTGCCGGATGCTGATCCTGCATGTCGGCCGCTGTTTTGACGATGATCTCCCGAGTCAATCCGCGTCTAGACGGCATGGCTGGCCCCCCGCTCGACCTTCCGGGCTGCCTCGGCGATCGCGGCATCCATCTCGGCGAGCGGATTCTCGAGCACTGGCCCGTGGCCGGTTGCCAGGCGAGACGGCTCCAGCGCGCGGAGCTCCCGTGCGGTATTCAGCGCTCCGACCTTGTCGCCAGTGGCGAGGCCAGGGAAGGGGAACAGCCAGCGAATCGTGCCGGCAACGGCGGTTCCGGCCTGGGTCTGGAAGGCGTCTCCGGCGATCAGCGTGTTGTCCCGGGTATCGAGAAAGGCAACTTGATCAGGCTTGTGCCCCGGTGCCGCGATAACTCTGAGCGAACCGACCATGTCGCCCGGCTCGATCGTCCCGGTAGGTCGAGTATCGATAACGGGCCGGCGCGTTTTTGGTTCGACCTCGTTTCCGCGTTTGTCGATCAACACTTCACCCCGGATGACCCGGGCGCTCAGTTCCGTCATCAGTACTTCTGCTTCGGGCAGCAGTTTGCGCAGCTCATCCATTCCGCCGATGTGATCGGGGTCCGAATGCGTCAGAACGATCCGCGTAATCGGAAGGCCGATCTCCGTTACGTGCTCCATGATGAACGGTCCACGACCGGACATGCCGGTATCGACCAGTGTCAGGCTGTCTTCCTCGCGAACAAGATAGACGTTGACCGGGAAGAATCTCGGCCATCGGGCGAACTGGACCAGATATTCACCATGTGGAGTTACGCGCATCGTGGTTGCCCTTCTTCGTTGTTGCTGACGTTGGGTTAGCTCAATCACTAACGTAACGTCACTATAAACTAACACAAATAGTTTGACAAGAGGGGGTTGCCGAATTGCCGTCCTCAAGTGGCTCGTCTGGACCGAATCAACAAATCGGGATACGGCTTTCTTTCAGTGAAGGGTTGCAGAGAGTATGTGCGTACTTTAGACTGGCTTCATACTCAATAAATAGTAACTGGTGATGCCGCGGGAAACGGACGACAGCTCTCCTGTTGTCTGCAGGCAGCAAACGAAGTATGACCTGTCTTCCGATTCGGAGTCGTGGCCGGAGTCCACGCTCGGCACACCACGCAACAGGGAGTCGGGTGATTCATGGACGGGGAAGACAAGGCCATCGTATGCCGTGACTGCAACACGGAGTTCGTTTTTACTGCTGGAGAGCAAAGCTTCTTCAGTGAGCGTGGGTTTATGGACCCGGTGCGGTGCCCCAATTGCCGATCACAGCGGCGGCGTGAGCGCACCAGTGATGGTTCTGGCGCGATGAGTAACGGTGGTGGCGGTGGTGCGCCTCGGCAGATGTTCGATGTCATCTGCGATCAGTGCAAGCAGCCTACTCAGGTGCCGTTCGAGCCGCGTCAGGGGCGTCCCGTGTACTGCCGGGACTGTTTCCAGGCACAGCGTGGAGCAGCTTACTAGACTCGTTTGCAGAAACGGTGAGCGGCTGGTAGATCGGGCAGCGGAGTTTGCCCTGAGCGGGGTCGAACGGGTCTGCCGGTCAATGCCATCGGGGCCAGCTTGCTAGAGGTCGATACCGAGCCTGTATCCGGCGAAAAGGTAACCGGAGCACCGTGTGGTGCTCCGGTTTCTGGCTGCGTTTGTTAACTCCTTGCGGCCGGTGCCTGAATCAGGCATCGATCTCCTGCTGGAACATCGCCTCGGCCTCGGTGAGACTCTCATCGATCATCTGAACCATGCGATCCAGCTCTTCGGTGGTGACCACCAGTGGCGGCGCCACATGGATGATGTCCCAGACACGGGTCACCATGCCCTTGCTGTTGAGAATCCGGTTCAGGGTCTTCAGGTACTCAGAGCCTTTGCCCCAGCGCTCTTTGGTTTCCTTGCTCTTGACGATCTCGAGGCCACACATCAGGCCGAGTCCGCGAACATCACCAACGGTTGGGTGACTGCGGAGCTCCTGGAGCTTGGCCATCACGTATTCGCCCTTTTCGGCACTCTGCTGCGGCAGGTTCTCGTCCTGCAGGATCTCGATGTTCTTCAGCGCAGCCGCGGCAGCCACGGCCTGTCCACCAAAGGTGAGCAGGTGTGCCAGCGACTTATCCTTCTGCTCCTTGAAGATGTCGTAGACCTTGTCGCTGACAGCCACCGCGGCGACTGGCGCGTAGCCTGAGGAGAGGCCCTTGGCCATCGTCATCAGGTCTGGCTGCATCCCGAAGTGCTCGGTGCAGAACATCTTGCCAGAGCGGCCGAATCCGTTGATCACCTCGTCCATGATCAGCAGCACGCCGTGTTTGTCGCAGATCTCCCGGAGACGCTGCCAGTACTTCGGCGACGGGATGTGCACGCCGTTCGCGGTAGAGACGGGCTCACCGATCACCGCGGCTACCGTATCCGGTCCCTGCGCCATGATCTCCTGCTCGATGTAGTTGGCGCACATGATGTCGCCCTCTTCACCCTCGAGGTTGAAATCGTTGCGGTAATGGTTGGGCGATGGCACGTGGTGAACGCCGTACATGAACGGACCGAAATACTCTTCCTTGCGGTCGCCGGTGAGGCTCATAGCCCCGAAGGTCGCACCGTGGTAGCTGCCGCGTCTGGCGATCACCTTGTATCGCCGCGGGAAGCCGCGCATCGCCTGAATCTGTTTGGCGATCTTCAGTGCACTCTCCACTGCCTCTGAACCACCGGAGCAGAAAAAGATCCGGTTCAGATCACCCGGGGTAATCTCTGCCAGCACGTTGGCGAGCTGAACTGCCGGAACGGTGGTGTATGCGGCGCTGGAGACGTAGGCGAGCTTGCTGGCCTGTTCGGCCATCGCTTCACCGATCTCCTTGCGGCCGTGACCGGCATTGACGACCCACAGCCCGGCGATGCCGTCCAGATAAGCATTGCCGTGGATGTCGTACAGCGTGGAGCCTTCACCTCGCTCGAATACGTGCAGGCCACCTTCTTCGGCCAGGCGTACCCACTCGGTGGTGTGAATCCAGACGTGGTCGAGCGCTGATTTCTCGAGGCTCTGTGGCGATTTACTGATCGTTTCGGCGAACGAGTCTCCCATGACATTACCTGCCTTTAGCTTTGAGCTGCCTGTCTTCGGTGCGCCAGGCAACCTGATCTGTTCGAACGGGTCATCATTGACAAATTTGAGTTCATCCTCAGGGCCGCAGTATAGCACCCGAACCCCCGGTTCCGCCGCGACACCCTGCGGTTGGAAGGCCTGCCAATTGGCCGATACCGGTCCCCGTGTTAGCTTGTGCTAGAGATGATTGACAGGCCAGCCTGACCCGTGGCCCAGCAGAAAGGCACCCGAATGACCAGTGACGTGTACCAGCGGCTTCAATCCGTGATCGACGAGTCCACCTATGGCGGTACGATCGGGATTGCGGCCCGGCATTTTCAGACCGGGGAGGAGATCGAGCTCAACCCGGACATGATCTTCCCTACGGCGAGCACATTCAAGACGGTTTTGTTGTATGAACTCTATCGTCAGGTAGATCAGGGGAAGATCGATCCCACGGACCGGATCATCATTGAAGACCGACACCGGGTTCCCGGATCCGGCGTAATTCAGGATCTCGATGCCGGAGCCTCGCTGACGATCCGTGACGTAGCGATGTTGATGATGGTCATCAGTGATAACGCCGGCACCGATATCGTCTTCGATCTGCTCGGCAAAGAGGCCATCCAGCAGGCGGTGCAGGATCTCGGAATGTCCAGCACGTCGATCCCGATGGGCACCTGGGGATTGCTGTGTGGGCTTCAGAACCTCGATCCGGAAGATCCAGAGCTTACCTATGAGAAGGTGAAAGAGCTGCTCAAGGGTAAAGACGCGCCGTGGGATGCCAACGCCTTCAAGGAGACCCCGGATAACGACATCACCACCCCACGGGACATGATCCGGCTTCACGTTGCCATCGAGAATGGTGAAGGGTTGAGCACCTCGGCCAGAGATGCTGTGCTGGATATCATGAAGCGGCAGAAACTCAGCGAGCGGATCCCGGCACATTTGCCGACCGGTGTGGTGTGCGCTCACAAGACCGGATCACTACGCGGCGTCCGCAATGATGCGGGGATCGTCTACGCGCCAGACGGGACATCTTATGCGCTGTCGATCTTCGTGAAGGGCGCGCCAGATGGCGTGGCCGGAACACGGCTGGTTGCTGATGTCTCGAAGGTGATCTACGAGCACTATGTGGGGCCGATCGCCTGATCGAGCATTCCGGCTTGTGCCAGTCGCGCAAACGCGGTGGCCTGGCAGGCAAGAAAAAAGGCAGGGAGCTGAATGCTCCCTGCCAGAGATTCTGCTTCTTTGCCCGTTCAGTACTGTTCCAGATTCAATGTCGTACTTCAATCGATTCGTTACCGTTTAGACGTGCCAGAGAGAGATCTCTGGTCGATCATCGCTGGAGAACGCTCTACTGGTTATCCAGCGTTCTCAACGTTGTTCGTGTTGCCTTCCGGCACCGCCGCCGGATCTTCCTCAACGTCGCAGGCTGCAACACTCATCGCCATAATGGCAGCAAAACCGAGTGCGAGCAGCTTCTTCTTCAGTGTCATAGGATCCAACTCCCTTAATCTTCAGGAACTGCACTCAACTGAACGGGCGTGATGTCGAGTTCGGCAGTTCTCTGCCGTTACATCAACTCTCGTGCCAACGGTACCATATAACAGAAACCCCGAAACATGAAAAATTCCTGAATTCTGTTGTGTTGCACAATCACAACCGGTTGATGTGTCAGTCGTGATCGCGCCTGTGTACTGCTTCGCAGACAGTGTGCCATCATCGGTCAACCGCGTCAGATCCGGGTCTTCTGTGCGTCTGTTTTTGCCTGTAGCCTCGCGGAAACATGGGGATTTGCGTAAGAGCATGTGCTGGTGATGACACAGACCTGTTTAAATGACGAATCGGCAGCCGGGAGACCGGCTGCCGATCGATTCAGTGGCGACGTTCCGTTCACTGCGTGTTCGCTACGTTAGCTGTCGTCTTCGTCGTCGTCAAGTTCCATGTCGTCATGGTCATCGGTCTCGATGTCGTCGGCTTCCAGGTCATCCTCATGGTCGTCGTAGTCGTCTTCTTCATCGTCGTCGACGAGACCATCATCCTGGCCGTTGACTTCACCGTGATCACTGACGGAGAAGCGGACTTCCATGCCCTCTTCTCGTTCGCCGTCGATCAGAACGTAGATGACATAGTCACCTTCGTCCAGCTGGACTTCCCACTCATAGGAGTCGCCGGCAGCGATTTCATCGCTTTCCTCGACAACTTCTCCATTGTGGTCGTCCGTGACAGCATCATCATCGTCGTCCAGAACGGCGTCATCATCATCCTCCATGACCGCGTCATCGTCGTCGGTCATAGCGGCATCATCGTCGTCCATGCCAATGGCATCTTCGGCGCGCTCGATTTCGAGCGTGATGTCAGACGAGCCTTCGTTCTCGATGTGGAACAGGATGTCGCCGCTGGTGAAGCTGACGTGATCCAGGTCGAAGTCTTCGTCATCGTCCATGACTGCATCGTCGTCATCGTCCATGACTGCGTCGTCGTCATCGTCCATGACTGCGTCGTCGT
>REEK01000108.1 GCA_007695115.1 Sphaerobacteraceae bacterium
TCGTCGTCGTCAGTCAGGCCGTCATCTTCATCATCGTCCATGACGGCGTCGTCGTCGTCAGTCAGGCCGTCATCTTCATCATCGTCCATGACGGCGTCGTCGTGATCGTCAACCATGGCATCGTCATGTTCCATGGTCAGCGAAACGGACTGATCATCCACCATGAGATTGGCTCGCTCCTGGTCTTGAGCCATGTCATCGTCAGTGGTGGTATCATCGTCCTCAGTAACGGGCGCCGCGTCGTCCACCTCATCATCGGTCGTCACGTCGTCCGTTACCGCATCATCAGCCGTCTCTACGGCAGTATCATCGACCTCTTCGGTTGTGTCCGTGTCGTCAACGGTGGGAACATCGTCCACCGCGTCGTCATCAGTTCCACATGCGGCCACAATGAGGGCGAGCGTAAGCGCAAACCCCATAAGTGCCAACTTGTGTACTCTCATTCGTCCTCCTTTGGACTGCTAGGAAACGCGTGAACGGAATCGCGTTTCATACGTGCCACAGTTCTCTTCTAGATCAAGACACGTGCCACAAGCTAGACCGATTCCGCTATTTACAATGCAGTTATGTGTCTATATGGGGAAAATCCATTCCCGAAGCTTCGGAGAGTGGAGACTCGGTAGAGGCTTCACTGTGCTGGATACTGGTTGGTTCCAGACGATTCACCGTCATCTTCACCGGGATCAGAAGTTTCCGGCGGTTCCTCAGTATCTGGAGGACTCACCAGAGTTCCTTCGACTGCCTGGACCCCGAGAAGTCCCTGGAGGACATCGAGGCGCTCGGCCCAAACTCCCGGCTGATGTTCGAACCGGGCGCGTTCGAAGTACTGAACCGTAAAGCCGTTTTCGGTGAACTCCTGGCTTAGTGGATAGCCGAAGACCGGTAGCCCACCAAATGCGTTCCAGTAATCGAGAAACTGATCACATAGATGCTGTCCAGTCGCTGCAAAATAAACGCAGTCATCTCCTGGCTGTGGCGTTGAATCTATCGATTGGAACTGAGGCTCGTCCCGACGCTCCGCGACCATTTCCCGGCCAAGGTGGCCGAGAAGTACGTCATACTTTTCTGGCCACACCCCGGGATGCCACTCGAAGCGTGATCGCTCCATAAACTGCACCGATGCTCCGTTGCCGCCCGGTTCCTCGGCAGTAATCGGATAGCCGAAGATCGCCAGACCGCCGTAGCGTTCCCAGTACTGTTTGAACGGCCCGCAGAGAAACTGCCCGGTCGGTGCGAAGAACCGGCACCCATCTCGATCGGCGAAGACCGGCACCATCGCCTCGGTGACCTCGTACTGCGGCCACGCTGTGCCCCGGCCGAGCGTGAAGATCGCCACGCCACCAACCCGGTCTGCTGGAAGCGTGTCGATATAGTCCAGAATGCCCCGCGCTTTCTCCGCTTTGTCCATCGGCGGATGGTTGATGCCGATTTCGGTGAGCCAGAGCGATGCATCAGTCTCATCCAGCACATAATCGACGATCTCGTGCCAGCCGTGATACTCATCGACCAGCGAGAAGTGCCCCAGCATATTGGTGCCAACGCCATCGTAGAGATCCAGCACCCAGCCGCCCTGCATCAGATCGATTGCGGACGACGGAACCATCGGCAGGCCGGCGATCCAGTGAAGGTTTGGCTGATCCACTGCCGGTTTTACCTCGGTGATGACCTCGAAAAGATTGTCAGTGTAGGCGCTGATTGGTCCCGGGCATCGCTCCGGTTCGTTGCCAACCTGCACGACAAAATCGATCTCTGGCCAGTCCTGAATCACATAGAGAAACCCGCGGTCTTCCAGATGGGCACGTGTAGTTGATGCATCCGACTGGCAATCCTCGGTCTTGAGCATGACTGTCTGGGCGCCATCTTCGATCAGATCTACGACATGCTCCGCAGTGGTACCGAATCCCGGGGGAAGATGAACTTTGACGAGGTCGAACTCGCTTCCGCGGATGATCGGCCGCTGGTAATCATCCCAGCTACCCAGATGTGGCGAGATCACGACCGGCCCCAGTGGCGGTCGATCTGCAGCAGGAGAAGCGTTCGAGGCGGTACCGAAAACACCACCAATAGCCACCAGGATAACCACCCAGGGCGCCAGCCAACGCGTGCGATGTGCTGTCATTGTTCTGCTCGTCCCGTTTCCCTTATCCCCTCATCCGGTGATGAAGACGCAAGCATGACTGCAGGTAGAACGGTTGAGGCTAATGATCGGTTGTTTTGATGCAATCTTACTGCACCGGAAACCGGGAATCAGGGTGCTATAATCGCCTGCGCGCTGCCCGCTGGGGCAGATTCAGGGGGTCTGGTGAGTCAGGGTAGAGAAACACTTTCTCAGTGGCAGATTGCACCGTTTCATCTCGGTGCAGCGATCGGCCCGATGGGTGGTGGCGCGCTTCCGATTATCTTTGCAATTCTGATGGGCGCGTTCGAAGTCGATCGGGCAACGCTTTCGCTGGCACTCCCCGCCTACATGTTCCCCTACGCCGCCGTTCAACTCATATCCGGAAGCATCTCCGATCTGACATCGCGGCGGTCATCGATTCTGCTGGGCTTCTCTGCCTATGGCGCCTGTACCATGCTCGCCGGATTGTCCTGGAGCTTCGAGGTGTTCATTCTGGCGCAGGTATTACAGGGCGCCACCAACGCATTCACAACACCGCTCCTGATGGCAACGCTCGGCGATGTGATGCCCGCGGAGCGCACCGGCCGGACGATGGGGATGTTCTCGACGCTGAACATGGCTGGCGCCTCTGGTGCGCCGTTGCTGGCCGGTCTCCTGGCGGGAACGAGCTGGCGCCTGGTCTACATCGTGGTTGCGCTGATCGCCTGGTCACTCACAGTCTGGTATTTCTTCTGGTTCCGGAAGTACGGTCATCTGGTGCCGAACCGACCGCGTGCCGCGACGTTCCGGGCTGATCTCGGACGCATCTGGCAGGCGATGGGGCTGACGCTCCTGCTGCTGGCAAGCCTGTCATTTCTGGCCAATGGAGCGCTGCGAGGCCCATCCTATCTGTTTGCGGAGTTCATGCGGGAGACATGGGGCACAGGGGTCGGGTTCAGCGGGGTAGCGCTCGGTATGTATGGTATTGCCGGGCTGGTGCTAGGGCCGTTCGCCGGGCTGGCTATCGAGCGTCTTGGGATCTTCAAGGGTGCCACGATCAGTATGGGCGGGATTGCGGCGGCACTGGTTCTCCTTGGGCTCGCTCCAGGTGAATTTTCCTTCGCGGCCGGGAATTTCCTGCTCGGAGGCTTTGGAATCGCTGCCTGGGCGTCGCTGAATACACTGGTGGTGCAGGCGATGCCGACACATCGGGGAACCGCCTCCTCAATCTTCGGGAGCACCAAGTTCCTCGCTCAGGCCGTTTCGCCGATCTGGTTTACCCCGCTGTATGACACCGTTGATCCGGTGATGATTTTCTACGTTGCGGCCTTTATGGCGGTGCTGCTGATCCTGCCACTCACGCTGCTGCGCGGCCGGCTCGGGCCAGATATGTCAGCGCCCACTGCCTGACTCATCCTGCTCGGATTGCGTTGAATCGTCCGGCGATTCCGGTTCCTCGTCTCCGGATTTGCCCATCCGGTGCAGATGGGGATTGGCAAAGATGGCGAACAGGGCCAGGATGTAGGTGCCCCCCACCATGAGCAACGTCTGGATGACCCCGGTCCACTCGATCAGATATCCGGCCATGATCCGTCCGGGTACCATCGCCGCGAAGATACCCGCGTCATACAGCCCGAAAACCCGTCCACGTAGATCAGCTGGCGTGCGTTCCTGGAGCAGGGTGAAGATGAGCGGAATCATCGGACCACCGAGGAACCCGATTCCCACCAGCCCCACGAGAATCAGCCAGAACGGCGGCGTTGCTGCCAGGAGAAAGAACGCGAGCATCAAGCTACTGACGCCAGTCAGAATCACCGGACGTCGCGGGAGCCGGTGCCCCCAGATGCCGAACATGATCGAGCTGACGAGTCCGCCACCCCCGAGGGCCGCGAACATGAACCCGAAATCCGCAGCGCTCTCGAAGTATTCCCGCACATAGACCGGCATGATCACCAGTAGGTTGGCGCGCAGGAACTGGATCATCGTCACACTGATCATCAGAGCGATGATCAGCCGGGAATCGAACAGGAAGCTGAAGCCCCGTTTCAATTCGCCGAGATACGCCTGCCTGCCGTGAACCGAACCGGTTGGCCGGCTGGCCTCGATCGGGACGAAGAACAGGACCGCCAGCACCGATATCAGCAGCAGCCCTGTGGTCACGAATAGCACCGGGGCCGCGCCGATGAATCCGATGAGGATTCCGCCCATCGCAGGCGCCAGCAGAATCGACCCTTGCGACAGTGTCTGGCTGATCGAGTTTGCACGCTCCAGCCGAACACCGGCCCGCTTTGCGGCGTCCGGCATCATGCTCAGCCGTGAGGTGAATCCGGGCGTGTCGAATATCGCCCCGATGAACACAAGGACCAGCAGTTGCCCGAAGGTGATGCCAACCGTCAGATGCAGCAGCGGAATCATGCCGAAAGCGACGGCACTCATCAGATCGGAGATAATCGCGGTGCGGCGGAACCCAAGACGATCGACGATCACGCCGCCGAAGATCCCGGCAAGCACCATCGGTATGCCGTGGACTGCGGTGGCAAGACCGGTCCGGGCGGCGCTGCCGGTCGTCTCCAGCACGAACCACGGAAGCGCCACCATGAAGAGCAGAACGCTGGAGTGAACTGTCCCATAGCTCGCCAGAAGCGCAATCAACGGCACACGCTCGGTTGTCTGTACAGCACGTGCCGACATACGTCTCCTGGCCGATGAACTGGTGGCGGGCGATCCAGCGTCGATATGACCCGGATGAGCCTATCATGTGAATTGGCGACCCAAGTGGGGCAAAATCAGTTCTGCAACAAACGCTGCGCTGATGATCATCGACTATTGACGGGAGCAACGACATGAAATTTCGACGGCTCGGACGAGCCGGGTTGTTCGTCTCGGAGATCGGGCTGGGTGGCAACACCTTCGGCAAGTTCTGCGATGCGGCAGAGACCGCGGCGATCGTCCACCAGGCACTGGACCAGGGGATCACCTTCATCGACACCGCAGATTCCTACAACGGAGGCCTCTCCGAAGCGTATATCGGACAGGCACTGCAGGGCCGCCGTGATGACGCGATCATCTGCACCAAGACCGGCTGGGATGTGGGCGAAGGACCGAACGATCAGGGGCTGTCCTATCACCGAATCATCCGACGCCTGGATGCAAGCCTGGAACGCCTGGGGACGGACTATGTGGACGTCTACTACATGCACCGTCCGGATCCGTTCACGCCGATGGAAGAGAGCCTCCGGGCGATGGATGATCTGGTCCGCGCTGGCAAGGTTCGCTACGTGGCGTGTTCCAACTTTGCCGGTTGGGAGATCGCGACGATGGCCGGTCTCTGCGAGCGTTACGGCTACCGGATGCCGGTGGTCAGTCAATCGCTCTACAACATTCTTGAGCGGGAGATCGAGCAAGAAGTGATCCCGGCCTGTGACTACTTCGGGCTGAGCGTGGTGCCCTTCGCGCCCCTGGCGAGTGGATTCCTGACCGGCAAGTATCAGCCGGATCAGCCGGTGCCAGAGGGCAGCCGCGGCCACGGCAACGAGACCTGGCAGCAACGTCGCCTCACTGACCGCAACTTCACCGCGCAGGCTGTTCTCAGCGAGTTCGCAACTGAGCGGGACCATGCGCTCACCGAGATGGCGCTGGCCTGGCTGCTGGCGCAGGATGCAGTTTGCTCGGTGATAGCCGGTGCTACCAGCCCCGAACAGGTGGTAGCCAACGCCAGAGCTGCTGACTGGGAGATGACACTCTCCGATCTGGCGGAGGTTGATCAGATTCTCGCTGATGCGGAGGTTAAGTAGCTAGAAGAGCGAGGTCAGCCAGCTGATACCGGCCCAGGAGGCCACGGTGATGCCGATTGTCCAGATGATGAGACTTCCGGCCATCCACCCTATGATCTGATAGCGCGGTGCGCTCATCAGGAGCGCCAGAATCGTCCCGAAGTGAACGCCGATCAGGATCGGGCCAAGTGCTGCGGTTCCAGGCAAACCGTACTTGCGCATGACCTGTTTCGCCCGGGCACGTCGACCGGTATCCCAGGATTCATCTCCCGGGTTGACCAGAAATGCGCCACGTCTTCGAGCCCACCAGTAATTGAATTGCTCGAACCCGATCACGATCAGAACGACCGGAATGACGTTTCCGATGAAGGCGAGGATCGCCACCGCGACCGGATTCAGGCCGACTCCGATGCCAAACGGAATGACCACCAGGATTTCGACCCACGGAACCGCTGCCAGGACAACGATCGTCAGGTACAGGAGAATTGTTTCCCACATTGGCCATCACCGTCTATCAACCCGCAAACATGAACAAACCCGGGCTCACGCCCGGGCACCGACTCGTCGTTTTCCGCAAGCATATCCTACCGAAATGAAATTTGCCCGGCAGACAGGGAGTTAGCGTTTCTGGAAATCGCTAGTGTTCAGAGGAGCAGATCCCGCAATCGGTTGAGGTGTTCCTGGTCATTCTGGAACAACCCGAGGATCAGATCGTCCACGGTAAACGCCGGTTCATCCGGCATGTGACCGGTTCGCGCCCAGGCGTCCTCGTCCAGATTGTTCAGTCGCTTTATCAGCTGTTCCCGACCGGTTCTGAATTCGGCCAGCACTGTATCGGGGATCTCGGCGTGGTAGTCACGCTCGATCGACCAGAGGTCCGGATCTTCGTGCTCGAATTCAGGATTCTCCTCTTCGAGCATCAGGCTGAGGCGGTCATCGACAACCACATCCCAATCACGCAGGAACGCCATGATTTCCACGGCGCCCCAGCCACCGCAATCGCCCGCCTGTCGAAGCAGATCATCCGGGTGATCCTCGATCAGTCGCTGCATTCGGTCTGGAGCCCGGCCAAGTTTGTCCAGCAGCTCGTTTCGATCAGTTGACATGACTCTGCACTTTCCCGGCCTCTTGCTCCAGCCTGTTCCAGGCAATGTCGTCAGTAGCCAGACGAACTGCGGCGTGAGCGAGGACGTCGGTCGGATCGATCAACGGCACGTGCACCAGATTCTGGTGCAGAACGACGGGTAACTCTGTACAGGCAGCTAGCAGCGCACCGGCCCCGCCTTCTTCCAGCCAGCTTGCGGCACGGAGAACGGGATCAACGGTGTGTGCATCGATTGTGCCGGCTTTTACCTGCACGATCGTCTCCATCACCAATGCCTGGTGTGCGTCATCTGGCACTCGGGGCTGCAATCCGTGCCGCCCCAGTGCTGTCTGATACAAATTCGCGGCCACCGTTCCGCTGGTTGCCAGAATGCCAGCCTGGGTAATATGTCCGGACAGGGCGGAAACTGCACCGGCAGATTCGTCGATCATATCGACAATCGGGATCGGGCAAGCCGCGCGAATCTCATCGAGAAACGCATGCGCAGTATTGCACGGGATGACAACGAAGTCTGCGCCGGCCCGGGCCAGGTTTTCGGCACCATGGATAAGCCACGGCAGTGGATCCTCGCCGCCATAGAGCAGGGCCGCTGTTCGATCCGGCACGGTGGGATCTGCATGAATCATGACCGGCACATGTTCCTGATCGGTCTGGGCCGGGGTTGCTCTAATGATCTTGGTATAGAGGTCGGCGGTGGCAAGCGGGCCCATTCCACCGAGAATACCAATCGTCCGGCGGCTCATGGGTTGCCTCCTGTTTCCGGCTCATCAGTCAGGATGATTGGAACTTCACTGATCTCGCCATCATCCCGGAACGCCCGGACAACTGGCTCGGATTCAGCGAGTGAGATGATGATCATGTACACGGCTGGATCGAAAATCAGATCACGATCAGTTGGTGATGGCCACGACCCGGTTGATGGATGTGAATGAAAGATCGCCCCGAGCCGATCGCCGCGGGAATCGATATCTCGCATGGCATCCAGAACTTCCCGGGGAGCCATCTCGTAGAATGTTTCACTCTCAGCGACGTTCGTGCCAGGATAGACCCGTGTTACCTGCTCGCCACTGGTGGCCAGTAGCCCGCAGCCTTCCATGGGGTACCAGGAACGCACGTGTTCGATCATCTCTGCCAGATGGTCAGACGTCATCGACAGGCGATACGCGCTGGTTTGCCGGGATGTTTCAATGCCTGTTCCGGTCATCTCGCCGGGCACTCCTGTTGAAGCGCATCAGATACAACCGACACTGTTGATCGAGTCGGTCAAAGCTCCGCACGCAATAGCGTTGCGGATTATAGCAAATTCATCTCGCCACTCGATGAGCATGCTGATAGGCTGAATACTACGGAATCTGCACGCGAGTTGACAACCAGTCAGCCTGTCGCCCAGTTGCAGTCCAATTGCTGAATGGAAATCATCTGGTTCCGGGACATGCACGGCCGGCAACGCACATTCACCTCGATCGCGTGCAATGAAACAATCAGCGGTCGGTGGCGATCGTTGTGCGGAGCTTCCCGCCGGGGGCTGACTCCCGGTATCCAGCGATCGTTCTCTCAATTATCTGACGAGGAACCCGATGCTACTTGAGCTGGCAATCCGCAATTTCGCGATTATCCGGGATCTGCGTATTACCTTTGGTGAGGGATTGCAGGCGATGACCGGGGAAACCGGCGCCGGGAAGTCGATCATTATCGACGCGCTT
The DNA here is from genome assembly GCA_007695115.1 of Sphaerobacteraceae bacterium. Classification (GTDB taxonomy): domain Bacteria; phylum Chloroflexota; class Chloroflexia; order Thermomicrobiales; family Thermomicrobiaceae; genus SLMJ01. Next base: position 8,680 of record REEK01000108.1, read on the forward strand.
GGTGCGGTGCTCGGCTCGCGTGTTTCGGCGGATTTCGTGCGAACCGATTCCGAGAGCGCCTGGGTTGAGGCAGTCTTCGATCTGGAGCGTATCCCGCGTCAGGACGGGATTCGCGAGAAACTGGATGAACTGGGGATCGAGCATGATGACGCCTCACTGATTCTCACCCGGGACATCCGCAATTCCGGACGAAGTTCCGCCCGGATCAATGGACGAACCGTCCCGGCCCGGGAGCTGGCCACGATCGGCGAATGGCTGGTCGATATTCACGGGCAGAGCGAGCATCTCTCGCTGTTGCGTCCTGCAGAGCATCTGTCGATGCTGGACAGCTATGCCGGCACGACCGCGATGCGACAGGAGCTGTCCGGCCTTGTTCGCTCCTACCGTCAGACCCGGCGACGCATCGATGAGATTCGCTCCAGTGAGCGAGAACGCGCCCACCAGATCGATCTCCTGCGCTTTCAGGTGGAAGAGATCAACGGAGCGGCCTTAGAGGCTGACGAGGAAGAGACTCTGCAGCGAGACCGCCAGGTACTGGGCAATGCCGAACGCTTGCGTGATTCCGCCTGGCAGGCCTATCGTCTGCTGGAGGGTGATAGCGAAACTGGGGAGACCATTGCTGGTGCGCTCGATAAGCTCCGGGAAGCGTCGGCGGTGCTCGATGATCTGGCCGAGGTCGACCCTGATGGCGCCGGGGAGCTGGCCGGTCAGGTCCGGGAATCGCTGTTTCTCCTGGAAGAGGGCGGCCCCGCCGTCCGGAGTTACGCCGAATCCGTCGAGTCCGATCCGGCGCGCCTGGAAGCCGTCGAAGAGCGGATCGTTCAGATCCGGGAACTGCAGCGGAAGTATGGCTCCACCATTCCGGAGATCCTCGCCTATGCCGAAAAAGCCGACGCCGAGCTTGCCGAGCTCGATTCCAGTGAAGCGACTGTCGATCAGCTCGAATCGGAGCTGGAATCGTCGCGATCCCGTATTGCCGAGCTGGCTGGAACCCTGTCCCAGCGCCGTCGCGCTGCCGCGGAATCGCTCGAGAAGGGCGTCGAGCAGGCGATAGCCGATCTGCATATGGGTGGGTCGGTATTTCGTGTCGGGTTCGACCTGTTGTCCGGAGATGAGGCCGTCACGATCGATCAGACCGAGCGGCCGTTCGATCACACGGGAATCGATCGTGTCGAGTTTCTGATTGCGCCGAACGCCGGACAGGAGCCACGTCCGCTGGCCCGGATTGCCTCGGGTGGCGAGACGGCCCGGCTCATGCTGGCGCTGAAATCGATCCTGTCTGATGCCGACGCCACACCGACGCTGGTCTTCGATGAGGTGGACGTTGGTGTTGGCGGGCGAAGCGGTCAGGCAGTGGGCGAAAAGCTCTGGGGACTGGCCCGCGGCCATCAGGTGATCGTGATCAGTCACTTGCCGCAGATCGCCGCGTTTGCCGATCAGCATCTCAAAATCACCAAGCTGGAATCGGCCGGAAATACCGAGACGCAGATCGACCAGATTCTCGATGAAGAGCGGCTGGATGAGATTGCCGCGATGCTTGATGGTATCCCGGTTACCGATGCGTCTCGACAGAATGCGCGGGAGATGGTGAGACGCATCGATGGCTGGAAACAGGACCAGCCGACCGCCTGATTTTGCGCATAACGTGTATAATCCCCGTCTGGGACGGGTAATTACCACTCGACTGTTTTCAACACGCTGATCGAATCCGGAGGACGAACAATGCAGCCCAACATGAAGATGATGCAGCAGATGCAGGCCCGACTGGAGAAGATCCAGCAGGAGCTCGAAGAGACTGACGTTGAAGGCACCGCTGGTGGTGGAGCCGTTCGCGTGACAGTGAGCGGTCTGCGTACCGTCAAGAGCATCAAGATCGATCCGGAAGCGGTTGATCCAGAAGACATGGAAATTCTCGAGGATATGATCCTCGCCGCGATCAATGAGGCTATGAACAGTGCCGAGGCCCTCTCCCAGGAGAAGATGGGTGCCTTGACTGGCGGGATGAACATTCCCGGACTGACCTAGTTTCCCAGGCACCTGCTCAAGCAGAGATGTTCCCGGCACGGCTCACAAAAGCCGTGCCGTTTTTTGTGTCCGGAAACCGGCGAGGCAGGACTCATTCGCGGGTTTCCAATGGTGTTGATCGGTAGTCGGCCACCTCCGTGTGGCCCCGTCCCGCGAACCGGTCTGGTGGGGCGAGGGGCAGACAGAGCTGCCCAGCTACCGACAGCAAAAGTGAAACCTGCTCTAATCGCGCGTATCGCCAGCGAAATCCTTCAACAAACCAAGCGGGCCAGCCACCAGGCCGCCATCGACCGGCAGGATTGCTCCGGAAACCCAGGCTGCTTCATCTGAGCCGAGATACAGACAGGCATAGGCCACATCTTCCGGCTGTCCGACGCGTCCCAGCGGGGTCATCTTTGCGCCGCCGTTTTCCTGGCCTGGCTTCGGGGGAACACTGCCGACCAGCCCGGTTTTGACTGCTCCAGGGCAGACCGCATTGCAGCGCACGCCGAACTTTCCGTATCGGGCGGCCATGTTCCGGGTGAGATTGATCAATCCGGCCTTGGCGGCGCTGTAACCCTCTTCGCCGGTGGCTGTCATCCCGCGTACCGATGAGATGTTGATGATCGATCCCGATCCCTGCTCGATCATGTGCGGAAGCACCGCGCGAGATCCGTAGAACGGCGCCGTCAGGATCAGATCCAGACTCGCCTGCCAGTTTTCATCGGTGATGTAGCGGACGTCCTGCTGGAACGAGAGGCCGGCGTTGTTCATCAGCACGTCCACTTTGCCGAACGCCTCGATCGTGCGGGCAACCATGTCGTTGACCGCACTGGAATCGGTCACATCGACCGCCAGCGCCAGCGCCTTGCCGCCGCTGGAGTTGATCGCCTCGGCGACCTGTTCGGCACGATCGGCGTAGAGCTCGGCGATGACCACCGAGGCGCCTTCCCGGGCGTAAATTTCCGCGGTTGCCTTGCCGATACCGGAACCTGCGCCGGTGATCAGGGCAACCTTCCCCTCCATGCGCATGAGCACGCTCCTGTCTTTTCATTTTCGGATGATGGTTCTCACCGTTTCGGGATTCGTAAGGGCACTATACCGCAGGGTGTCGCAGTATGGCGCTGGTGCTGCACGGTCAGGAGCGATACACCGGCTGGCCGGTCTGAATCAGCGTTTCGAGAAGGTCTGCTGCGGTCTTCACGCCGTCCATCGATTTGAATTCCTCCGAGAGGTGCCGAGCACGTTCCCGGAAGCCGGGGTTCTGGAGAATATGCGTGGTGGCGTGTCTGACTGCCTCGGCGCCCGGTGTCTGGGTCTTCAGATCGATACCTACGCCGGTCCATGAAACGCGCGCATTCACCTCCAGCTTGTCCTCGGTTGCTCCGGCGACGATCATCGGCACCCCGTGTTTCAGCGCTTGCTGGACTCCGTTGTATCCCCCGTTGGTGATCATCACGTCCACATGGGGCAGGAGATGCTCGAACGGAACGAACGATTCCAGGCGCACGTTGGAGGGAAGACCCTGCTGTGCGGTGACGGCTTCAACTGGCGCGCCTCCGGTGGTGGCGATAACCAGCGCATCGAGTGATCCGAGTGCGGTGATCGCTGGACGCAGGAGTTGATCCGGATTGGTGCTGAGCGTTCCCTGGGTGATCAGTATCACCGGACGATCCGAATCCAGTTCCGGCCACCAGTCGGGCGGGTCGAACTTGTCGAGTGGACCAGTGGCGATTGTTGGGCCGGTGAAGTGAAACTGCTTCGGCAGATCGGCCCGGGGAAACTCCAGCCCGGGAATCGAGCCCTGCAGATACAGGTAAGGAGAGAGAGCCCGATCCCAGAACACTTCTCCGGTTGGTTGAAGCCCGACGCGCTGCCGCAATCGATCAACATATCGTGTGGTGTGCCGGTAGAGCAGACGTTTTCCGATCTGCTGCTGGGCCGCTACGCGGAGTCGACCCGTCTGCGTGGCTGCGGGCGGAGATCCCAGACCGAACGGCGGCATATCCCGTCCACTGAGATTGACGGTAAACGGATTGAATGTCGCCCAGCGTGGGCCGTCGAGTTCGTGAATCCAGTGGTGAGGCAGGAAGGCAGAATCCGCCAGAATCAGATCGACGGGCTCCGATCGCAGGTCTTTCTGCAGGTCCAGTGTCTGGCCGACAGCCTCTGCCGCGAAGATGTGCCTGATATCGAAGAGCAGGCTGTTGATCCCTGTGGCGCTTTCTCTCCGGGGGAATTGCTCGTTGATCGGTTGCAGGCTGAAGTCATGGGCGAACCGAGGCGGGACGAACTGTGCACCGATCGATTCGATCCGGTCACGGTAGGCAGCGCCGGTATACCAGCGCACCGTGTGGCCTCGTTGCGTCAGCTCTCTGACCACCGGCAATATCGGCACAATGTGACCCGTGAGCGCGGTTGTTGCCACCAGAATTCGCGCCATTGACTCCCCGGCCCTTCCATCTGTTTGTTCGTGTCCCGGGCATTGTACCGCTCCCAGAGTGCGACCGGAGAGCTCTGATCGTGGCGCACCTCATGCACCACACCTGAAGAGATAACACGAAGTCAGATACCTGATCACCAGAAGAGAGTCGGAAAGGGAGTCGTGGGGTGAATACTGAGGCACTATTCGGAACAGGTCAGGCGCTGGAGATCGCGATTACCGCGGTCGTCTTTTACGGATACATGGTCCTCCTGTTGCGTATCTCCGGCAAGCGAACAACGATGTCGATGACAACCTTCGACTTCGTGAGCACGGTCGCCATGGCAACGATCGTCGGTTCAACGATTCTGCAGGGCACGGTCAGCCTCCTCGAAGGAATGGTTGCCGTGACGGTACTGGTGGCCCTGCAATGGGTTGCCGGTTCAGTCAGCGCCCGGAGCCCGGTCATCCGGCACTTCATCACCAGCAGCCCCGCAGTGCTCTACGAGAATGGCCAGTTCAATGAGGAAAACCTGATGGCCGAGCGCATCTCTCGCGAACAATTGCAGCAGAAGATTCGGGCTGCAGGGCATGGAAACCTGGCGACCGTGAACGCAATAGTGCTAGAGAGCGCGGGCACCGTTTCCGTGGTGGAAAAGGGAACGCTGGGAGACGAGGTCGACCCGGAAACGTAGCCTGTCGCTGACGTTCTGGCTGGTACGACTCTCGACGAATTTGACAGTTTCGTTCACAATGGCCGGGTAGTTTCGACCGACATACGCATAACTGGAGGATACATGGCCGATCTTGGAATCATGATCGAATCTCAGGATGGAACCAATTGGGATCGCTGGAACAAGCTCATCGATGCCTGCCACAATGGCGGCCTCAACGGCCTCTGGCGCTCGGATCACCTGTTCTCGCTGATGGGGGACACCACCCGCGATGCGCTGGCACTGGTGCCGGCTCTGACGGCGGTTGCGCTGAAGAGTGACCGGCTGGAGTTCGGCGCGGTGGTCTGTCCGATGACGTTCAGGCACCCGGTGATGCTGGCCCGTGAGGCCGTAGCACTGGATACGCTCTCCAACGGACGCTATACGCTGGGCATCGGTGCTGGCTGGAACGAGCGCGAGCACGATGCCTTCGGGTTCGATCTCCTGCCGCTCAAGACCCGTATGGACCGTATGGAAGAGTCGCTGGAAGTCATCAGCCGGCTGCACACCGGCGAAGTGGTCAGCTACAAGGGTGAGCAGTTCGAGCTGAAGGATGCCCAGATGCGTCCGAAGCCAACCCGTGGCAACAAGGTGCCGATCATGATCGGTGGCAGCGGCAAGCAGCGCACGCTGAATATGGTTGCCCGCTTTGCTGACGAGTGGAACTGCGTCAACGGTGACAAAGCGAGCTATGACGAGCTCAATCAGGTACTGGACGGCCACTGCAAGAATGCTGGTCGCGATCCATCGACGATCAAGCGCTCGATCATGGGCGGCTTCATCATCGGACGCAACGAGAACGAGATGCTCGATCGGGCGAAGAAGCTCAAGGAGATCTCCCCGGGCAACGCCGAATTCACGCCACAGCAGATTATCGATCGTGCCCGTGATCGCTGGGGCTTCGCCGGTACGCCGGAAGAGGTCATCGAAGCGATCAAGGCACTGGAGAGCAAGGGCGTCTCACGCTTCATGCTCCAGATGCTCGATCAGGACGATCTGGACGCGGTTGAGCTGATCTCGAAGGAAGTCAACCCGCACGTGTAGAGCGCGGAGTGAGCGCTCACGATTACAGGAAACGAGGGCGCGCATGGATCACGTCTACGTTCGCTATTTCGTTACTGATGCCGAACGCTCGACCCGCTTCTATCGGGAAAAGCTCGGGTTCGAGGTTGTCATGAACCCGAATCCGGGCTTTTCCCTTCTGGAGCGCGGGCCGCTCCGGCTGATGCTCAATGCCTCGGGCGGCCGCGGAGCCGGGCAACCATCGAACAGCGGAGAGACCCCGGAACCAGGCGGCTGGAACCGGTTTCAGATTCGTGTCGATAATCTCGACGCTGAGATTGCACGGATTCAGGAATCTGGTGGCACGTTTTACGATGAGGTTATCGAAAGTATGGGTGGCCGCCAGATTCTACTGACCGATCCGGACGGCAATCTTATCGAGTTGTTCGAATCACGAACTGAGCCGAATCGTTGAGCCGAACGAAGCCTGATCGAGTGTCAGGCAGTGAACGGAGACATACACCATGAGCAACCGTCGATTCATCAACCCACCGGACGCCGGGCCCACCCACGGCCGCTACAGCAAAGCGGTGGTCAGTGGAAACCGGGTGTTTATGGCCGGTCAGGTGCCGGTTGATATGGGTGGCCATGTTTCCGGGGCCGGGGACATCGAGATTCAGACCAGCCAGACACTCCGGAATGTTGGCCGGGTGCTGGAAGAGTCGGGAGCCTCGTTCGGCGATATGACGATGACCCGCGTCTATCCGGCCAGCGTTGCCTGGCGGAACCAGATCGGTGATGCTCGTCGCGCGGCTGGCCTGGCCAGCGCTACCAGCACACTGGCGGTCATCGAGAGTCTCGCCAACCCGTCGCTGTTGCTGGAAATCTCCGGGATTGCGCATATTGGCGGCGAGCGATCGACATTTTCGCCGGATACCGTCCACGAGACGCCGGGAACCTATACCCATGGGGTACAGGTGGATGACACGCTTTACATTGCCGGTCAGATTGCACTCGATCCGGACGGGAACGTCGTCGGAAAGGGTGATGCCGAGGCGCAGGCCGATCAGGCGGTCCTCAACCTGCTCCGGGTGCTCGAAGCGGCCGGTGGCTCGCCGGACGACATCGTATATACGTGTCTTTACATCACACACCCCTCATATGTGGATGCCATTCGCACCGCCCGAAGAAAATATGGATTGACCGGCTGCCCCAACACGCTGATCGTTGTCCCGAGTCTGGCGACGGCAGATTTTCTCGTCGAGATCGAGGCAATTGTCGTTCTGGGCACCGAAAAGACGGTCATCAAGCCACCCGATGTCCACTCGGTATCGGGACGCTATGAGCATGCGGTCGTCGCCGGCGATACCGTCTACATGGCCGGGCAGATTGCACTCGATCCAGACGGCAACCTGGTTGGCCTCGGCGATAGCGAGGCCCAGGCCCGGCAGCTGTATCACAACATGGAGCGGGTGCTGGCTGCGGCTGGGGGCACCCTGGACGACATCGTGTCTGCCACCGTCTACATGACTAACCTCCAGCATCGAGAGGGCCACAACAAGGTCCGCGGAGAGATCGGTCTGACGACGCCGGCCAACACGTCGGTCGTCATCTCGGCCCTGGCACAGCCAGAGTTTCTGCTCGAAGTTGAAGCCATCGCCGTGCTTGGCGATCGGTAGACTGGTACCAGCCGGAAGATGCCTTACCGCCCGGCCCGAGCAAGATCACGCTTCCGATGTTGTCGTTGATCTCGCCCGGGTCGGGCACCCCGATCCTCAAACAGTCCCTTCACCTGAACATCACCGTCAGATAGGCCGGATTCTGGCGCCCCGATGCACGCGGAATCGCTCGATTTGCAACAGAATTCGGGGGGAATGCGTCGTGGATGTGCAGAGGACGATATCGCAGTCTGGCATTTTGCTTGCGCGGATTTTTGTAAGAGAACGCGCAAGCCGACGTTCGCAAAAGGGGCTAAGGAGGTTTGTAGCTCATGAAACTACTATTGCGAAAACCACTCGCAATTGCACTCGCCCTCGGATTGACGTTGTCTGTCTTCGCTCCCGCAGTTGCTCAGGAGGAAGAGAACTTCTTCGGGAACCAATCATTCGAGGAGCGCTGGGAACGGACCGATCGACCGGTCCATGAAAACCAGGTCGACCGAACCTGGATGTGGGGCCCCGGCCCGATGACCGGAACGATCCTGGAGGAGTATGCGGACTCTCCGGATGGCGTTCGCCAGGTGCAGTACTTCGACAAATCCCGAATGGAGATCAACGATCCGACTGCCGACCCGGGTGATCTGTGGCAGGTAACCAACGGTCTGCTCGTGGTCGAGATGGTTGAAGGCGCGATCCAGACTGGGGACGACGAGTTCGACTGGTCGCCGGACCCGGCCAATATCCCGATTGCCGGTGACGTGGATGTGATTCCCGGCGTCACCTACGCAAAGATCAACGAGCTCGATCTTCGACATGTTGGTGGACGTGAAGAGGGAACCCTCATCAATGAGGCCGTCCGTGAGGACGATATCGTCACCGACACGCAGTACGACGAGTACGGTGTAACGGCGATGTACCACGTTGAAGGAGACGGCGTTGACAACACCGTTGCCTCTCCGTTCTGGGGCTTCATGAACGAGCAGGGACTGGTTTATCAGGATGGTGACTACGTTACCGATGATCTGTTCCTGAACCCGTTCTACGCCACTGGTCTGCCGATCACGGAGGCCTACTGGTCGACGGTGCTGGTCGATGATTTCCCAACGGACGTCCTGTGGCAGTGCTTCGAGCGCCGTTGCCTGACCTATACGCCGGATAATCCGGACGGCTGGCAGGTCGAATCCGGTAACGTCGGGATGCACTACTATCTGTGGCGCTATGGCGACCATGGTCATACGACCACCGATATCCAGCTCGGCCTCGTTGCGATCGGTGATGAAGGCCAGCAGGGATATGAGTTCGGCATGAACGACAGCCTGGTCTATGTCGATGCACAGATGCACCAGCAGGTCACTCCGGAGAATAACGTCCGCGTCGCCTTGCAGACACTGTTCTCCTACCAGCATCCGGAGCTTTATAACGTCTTCGAAGGGGCTCCGATCTTCGTGCATACGGTGGGTGTGTCTGATGGCGTTGCATCGATCTGGCTCGTCGGAGATCCCGGGATCGTCGGAGCCGGTGACGATCCACGCTTCGTTGAGCAGATCTTCTCCACAGCAGCACAGTTCGACGAGGTCGATGATGTGGAGATCTATCTGAACGGCGAAGAATTCGATCCGGGTCAGCAGTAGTAGCCTGACAGACCCAAGCCGATGACAACGAGATAACCGCACAGGCAGAAACGCGGGAGGGCTAACTGGCCCTCCCGTTTCTTCTGTCTATCTGCGCGGATTGGGCCACTGGTAAACCCTCCGCCGTGGTCTTGGGCGATGTGCCAGGCGCGGCCGGAACGCCTCTCCATCATCATGTGCATTGCATAAACACAATAGTTGACGCACGCCAATTACCAGTCTAGACTCGCGATAACAGGTCTTTGCTCAGAAAACGCTCGGTCAGGAACCCTGGTGTGCTACCGCCAGAACGTCTGATCGATGTGAGCTGGGCAACTCTGAGTGATGGTTTGGGGCTTGCCCCGTTCATGCATAGGAGAATGTGCAATGAAGCGTGTCCTTTTGTCGTTTTCGATGGTCCTGGTTCTGTTAACCGGTCTGGTTGGCACTGCTTCGGCAGCCAAACCGATCTCGTCCAGCGGTGAGTTCACTGCCGCTATTGACGAATCATCATTCAGCTTCACCCCAGTTGGTGCCAACTGTCAGCTCGTGGTTAGTGGGAAAGTCACGTTCTCGGGAACGCTCCAGGGAACCGGTGATGCCGTCACCACGGCGCTGGTCTTCGCGCCGTGCTCTGAAGTCGGCACGACGCCACCTGGAACATTCCGGGATGTCTTCAGCTCGGATATCGAGTTCAAGGGCACGCTTGAGGGCACTCCCGTGACGGCCGGAATTCGATATCACGGTACCGTCGCCCCGGGTGGTGACATCAACGCAGTGATGAACTTCTCCGGTGGTCTTCGGGGCTCGGTTAAGGTCGATGGCGAGGTTGCCGTAGGTGGCGTCTACAACGGCAAGATCGTCCTGAAGTAGCAAGCGAGCGGGAGAACACAGAGAAGCGAATGACAAACGCGGCGGAGATTCTCCGCCGCGTTTCTGCATGTGCGATGTGTTGTGCGGGCAGAAGCCCTAGTCGCAGGTCGCTTCCGGGATCAGCGATGGAGTGTCATCATCATCGGCGTCTGTCTCGGATGTGAGCATCATTCCGCCATTGATGCTACCGGTGGCGATTCCGCCATCCTGGTCCTGTGTAATTCCGGTCAGCTGTCCGCCGTTCTGTCCACCGATCATGCCGAGCGGCATATCTCGTTCCGGGTCATAGATCTCGGCGACCATGTCCATTGCCATTGCCTCGAAACCGCCGCCAGCCATGGCCACACCGCTGGAGAACATGTTTTCCGAATCGAACATCCCCTCAACCAGCACGATATCGAGTGGATCTTCGCAGCCGACCTCGTTGGAGCCAACCGGAATTCCCGCTGCATTGAGCTGACTGAGCGTGACAGTCTCGCTGCTGAGCACGCTGAGATCGCTCGCGGTGCTGCTCAGGCGGTCTACCGTGGCATCCGCCCGTTCGGAAAGGCGATCACTGCTGGTCTCCATAAACGTGCCGGAGATGTCGTCTGCACGGTCGCCACACGCAGCAGCAACCAGCAACAGTGTCAGGCTGATAGCCAGCAATTTCAGTGTCTGTGTGATTCGCATGAGGCTGATCCTGATTCTCTAGATCGGGGTCAATGCTGAGTCGCGATGTCTTCTCCAAGCTTAACCCGAATTTACTTTCTCTACCACTCTTTATCTCCTGACGTCGTTCGCCTGCCTGAATGTGACACCCCGCCTACCCCAACCCATCCACCGGGGTAGGCCTCAGGCTACCCGGGCCCGGAGCAGAAACTACCCCGCCACACGTGTTGAAGAAACGCGCCAGAGCCTATTCTGAATACAACGAACACGGAACTATCCCGGTAAACGGGAAACGCCCACAACAATCTAGCCGAACTGGAGGAAGATGAAATGGCCGAAGTAATGAACAAGGAACTGAGCCGACGCGGATTCATGATGCGAGCAGCTGCTCTTGGACTGGCCGTTCCGGCTGTTGGCGCACTGTTGAGCGCTTGCGATGGCGACGAAGAAGAAGAGGCGGTATCAGCCGCCGCCAGCAGCGACGATGATCACGATGCTGACGACCATGTTGCAGCTGCCGACGATGACGGCCCATCCGCAGATGCCGTTCGCGTCGCCAAGGATCCGGCCGACATTCCTGGCCCGATCGACCGGAGCGAGCCGGAGCATGTCCTGGTCGAACTTGAGACGGTCGAGCTCGATGGCTGGATCGATGAAGAGACGACATTCCGGTTCTGGACGTTCAACGGAACGGTCCCCGGCCCGATGGTCCGAGTCCGCGAGGGTGACACGGTTGAAGTCCGGCTGAAGAATGCCGATGACAGCCAGCACCCGCACAACATTGATCTGCACTCGGTGATCGGCCCCGGTGGCGGCGGATACGTCACCACGGTAGCACCCGGAGAAGAGGCCGCATTCGAATTCAAGGCGCTTTATCCAGGGGTGTACATCTACCACTGCGCAGTGCCACATATCCCGACCCACGTCGGACACGGCATGTACGGGCTGATCGTGGTCGAGCCAGAGGAAGGACTGCCGCCGGTCGATAAGGAGTTCTACATCGTCCAGGGTGACTTCTACACTGATCTCCGCCCGAACCAGGGTGGGCACGCCAACTGGGACGGCGACGCCCAGTTCCGTGAGCAGCCGAACTACGTGCTCTTCAACGGAATGTTTGCCGGCGCAACTGGTGAGCACACCATGACGGCCGAAGTCGGCGATCGGATTCGACTCTTCGTCGGCAACGGTGGGCCGAACCTGATTTCGTCCTTCCACATGATCGGTGGGTTGATCGACGTCCTGCATCGAGAAGGCCAGGCCGAAGCGACCCACAACGTGGAGACGACGCTGATTCCCGCCGGTGGATCGTCCTGGATGGAGTTCCAGATGGATGTCCCGGGCACCTACGTTCTGGTGGATCACTCGCTGGGACGAGCGATCGACAAAGGTGCGATCGCAACGATCGAGGTCGAAGGTCCAGACAACCCGGAGATCTTCAACCCGCTCGATGACTAGTTGACAGAACGCTCAGGTCTCGCGGCGAACCGGGTTCACGGACGAACAATCCGCTGAACCCGGTTTGTTCTGGGCCAGAGCCTGAATAGATGATCACCGGCAACTGGTCATTGCCGATGCCGAAAGGCGGCACGAACGATGAAACGAAAACAACAGATGTTCCGACTGACAATTACCGGAATCTTCCTGACCCTGCCACTGCTCGGTGGGTGCGCATCGTTAGAACGAGAGGCTCAGGACGTTGCTGGAGCCTCCGAGCGCACGTTGACAATCCAGAATGTGTGGGCGCGTAGCGAGGGCTCTGGACAGAACAGCGCGGTGTACCTCGAGATCGTCAATCGCGGTGAGGTGGACGATCAGCTGATCGCCGCCGAAACCGACGTTGCTGGCGCAACCGAGGTTCACGAAGTGGTGTCCCGTGACAATGTTATGCGGATGCAGGAGGTCGAACAGGTCGAGATTCCTGCCGGGGAAACGGTCAATCTCGAGCCAGGTGGCTATCATCTTATGCTCTTCGGGCTCGTGGATGATCTGGACGCGGGCGACGAGTTCGATCTGGTCCTGACGTTCGATCAAGCCGGAGAGATCACCGTTACCGCAGAGGTTCGGCATCACACGCCAGATCACGGATACCGTGATCCCGGACAGGGAGGCCTCTGATGCCACGCCTGGTTCAGAAGACACTCGTTGCGTTGCTTATAGCGTTGGTCCCGGTCCTGTTGCTGACCGCGTGCAGTTCACCGTTCGGTGGTAATGAGGCTGACGAGGTTGCATCGGCTGGCGGTGCGGGCAGTTCCAGTGAGGTACCGGGTGTACTGCTGGAGGATGCCGCACCAGCGCCGCAATTTACGCTGACCACGCAGGATGGCTCGCCGTACTCGCTCTCGGAACTCGACGGCAAGATCACGGCGATCTTCTTCGGATATACCGGATGCCCGGATATCTGCCCGATGACGCTCGGCTACATGGCGCAAGCCACTGAAGCGCTGGGTGACGATGCCGGGCAGGTCGAGTACCTCCTGATCACGGTCGATCCAGAACGAGACGATCCAGAACGCCTGGCGCAGTACATAAGCCGCGTGGATGCGCCACTGACGGCCCTCACCGGAAGCCAGGCAGAACTGGAGCCGGTCTGGGATGACTACGACATCGTGGTGGAGCGTCGAGAGCGAGATGGTGACGGCTACTTCGTCGATCATTCGGCGCAGATCTGGATCATCGATCAGCACGGGGATCTGGTCATGTTCATGCCAATGGGGGCCGATGGCGACGACCTGACCGCGGCGCTGCGCTGGCTGCTGGATCAGGAGGCCTGATGTGTTCGGGACAGGGATCCGTCAAAACGACCGCGACACGCTCTCCATCGTGATGATTCGGGTGGAGCATCGCCTCCGGTTCGTGCTGGCACTACTCATGCTAGGCATAGCAGGGATTCTGGTCAGCGTTGGTGCCGGTCCGATCATCCAGTACGCCAGTGGATCGGAGTTCACCATCTCGGCCGGTATGCAGGGAGAGGCCTGTGGCTCTCATCTCGAATGGGAGATGGAAAGCCGCACGATTTCAGCTGGAACCCGGGCAACGATCCTCAACGAATCGGTCTACTGGCAGATCCCGGTGGTCATCGAACGCCAGCAGCGTGATGGGACCTGGGACGTCGTCGGAGAGTCTCCAGTGTTGCGCGGAGGAGAACGCTGGAACTACACATTCTGGAGAAGTGGGACATATCGGGTCGTTTCGGTCGATGAAACCCAGCGGCTCGCCGGACTCGAAGCGAGTATTTCGGTAGAATAGGTTTGCTGCGATCGTGCAGCGACGACAAGGTGAAAGGATACGCGACAGCATGTCGATTAAGTCATTCCGGTTTGCAGGTTTTTCTCTTCTGATGGTGTTCATGCTCGCCGTGGCTGCCTGTGGCGGCGACGACGATGGCAATGGCGATGACGGTGACGTTGCCAACGGCAACGGATCCATAACCATCGAGACTCCGGGTATGGAATTCGATCCGGATACCATCACCGCTAGCGCTGGTGAAGAACTCGAGATCACCCTGGACAACACCGACGGCCAGGTCCACAACTTCACGCTGGACGAAGCTGATTTCCAGGTCGAAGCAGCTGGCGGCGAGAGCGAAACCGCGACGCTGACTGTTCCGGATGAAGCAGGCGAATACGAATTCTACTGCTCCGTACCAGGCCACCGCGAGAGCGGTCAGGTCGGAACGCTCACCGTCGAATAATCACTCTCTGATTATTCACGACCACACTGGTCAATGATCTCGGCCCTACCCAAACGGGTAGGGCCTATCCTATGCCTGCGGGTATGGTGGGCGGTCCATGATGCGGCCACACTGAACACATCATCGCGATGGGCTGACCCCAAACAGTGACATTGCGAGTGTCTGGCAAATAGCCAGAAATCACCATCATCGTGCAGCTGGAGCCGGGATCGCCAGGTCCCGGCTTCGGTGTGACTGGTTCGAATTCGATTCTGATCAACCCGCCGCCGCAGTGCCGGAATCACCCTTGTGCACAACACAGAGATGCGAATCAGGCTGTCATGCAGGATTTCCCTTTGAGCTATGCGTGACTGCTTGCTGACTCGCGAATCATGGAAACCCCGGGGGGAACACACCTATTCCCGGATAAAACCGGGCGAAAGCTCGCGCTAATGGTGATCGCATGACAAGTTTGTTGCGGAATCAATCAACAAGGATCGATGGCCTTATGCTGAATTGGTGTGTACAAGGCACGCGATGGATGGTATTGTATAGATGCGGAGACGGATTTTAGGTACGTCTTCGTGCAGATACATAGGTTGTGTCTGGTACCGGTCGTACATTAGCGGCGCCTGAAGACTGAATAGTCGGAAGCGTTACCTATCACATAGCATGATGGTCATAGCGCGCCAGTAACAAGTCTGAGGCGAGTTAGCCGTTTTGCGGTCTGTTGGTCGTTTGCCGTTACAGCGCTAGAGTAACTATTCAGTGCTGAAGTTGATTTCACCATCAGAACGACAGATCCGGCTACACTGCGTCTGTGGTCATGTCTCTGGCATATGCGTTGCTCTTACGGCTAGCACGAATTGTCCTCTCGGCCTTTCCGGGAGAGACAAATAGAGTGACTACGCAGAGATCCAGTGATGTAACGGGACCAGGGAGGTAGCCGAGGACAGGATTGCAAACTGCTCGTTCACAGACTGTACCTGCGGGGATCGTCTCGAATACCACGCAGCTCGCAGCAGAAACGCAATGGCATTGTGTCTGAACATTCTTGAGAGGTAGTGAAGTAACATGGTTGGAACACGCTCCGCGAAGCAGGGCCCAACAGAAGTACGTCAGCGAATCGGCCCGGCCATCCGTGGTTTGCGACAGCAGCAAGGCTTGTCGCTGTCAGATCTGGCGGAGCAGACTGGGATCTCGGTCTCGTACCTTTCTCGTCTGGAGAAGGGCCGGAGTGTCCCGTCGTTTACGCTCCTGTCTCGACTGGGGCACGTGCTCGGTGTGGATATCGGCTACTTCGTGCAGACGGAAGAGGAAGCCCAGCAGGTCGATACCGATCTCCAGGTACTGCTGGAGTCCAGTTCACTGCCGAAGCATGTCTGGCCGGAGATCTTCGGCCTGAGTATCGATACCCGTAAGGCTCTGCTCAAGTTCATGCAGGACGCGACTCGCTAGGGGCACTAGCCAGAAAATCGTGAATACCGAAACGACCCCCTTCCGGAATGGCTCCGGGAGGGGGTCGTTGTCTGTGTCATATGTTGCCGACGCGGACTGGCTTGCTAGACCGTTGCCTTTGCCGGAGCTACGGCCGCCAGTGCCTGCTCGATGTCTTCCACAAGATCATCGATGTGCTCGATGCCAACTGACAACCGGATGAGGTTGTCGGCAACTTCGTGCCCGGAACCGGCCATGCTGGCGTGGGTCATCTCGCCTGGATGCTCGATCAGCGATTCGATGCCTCCGAGGCTCTCGGCCAGCGTGAAGACCTTCGTGGTCTCCACGAATTTGCGAGCCGCCGCGTATCCGCCGGCAGTGGTAAACGAGACCATGCCGCCGAATCCGTTGAGCATCTGGCGCTTGGCAACTTCGTGCCCCGGATGTGATTCCAGACCCGGGTAGTAGACCTGCTCGACAGCCGGGTTGTTCGAGAGAAGCTCCACGATCTTCGCGGCGTTGCGGTTGTGCTCTCGCATACGCACCGACAGCGTCTTGAGACCACGGAGTACCAGCCAGGAATCGAACGGCGCCGGAACGGCTCCCGCTGCGTTCTGGTGGAACTTCAACGTGTCATAGACCTCTGGATCATTGCCGATGACCGCGCCACCCACAACGTCACTATGACCGCCGAGATACTTGGTGGTGCTGTGCAGCACCAGATCGGCACCCAGCGAGAGAGGCTTTTGCAGGTATGGCGAGGCAAATGTGTTGTCGATCACCAGCCGGGCGCCGGCCCCCTTCGCAATCTCGGCCATCCCGGCGATGTCCACGATCTTCAGGTACGGGTTGGTCGGGGTTTCGGCCCAGATCATCTTGGTGTTCGGCTGAACCGCGGCCCGGACGGCATCGAGATCGGTCAGATCGACCATCGTGTACTCGAGGCCATAGCGAGCCAGAACCTTCGAGACGAGACGATAGGTTCCACCGTAGGCATCGTCCGAGAGAATCATGTGATCGCCCGGAGCCAGCAGATACCAGACGTTCTGAGTACCTGCGAGACCAGACGCGTAGGCCAGCGCCCAGTCGGCATCTTCCAGCGATGCCAGCGCCGTCTGCAGGGCAGAGCGGGTCGGGTTGTCACTGCGGCTGTAGTCGAAGCCCTTGTGCTTGCCAACTTCTTCCTGGGCGAACGTCGAGGTCTGATAGATCGGCGTGATCACAGCGCCGGTTGTCGGATCGGGATCCTGTCCGGCGTGGATCGCCCGGGTTTCGAATCGTTGTGAACGGTCGTAGGACATGAGTGTTTACCCTTCCTCGTGGGTGGAACCAGCAATGAAATCAAGCAGGTCCGCACGGGTGACGATGCCGGCCAGATCGCCGTCATCGTTGACCAGTACTGCTGGAGAGCCAGCCGCCAGCAGTGGGAAAATACGTTCGACTTCTTCGTCGGCGTCGACCAGCGAGAATGGCGGGTCCATCACGGTGCTGACCGGGTCTTTCATCGCGGTCGGGTGCCGGAATACCTGATCCAGCAATGTCCGTTCCTGAATGCTGCCAGCAACGCTGTGGACCGGCATCAGGCCGTTGTCGCTCGGCCGGGAATCCCGAACCACCGGAAGCTGAGAGATGCGGTATGTGCGCAGCAGATTGATCGCCTCTTCGACCGTCTGACTGACGCTCACGGTTACTACCGGTGGCATATCCAGGTCGTGGCGGGCGCCGAGCAGGACGCGGGCACGGGCTGGCTGATCGAACCGGGAGAGGAAGCCGTTCTCGCGCATCCAGTCATCGCTGTAGAGCTTGGAGAGATAGCCACGGCCGCTATCCGGAATCAGCACCACCACGAAATTGTCCGGAGAGTCGTACTTCCGGGCAGCTTGCAACGCTGCCCAGACCGCGGTGCCACCGGATCCACCGAGCAACACGCCTTCCTCACGGGACACCTGGCGTGCCGTCATGAACGAATCCCGGTCGGTGACCATCAGAAACTCATCGACCAGCGAGGACTCGAAGGTTCCCGGCCAGAAATCCTCACCGATTCCCTCGACCTTGTAGGGCCGCATCTCGTTGGGCGAGGTGTAGATCGAGCCTTCCGGATCGGCCCCGATCACTTTGATATCCGGGTTCTGTTCCTTGAGATACTTGCTGACCCCGCTGATGGTGCCGCCGGTGCCAACACCCGCTACGAAGTGGGTGATCTTGCCGGCGGTCTGTTCCCAGAGTTCGGGACCGGTGGTCTCGTAGTGGGAGCGCGGGTTCATCGGGTTGAAATACTGGTTCGGCTGGAACGCGCCGGTGATCTCCTGCGTCAGGCGGTCGGCCACGCTGTAATAGCTGTCCGGCGATTCCCGGGCAACGTTGGCCGGTGTGGTGACGACTTCGGCACCGTAGGCCCGGAGCAGGGCGACCTTCTCGTTGGCCACCTTGTCTGGCATTACGAACACGCACCGGTAGCCACGTACGGAAGCCGCCATTGCCAGACCGACACCGGTGTTGCCAGACGTTGGCTCGACGATCGTTCCGCCACTCTTGAGCCAGCCCCGACGTTCGGCTTCGTCCAGCATCCGGAAGCCGATCCGGTCCTTGACGCTGCCGCCCGGATTCAGCATCTCCATTTTGGCGACGACGGTCGATTGCAGTCCACTGGTTACACTGTTCAGGCGCAGGAGTGGAGTGTGACCAATAAGTGACAAAATGTCTTCATAGACCACTGGTTCGCGTTCCATAGAAAGCTCCGCGCTCCTCTCCGAACATCGAAATGTACGACCTGAACAGTTTGTCAAGACGGCGTAAATTGTAACATGGGGTCTGACTGGACCCGCGAGCCTACCCCGTGAATGGAGCCGAGAATGCCCCGGCAGGAGCCCGATCCGCGAGACGAGTGGTTCGACGTGGTCGATGTGCACGCATCGCCGACCGGTGAGGTCAAGCGTCGCGCTGATGTCCACGCCGACGGGGACTGGCACCGGGCGTTCCACTGCTGGGTGATCGTGCGGAGCCGGGATGCCCAGCCAGCTATTGTCTTCCAGCGACGTTCGGCGAGTAAGGACACCTATCCCGGACGACTGGACGTGGCCGTGGGTGGTCATTACCGGGCCGGGGAAGGTTTTGACGAGGTCGTGCGCGAGATCGACGAAGAGCTGGGGATCTCACCACCGGTCGACGCACTGGTCAATGTCGGACGCCGCTGGGCCGAGAATATCACTGAATCCTGGGTCGATCGGGAGATCGAGGATGTCTATGTCTATGCGTTGTCGGCTCCGGTGGCCACGCTCCGACCATCGTTCGAGGAAATCACTGCGCTGGATGTGATCACCGTGCGGGCAATCGAGAGCCTGTTTTCCGGAGAGGAGCCGACGATTGCATCCCGTCGATTCCTGGTTACTCCGGAGGATGAGCTCGAATCCGAGACAGTTGCCGAAGTGACGCTGGAGGATTTCATTCCGGTGCAGGATGGCTACTGGCTACACGGTGCCAGGGCCGCGCAGGCGGTGCTGAGTGGAGAAACGGATGTGCAGCTCCAGCTGGATAAAGCGAATTGACGAAACCTGGTCTACTCGTTCACCTTGCGCTGGAGCTCGTAGAGCCGGGTGAGGGCTTCCAGCGGAGACAGTGATTCGATATCGAGCTGCTTCAACTCGTCGAGCACGGGACTGTCCGGGGCAAAGAACGTCATCTGCATCGGTGATGCCGGCTGCTGGCGCATCGCTTCCCGGCGAGAATCACCCTGACCGTTGGCCGAGATTCGCTCCAGATCCTGCAGGATCTCCCCGGCCCGATGAACCACCGAACGCGGCATCCCGGCCAGTCGGGCCACATGGATGCCGTAGCTGCGGTCGGCCCCGCCGGGAACCACCCGGTGCAGGAAGACCACCTCTTCGCCCTCTTCCAGCACATCGACGCGATAGTTCACGACGCGGGGCAGAAGATCAGCCAGTTCGGTCAGTTCGTGATAGTGCGTCGCGAACAGCGTCTTGCAGCCCAGTCGGGAGCTGTTGTGCAGGTGCTCCACTACGGAGCGGGCGATCGCCAGACCATCATAGGTACTGGTGCCGCGGCCGATCTCATCCAGCACCACCAGCGATCTGGACGATGCGTGGTGCAGAATAGAGGCGGTCTCCACCATCTCTACCATGAAGGTGCTCTGGCCGGATGAAATGTCGTCCTGCGCCCCGATCCGGGTGAAGATGCGATCGATTAACCCGACATGTGCCTGATCGGCCGGCACGAACGAGCCAATCTGGGCCATCAGGGCGATCAGCGCCGTCTGCCGGAGGTACGTTGATTTCCCGGCCATGTTCGGGCCGGTGAGAATCGCGATCTGCGCCTCGTCGGTATCGAGCCGGGTATCGTTCGGCACGAAACTCCCGGAACTCACCGACATCTCCACCACCGGATGTCGCCCGCCGGTGATCTCCAGCCGGTTGCCATCGTCCAGCACAGGACGAACATAGCCACGGCGTACCGATGCTTCGGCAAACGAGGCAAGGGTGTCGATATCGGCGATCGCATCGGCGGCATCACGCACCAGACTAGCTCCGGCCACGACCTGCGCCACCAGACGCCGAAAGACGTTCTGCTCCAGTTCGGTGATCTGCTCATCGGCGTTGAGCACACGGTTCTCGTACTCTTTCAGCTCCGGGGTGATGTAGCGTTCGCCGCCAACCAGCGTCTGCTTGCGCTGGTAGTCGTCTGGAACCAGATCCACATTTGCCCGGCTGACTTCGATGTAGTAGCCGAAGACCTTGTTGTAGCCGACTTTGAGATTCTTGATTCCGGTGCGCTCGCGCTCGGTTCGCTCCAGATTGGCGATCCATTGCCGGGCACCACTGGATGATGTGCGAATGGCGTCCAGTTCGGCACTGAAACCGGCCCGGATCGCCTGCGTAGGACCAACCATGGCCGGTGGATCGTCCACCAGAGCGTGCCGGACAACGCTCACGATCTCGCTGCATTCCGGCATCCGGCGCAGGATCGACGGCCGGTTCTGCTCGTTGAGGAGCTGATCGATCACTGGCAGATTGTCCAGCGAGTTCGCCAGCGTCCAGATATCCCGCGGCCCGGCTGTTCCGGTAATGGCACGGTTGATCAATCGCTCGATGTCGGAGACCTGCTGCAGGGCCTCGCGAATGCGGGTTCGAACCAGGGCTCGTTCGGCGAAGAATTGCACCCCATCCTGCCGGTTGGAGAGCAACTCAAGATCGAGCAACGGCTGCCCGACCCAGCGACGGAGCCGGCGAGCGCCCATCGGGGTCTTCGTCTGATCCAGCACCGCCACCAGCGATTGCGACTTGTCTCCCGTGGTGCTCTCCAGCAGCTCCAGATTCCGGCGTGTCTGTGCATCGAGCATCATCGCGGCTTCGGTGGAATAGGTGACGAGATCGACGATCTGAGCCAGCGAATTAAGCTGGGTTTCACCGAGATATTGCAGAAGGGCACCGGCTGCGCGAACGGCCAGCGGTTTATCTCTACATCCGTAGGCATCCAGCGAATCGACCTGAAAATGCTCCCGGAGCGCTTCATCTGCTGTGTGCGCTCGCCAGTCAGCAGCACCGGAGCGGGTGATGTAGGCGCCATTCGGCACGAAATCAGCTGGCTCTATCCGCTCATCATCGCTGATCACGATCTCGGCCGGGTTCAGCCGCAAGAGCTCCTGATGAACGGCCTGGTTGACGTTCTGCTCCCGTTCGGCCTGCATCTGAGTGGTCAGGAACTCGCCCGTGGTGATGTCAGCGATCGCCAGCCCGGCCCGGGCGCCTTCAACCAGCGTTGCGGCGATGAAGCGGTTGCTCTCGCTCTCCAGCATCGAAGGGTCGGTCACGGTGCCGGGTGTCACTACCCGGGTGACTTTGCGCTCCACCGGTTGCTTACCGTCTGGTTCGGTGATCTGCTCGACCATCGCCACTTTGTGCCCGGCATCGATCAATTTGCTGACATAATTCTGGGCAGCGTGATAGGGGATGCCGGCCATCGGAATCCGGGTGCCTTTGCCCATCTCCCGGGATGTCAGGGTGATATCGAGCACGGACGAAGCGATCTTCGCGTCATCGTCGAAGGTTTCGTAGAAATCTCCGAGCCGGAAGAACACGACGACGTCCGGATATTCCTTCTTGATGGAGAGGTATTGCCGTCTGATCGGCGTGGTCATGAGTCAGGCGTTCCTGCCGCTGCGCGTGTGGATGATCGATCTCAATGGGGTCGATTGTACGCGATGAGGTAGGACGTGTCCGGCTACCAGATCGTTTCGATGCCGGATGTCACGATGAGGCGGTCACGCGTGATGAGTGGGACGCGGTGAACCAGCGCAGTTGCGGCAATGATCCGGTCTGGGAGGTCAGGTACCCGTTGACGATCGACCTGATCAACGGACATTGCTATAAGCCGGTTGATAGGCAGTTCCAGCAGAACAGACTCTGACTCACCGAGAACATTGTCGATTCTGGCTAGCGCTTGCGAAGGGATTCGGTTCTTCTCCTGAAGGTAAATAACCTCAATCAGCGACATTGCTGAAACACCGATTCGATCGCCTGCCTCCCCAGCGTCGTTTATCAGATTCTCCGCTCGTGCAGACAGCTTCGGATCACTGTACAGGTGCCAGAGCAACGCATGAGTGTCCATGATCGCTACGAGCATCAAACATCCTCACGCGGGAAATTCTTCCACGCCTCTCGGCGTGCCTCGTCAATTTCCTCCGCAGAAGGGGCAGTGCCCAGGTCTGCAAGGAGGCCCTTCGCCGTCTTTCTCGGTATGTGTGGCTCAACCATCGAGTCAGGCCCGACCTCGGGAGATACCCGCTCGACGAGCCGCCGCTTATCCTCAGGCGATAGCTGCTCGACCAGCTTCATCACGTCTTCCAGCGTCGGTTGTCCCTGTTGCATTGGTGTTCACTCTCACTTTCGGCAGGCAGGTCCGGATACTCGATTATAGCAACCAGCGTGTTGGTTGCTGGCTTCAGGTTAGCCCAGGTCGTAGATGATCAGACCGGCGGGAACCTTCGGGTAGAAGTAGGTCGATTTCTGCGGCATATAGGCGCCGGCATCGGCCACGGCGAGCACCTGCTCGATGCGGGGGTTGGTCATGAACAGCGCCATCGGGGATGTTCCAGCCTGGACGCGGCGAGTCAGCGTGGCAGCATCCGCCGAGTAGATGATCAGGTTATCCGGGTCATCCCTCGGGATCGCCAGTACGTGCTCCAGAATCACCCGATGCAGCACGGTGACATCGAGATCACCGACTTCCGGTGCCGTGGACGGCTCAATGAACCGTCCCAGCGATACCGACTCCTTCAAACGCAGACGGCAGAGGCGCTGATCGTCATGCCTGATCATCAGAAACTCCGGCTGCTCGGACGCCGATTCAGCCAGCCGTCGGGTTCGGCGGGCTACGAGATCCGGATCGATCTGCTCCGGCTGCAGGACACATTCAATCTCGAACAGCTCTTCGAGACGCTCCTGCATGGCGTGGTGATCTCCCGGAATCTCCCGGATTTCACGATGAATCGGCAGAATCGACACTCCGGGGTCGAACTCACTCACGATCAATGTCAGGACGCTTCCGGCGGGGCCGGGGTCTTGTCCCTGTTCCAGAAGGTGATCCCGATACGCTTTTGCTGCGGCGAACCGATGATGACCGTCAGCGATGTACAGAGGGCGTTCGGCCATCAGATCCTGCAACCAGGCGATCAAGTGGGGATCAGTGAGTGTCCAGAGCCGGTGGACACCATCTTCATTATCGTGGCCGGAGAGATCCGGTGGGCGAGCGTGCACCAGATCAGCCAGAACCACCCCGAGCCAGCCACTGTCCCGAATCAGCGTGAAGATCGGGGAGATGCTGAGTCGCAACTGCCGGAGCAGATCGACCCGGAAGCGAAGGTTCCCGGGAATCGTGCCCTCGTGCGGACGAAACCCGGTGGATGCTGACTCCTCCAGGCTGGCTGCGGCGAAGAGCCCGAGCCGTCGGTGGTAGATACCATTCTGGCGATAGCGATGCTCATGCACGAAGAAGGCCGGTTGCTCCGGTCTTATCAGCAACCCGTCGGCGATCCAGCGCTCGAAGACCGATGCGCGGACCTGGTCCGGTTGTGCCCAGTTGCCTGCTTCAGGATCACCGAGTTCGAGCCGTAACGAGTGATAGGGGTGCTGCTCGATCAGCCGGGAGGCCTCCTCGAGGTTCGGCAGGTCCTGCGGTGGACCGATCACCGGACTGAGTCCGAAGGTCCGCTGTGGATCATAGTGGACGCCGCAAAACGGCTCGATCTTCGGCACGGAACGCTACTCCCGAACAGTAAGACGGGAGGGGACGATGCCCCTCCCTGATCATGCGAGAACAATCTCCGGCGTTCTACCAGCCGATAGCGTAGGCCTCGGCTCTGGCGTCTGCGCCAGCGGTGCGAGTGCCGGTGTCATGATCGACAACGATGGTGCAGACATTCCCCGTTGATCGGGTCCAGTCCGGCCAGCGTTCGATCTTGTGACCGCGCTTTTCGAGCTCTTCGATGACTGACGCATCGATCCGTGTCTCGATCTGGCGCAACCCCGGCCAGTAGGTGTGCGGGGCGAACGAATCCGGATGATTGAAGGTGCCGATGCGTGGCTGTTCGATCGCCTCCTGCGGATCCATCTCGAACTCCACGATATTCAGGAATACCTGAACCATCGATTGCACCTGCATGTCACCACCGGGCGTCCCGAACGGCATATACAGTTTGCCGTCCTTGAAGGCCATCGCCGGGTTTGGCGTCAGGCGCGGCCGTTTGCCGGGCTGGAGCGACGACGGATGGTCCGGATCGATCCGGCTCTGGTTGCCCCGTCCGGATGCAATCAGCCCGAGTCCGGGAATGACTGGAGATCCAGCTACCGGATCGCTCGGGGTGGCCGAGAACGCATTGCCCTCGGCATCCACGGCACAGACATAGCTGGTGTCAGGATACGGCTCATCGCTCATGCTGCCGATCGGCCCACTGCCACCGCGAACGGCGCCAACCGCGCTCAGCTGGCCCGGCGCGGGCATCTCGTCGAACGTGGTGTTCGGGTCGATCCGGCGACGCTGTACAGCCGCGTATGCCTCGGAAAGAAGCTCGTCCAGTGGCACATCGAAGAACTTCGGATCGGCATAGTAGGCTTCGCGATCGGCGAAGACCAGATCGAGTGCCTGGACCAGCGTGGACAGGTAGTCCGCCGAGTTGTGCCCCATGCTCTTGAGGTCGATACCCTCGAGAATCTTCAGCGTCTGCAGGTTCATCGGCCCCTGAGACCACGGACCAGTTGCATAGACGTCGATGCCCTTGTAATTGATTGACGGTGGCGTCTCGATATCAGACGCGAACCCGGCAAGATCCTCTTCGGTGATGAATCCACCCTGCTCGGTGATGAACGCCGCGATCTCGCGAGCAATATCACCCTTGTAGAACTCATCTCTGGCCGCCTCGACTCCGGCTCGCCGACCGTTGCTGGATGCCCGCTTTTCGGCGTCAACCATGCGACGGAAGGTTCGGCCGAGATCCTTCTGATAGAAGATCTCGCCAACTTCTGGCACCCGGCCGCCCGGCAGGAACACTTCGGCACTGCTCGGGAAACACTCGATGTTCGGGCGATGCTTGTTCAGGTTGCGATGGAGCGATGGATACATCTGGAAGCCCTGCTCGCAGAGCTCGATCGCCGGGGTGATGACCGTCTCGAACGAGAGAGTGCCGTACCGGGCGAGCGATGTCAGCCAGGCATCAGCCGCCGCTGGCATGACTGATCGACGGGCGCCGTTGGGAATGACGCCGCCTTCTTCGCGCTGGTAGACCTCCAGGTTGGCGTCTTTGCCCCAGTAGCCAAGTCCACTGATGGAGCGGAGTTCATCCGACTCCTTGTGGTAGACGATGGTTGGCGCAACGCCGCCGAAGCTGGTCAGGTCGGGAAGCAAGACGTTGAGACAGATCCCCGCAGCGACACCGGCGTCGATGGCGTTGCCACCGAGATTGAACATCCGGTGTCCAGCCGCCGTTGCCAGAAAATGACCGCTACACAGAGCGTAATGGCGTGCCTGAACGGGTGGGCGATGTGACGTGCGTGGAACGGGAGCGCTGTAACCCGGCATGCGTGCCTCCTTCAGAGCTGTAATGCGACATGTTCCGGCATTGTAGACCGAATTGGTCGATCTCGCGAACCGGAACGCTGTCGCACTTTGCGCTGGGGTCTACCTGGAAGCGTGCAAGGCGGTGAGCTGTTCCAGGTTGGCTTCATCATCGTGCTCGGCACCAAGCAGGACCAGGAGCAGCGCTTCCGGTTTCGGCTCGGTCTCGTCGATCGCCTCTTCCGGGTTCGGAATGTAGCGTTCGTCGCCCCAGGTTTCGGATTCACCCGGCTTGAATGTCTCGCACAGCCAGGTGCGGGCGGCGATGGCGTTGCTGCCGAGTTTGCGGCGGGCACGCTCTTCGTAGCGATCGATAACTCCGCCTGCGTGGAGCACATACACCGCAACGACTCGACGCCCCTGGTGACGTCCCCGTCGGATGATCTTTTCCCCGTCGGCCACTTCGAGCTCTTCGGCCGGGACACCCCGGCCAGACTTCAGCAGATATCTCACAGCGTCTCCTTCTCGATCTGTCACCTGAACCAGCGCGATTGAACAGTGAGCAGGATTGCAGAGCAGTAGTGACGCGCTGTCGGCTATCAGTGTACTACGCGTATGCGTCTGACTCGTGATGTTGGATCGCCTTGAGGTGAGCTAATCAGCGAGAAGCGAGCGAGGTGTTATGAGACTGGCTTTTTCTAAAGCTCCAGCTGAGGGAACAAAGACTGCCGCAGACATCGGGGATGATGCCTGCGGCAGCTACGACAGAGGATCAAGTTCCGGGAGTTCGTCCGTGGACATACACTGTCGTGCCGACAGGCGCCCAATTATAAATCCAGCCTGCGTTTGCAGTCGGCAAATTGACGCAGCCCGCACTCTGCGGCGTGCCAAAGTTCTGATGCCAGTAGGTTCCGTGGATCGCATATCCACGATCGTAGTACATGATGTACGGAACGTTGGTCAGACTATAAGAGCCGCGATCCGGTGTCCATCCAGCCATGTTTCCGTAGCGCAGATGCATGTAGGTCCGGAAGGTGCCGGTCAGCGTTGGGACGGCTGGTCTTCCGGTTGCGGCAGTTGACGTAAAGACCACGCGATTGTATTCCCACGCTCGCACCCGCTGGTTGGTCAGGTCAACCTGGATCCACTTGGCCAGATGTGTTGGCGCCCCGGCTGGTGCCTGCACTGCCGGCGGAGCCGGAGCCGGTGGTGGTGGCGCAGGGGTGTACCACAGATTCGGATGATAATTGTCTACACCACTGATTCGATCAACTGGCGATGTATCCACGCCGGTATCGCGGGCTGCCTGTCGGCCGAGATGTCCGAGAAGGATCTCGTAAGGCGTTCCCCGGTGTTCCGGGTGCCACTCGAAACGGGCACGCTCGAAATACTGGACCGTCCGGTCATTTTCCGTGAACTCTTCAGTTATCGGATATCCGAAGATCCGGAGACCACCGTTCTGTTCCCAGTAAGTCTTGAACCCATGACTGAGCCGGTGACCAGTGGGCTCGAAGAATCGGGTATTGGTATCGTCCGACGCGGACACGCGCTGAAATGGCTGCTCACCCCGACGATGACTGGTTTGATCGGCTCCCAGCCTGCGCAGCAGAATTCGCCATTCAGCGGCATTGTCCGGGTGATGCTCGAAGACTGCGCGCTCGAAGTACTGAACAGTTCGTCCGTCCTCGGTTATCTCCTCAGTGAGCGGATAACCGAAGCGAAAGATTCCGCCATTGTTGCGCCAGTAATCGAGGAAATCGTTACCCAGGTGGTGACCGGTCTGAGGAAAGTAGACCTTATTCGGTCCTACCTCTGACTGGAATGCCATCTCCGGAATACTTTCCAGTTCACACGGGCCTTCAGCTGTTGGCTCAGGTGCCACAGGATCAGGCTCACTGGCAAACACCGGTATCGCGGACCCGGATAGCAGGACGAGCGTAAGAAAAAGTGCAAAAACGTACTTCACAAGGGACTCTCCTCTCCGTTCACCCATGTCAGTGTCCTCGCTGTCGCGCGCCCCATAGGGCTAGATTAGGTGAACTGAGGGTTCATCCCTGTAACGATTCTGGCGAGTACGTTACAACCGGATAACATAACCAGTTTCCTGAGAATTGCTATTGTCGGATGTGCTGGATATCAGCCCGACTTCTGCGTTACCGAGGTGTAGACCTCCAGATGCCGCTCGGCGATGGCATCCCAGGAGAACTGTCGTGAGGCATCCACCGCGGCGGCGCTGAGCCGGACCCGGAGTGACGGTTCAAGCCTGAGAAGTTGAATCGCTTCGTGGAGAAAATCGGTCTCGCTCACCGGGACCAGCCAGATCGACTCGCCCGGCGAAAACGGCGCAAGGGAATCTCCCGCCCGAGGATCGGTAGTAATGACTGGCGTGCCGGATTTTAGCGCCGCCAGCAGCGTGCCACTCCGGAGACTCGCTCCACCCCGGAGCGGTAGCGCGATGAGATCAACGGCGGCAAGCGCCTGCGCGGCTTCTTCTGGCGCGATGTATCCGGTGATTGTCGTTGGTACGGAGGCGTTTCTGAGGCGAGCCGTTATTCGATCGAAATAGCGCTGATTGGAGGTGTCTGTGGTCGGCAGATCGCCGCTGATCACCAGAAGCTCGATCCCGGTCATATCGGGTCGTTCCAGCGCGTCGAGCAGATCATCGACCCCCTTGTCGGCGGTCAGGAATCCGAAGAATCCGATCACGAAGCCAGCCGGGTCCAGATCATACCGGGCCAGCACCTCGTCTCGATCGACATCAGTCGCCACCGGAAGATTGCTTCCAATTGGGATTCGCCAGAGCCGATCACGATATCTTGGATTACGGTGAACCTGATTGTAATCCCGCTCATTGGTCAGAATGATTGCGTCGCTTCCATGCGCCAGCGCACGGTTGGCCCAGCGCCGAAAGATTCCAGCTTTCGGAAACAGGTAGGGTCGCAAAAGATCGTGATAGGTGGTCACTACCGGTACCGGTCGCTGGCGAAACCCGAGCCGGAGCGGCAGGGTGTTGATCGCCGAGCGCAGCTGGAACGCGCCGGTCTGATACTGGATGTGAATCAGGTCCGGCTGGGTCTCTTCGATCGTCTGGCGGGCTGTTTCCACGATGCTTGAGTCCCAGTTGTCAACCGTGCTGACGATGCGTGGATCGTTCGCGCCGTCGAGGGCGGCACTCGAGGTCATGAACAATGACTCCCAGCCATGTGGCTCAAGGGCATCGGCCAGGATTGAAGTGTAATCGCCAATGCCGCCGTGCATCGGCGGAAACTCACCAGTGATGAACAGTACGCGACCGCTCACGAATGTCCTCCGGAACCACGAAATCGGGCCGTGAAGACCCGGCTATACATACCAACTCGCTGCCATCGAAGACTTCGCTTGTGACCGATCAACCCTTTGGTCATCTCGATGATGATCCGGACCAGATAGGTCATCAGCAGAAAGACGTGGAGCGACCACGCCGAGACTTTGCCAAAGAGCTGCCGGTAGAGCAGCACCTTGCTCGAATCGAAGTGGATCTGCCGTTGTGGGACGTTCTGAATACTGCTGGCGCCTTCATGATGAACCACCGCTGCGGTGGGGAGATACACGATACTCCAGCCATACTGTTTGAGTCGGTAGCACCACTCCACCTCCTCAGAGTACATGAAGTAGCGTTCGTCGAGAAGTCCGGCGCTCTCTATTGCCTCTCTCCTGACCATGAGACAGGCGCCGACCAGCCAGTCGACCGTCTGTGTCTGATCATCCGGGCGATCTGCCAGATAGTATCGTCGGACGACCTGATTATCCGGCCAGTAATCCTGAATGATCGTGCTCTCCAGATAGCCGGTCAGTCGGGTCGGAAACCGACGGCGAGATGGCTGGACCGAGCCATCCGGATACATCAGGCGTGGGCCAACGAGCCCCACGCCCGGATTGGAGTCCAGATAGTCGGCCAGTTGCCCGAACGCATCGCCGAGGATCGTGGTATCCGGGTTCAGCAGGCAGATGTGACGGCCGCTTGCGGCACGCATTCCCTGATTGTTGGCCGCGGCGAAGCCCGCGTTATGGCGGTTCTCGATCAGTTTCACGTCGGGGAATCGTCGCTGGATCATGCTGGATGTGCCATCGGTGGAGGCGTTATCGACCACGATGATCTCGCCGGTGTGGCTGTTCGCTTCCAGCCAGGCCTCGATAGACGAAAGGCAGTTGTTCAGCAAATCGCTAGTGTTGTAGGAGACGATCACCACACTCACGTCGATCGTCTCTTCCGGATGCCCGAGCCGGGCAAAGCGGCCCTCTGTCTTGCGGGCTGCCGGCTGAAAGTGATCGCGCCGGCTCCGGACAGCGCGCCATTTCTGATATTCGTACCAGCCCATGCTGGAGGCGAGCAGAAGGCCCAGCCCTCCATCACGGTAACCATTGAGAGTGACGAACCGTCGCCAGAATTCTTTGAATGGGCGTCCAATTATGGTTCGGCGACGGCCAACATCGCCATGGACCAGGTGCTGATCGGCTTCCATCAGTGCGTAGCGACGCTGGATCGCGCGAAACTCGGAGAATGAATCGAAGTTGATGTGAATCATGTGTGATTCCAATTGAGATTGTGAGCCAGAAAGCTGAAGTTGTTCGTGAACCTGAATTGACGCGTCATAACGGCCGCTCGATGTCCGGAAGAGACGTAGCTGCGAATCGGGCCACCAGCCACCACCGGTCAATACCCGATTGCCGAAGCGGTTTTCCCGGGGGATGCGGTAGCCGTCGATGTCATCGGGCGGGTTCTGCAGGACCTCGCGGATTTCGTTCAACAGCGGAGTCGGGAGATACTCGTCAGCGTCCAGAAAGAGGATCCACTCGGTTTCGACCAGGTCGATCGCGGCGTTGCGCTGATTGGCGTAGCCGTTGAAGTGCCGATGATGCACGCTGGCGCCGAATTCATGGGCGATCTCCACGCTTCGATCTCGACTGCCAGAATCCAGCACGATGATCTGATCGGTCAGTTGTCTGGCACTGGAGAGGCAATCGGCCAGGTGGCGTTCTTCGTCGAGAGTTAGCACCACAACTGTGAGTGGCAGGGTTGTGCGGGAAGCATCAATCATCGCTGGCACCTGCGCAGGTTTCCTCGTAGATTCCGGCGATTGCCTGCAGTTCCTCGATGGTGCGTCCCCCGGACGGCAGTGGCAGGCGAGACCGCTTCAGGGAGATCCCAAGGTCCATCAGGGAGCGCAATCGGCGCCTGAAGCGTTCGTTTTCGTGCAGCAGGAAATAGCGTGCCCGGCTCCGGTGAAGCTGAGCTTGCATCCGATCCGGCGCCTGCGATGTGCTCTGTCCGCCATGATGGATGACCGTTGCGGATGGAGCGCAGAGAATCGTCCAGCCAGCATCGCTCATTCGCCGGCACCAGTCGATCTCCTCGCTGTAGACGAAATAGCCGGGGTCGAACGCTCCAACCGTATCCACGATCTCTCGTCGAACCAGCATACACGCTCCCAGTGGATGATCGATCCTGAACGGTGATCGCCCATCGCCCCGGTCATACCGGCCGTTGATCTGGCTACCCATCAGCCGCGGATGCAGGGGGTAGAGATCGAGGAATGTCTGCACCAGCCCTGGAAACTGAAATCCTGCCGTCTGGAACGAACCGTCTGTATTCAGCAATACCGGAGACACCAGACCGATATGCTCCGATGCGACAAGCGTTCGCCAGAGCCGACCGAGCGATTCTGGCTGGAGCTCCGTATCCGGGTTCAGAATGAGGAGCGCGTTTCCCCGGGCGTGCTCGATCCCGAGATTGTTGGCGGCAGCAAAGCCGAGATTCTCCGATTGCGCGAGCACGACGACATCGGAATCCGCCGCCCGCACTGCCTCGGCCGATCCATCCGTCGAGGCGTTATCGACCACGATAATCTCCAGGTCGAGCTCGCTACGACGCTGCTCGGCACGTACCGAAACCAGGCATTGCAGAAGCAACTCGCGGGTGTTCCACGAGACAATGACCACGGACAGATCAGGATCGCGTACTGGTGACGACACCTCGTTGCCAATCTTCCCGGGCGGAGATGCCCTGGACCCGGCCCCCACCTGATTCTGCAACGCCAGCCCCGGCAATTGCCACAATTGGCCGTCGGGGGAATTCCGTTCTGCGTACTGATTATGGCATGCTAGGGTGCGTCAACTAATGTGTCGTTGCCTGAGCGTTCCTCTGCGCGACACCCCGAGTTTTCGATCAGAACCGACCAGATCACCAGATACCGCAAGATTGGCAGGGTCATGCGCGTCGTTCGGAATGTTGGATACCTCAATCGAAGGAAGCGGATTTCCCGCTGGACGGTGTTTTTCGGCGTTCTTGGTCTCGCTCTCGCCATGCTTATGGTGACGAGACCGGAGCTGATTATTCCTGCCTACGGTGTGCTGATTGTTGGGTTCCTGGTCTTCAACGCTGGTATGCAGCAGATCACCAAGTGGAACCGCAGCCCCCGGGCGGATGAAGTGCTCGATCAATTGCTTCGCCGCTTGAATGATCGTTACGCAATGATCCATTTCCCCGAGATGGGTGGCTGGCGACCTGAGCACGTGTTGATCTCACCTGCAGGGATGATCGTGATTACCCCGCGTGCGGTGCCGGGCAAGATCGAAGTCGAGGGCGAAAAATGGACCCGGAAGGGCAACTTCTTCGTTCGCTTCTTTGGCCTGGGTGGCCCACAACTCGGAAACCCGACGATCGAAAACGTTCGACAGCGGGAATCACTCTATGAATACCTGACGTTGAATGATCTGCCCGGCAAGGATCACATCGACGGCGTCATCGTCTTCCTCAACCCGCGATCGGAGATCGAAGTTATCGAATCCGATATCAGCGTGGCGATGGCTGATGAGTTGCTCTCCACCATCCGTGATTTCGGTGCCGAGACCAACCTGGCCAACGACGAGCGCAAGGAGATCGTTAGCGCACTGGCGCAGGGCGAGAACGTCGAAGGCCCAGTCTCGCTGCCGTCACGCGATCCCAACGCCCGCGCAGCCTGACGCAACCGGGAGATGACTGGCGTGGGAACATCCACGACACAGGTTCACAACTGGCCGATCATCGGTCATGAATCAGCGGTTGATCAACTCGCCCGGGCTGTCCAGTCCGGGCGAATCAATCATGCCTATCTGTTTACCGGCCCTGATGGCGTTGGTCGAAGAACCATCGCTCGAACCTTTGCCCGGGCGCTGGTCTGCGACGCAGAACTGGAATCCCGCCCGTGTGGCACCTGTTCAGCCTGTCGCCGTGTCGGTGAAGGCTCCTATCCCGATGTCACCACGGTGAGCCTGGAGTCCCAGCTTGCTTCGAGTGAGCGGAAGGACTCCCGCAATACGGTGATCTCCATCGAGACGATCCGGGAATTGCGTTCATCGGTCTCACTCCGGCCAATGGAGTCGGACTGGCGTGTGGCGATCATCGAAGACGTCGATCGGGTCTCCCGAGACGCCTATGATGCGCTGCTGAAAACGCTCGAAGAGCCACCGTCGTATGTCGTGTTGCTGCTGATTGCCACCGAGTTCGCTGCACTGCCGGAGACGATTCGCTCCCGTTGCCGGCACATCTCGCTAGAGCCATTGTCACGCCCGGTGGTCGCCGAAGAGCTGCGCAAGCGAGGTGTGGCTGATGAGCAGGCGGATCTGATCGCCCGATTGACGCGGGGACGGATTGCCAGAGCGATCGAACTGATGGCGGATGAGGAAACGCTGGAGCAGCGGAACGAATCCGTCAAACGCGGCGTCGAGATGATCGGTGATCCGCTGGTGGCGCTGGCTGAAGTCCGCCGGCTGGCCGATGTCTACCGGCGGGGGCAGCGAGATCATGTCCAGCAGGAGATCGATCTGCTGATCGGACTCTGGCGGGACCTGCTGCTGCATGTGGCCGGGCGGCCGGACGATGTCACCAACATCGACGTCATCGGTGAATTGACGAGCGCCGGGCCGGACTGGCGACTCGCCGATATTCAGCGTGCGCTCGAGGCCTGCTACCAGGCGCTACACGACCTCAGTGTCAATGTTCAACCACGTCTGGCACTCAATACGATGGTGATCCAGTGGCCGGAACCAGGAAATCGCGGATGAGCGCGCAATCTTCGCGGATCTGCGCCATCCGGCTTCCCGGGACGAGCCGTGCCCGGTTCGCCGATGCCGGTGAGGTCGCGGTCTCCCTGGGTGACTGGGTGGTGATCGATATCGGTGCCGGCGAAGAATCTGGTCAGATCGTGGTAGCGCCGGATCAGTGGACCACAGCTATCGAGATGGAAGATGTCCCACGCATAATCCGTCGACTCGACGATGCGGAGTTCGATGCGCTTGCTCAGACGATCGAGCTCACCCGTTCGTTGATCAATCCGGCTGCCGATATGCTGCGTACTCATTCCCCGGGCACCCGCCTGGCCGGTCTGCGTCTGACGCTGGATCGCTCAACCGCAATCGTCGCCTACCTCGGGCCGGAGCCTGAGAACGCAGCCGTGTTGGATGATGCGCTTTCACGGGCAATCGATCGTCCGGTGGTGCTGGAACAGGATCTTCCCGGAGATCCAGATCGTGCGATGCTCGGTGGCGGGATTGGGCGTCCGTCTCGTGAAGACGCGGAGACGTTCCAGGAGCTTCTGCAGCGCCGCATCGACGTGATCAGGGACCCGGAGTCATTTGCCCCGCACGGAATGCCCAGACTGGGCACACAAGTCTTCTGTGATGATGGAGACGGCGTACTGGTGGCCGTTGATGTCCGCCGCTGGACGGCAACTGTCCGCCTTGCTGATGGCACAGAAATCACGGCTCCAGTCGATTCCCTTCGCCAGCCCTGACAATAGCGCTGAGCCCGCCGGGATCTCAAACCACGGCGGAAATCATTTACGTTCTGTTTTGCGTCCAACAGTCAAACTATGGGTGATCTTACGGATGCGCTTTCACACGTATTCCGCTATTATTAATTTGAAGCTCATTAAGCCTGAAGATTTATAAAAGCAAATATTTCGTGCCATAGGAACCATAGAAAGTCTCCGTGAACGATCTGATCGGAGAATGCTTCTCCAGGAACAGGAGGTCCGGCACTCCAGAGCATGTTCGACGCGCTTCACCTGATTGAC
>REEK01000186.1 GCA_007695115.1 Sphaerobacteraceae bacterium
TCCAGTGCCGCACGAGCCACCGCAGCGGCAACAAGCGGCGGAACCTTCATATTGAGACTGTCCGGAATGACGCAGGTCGGGCAGAGCTCTTCATCGGTCACGTGGCCGGCAATCGCTTCAGCGGCTGCGAGTTTCATCGCGTCATTGACGTCCTTGGCACGTGAATCGAGCGCTCCGCGGAAGACTCCCGGGAATGCAAGGGAGTTATTCACCTGGTTCGGGAAGTCAGACCGACCGGTGGCGATGACAAGCGCTCCGGCGGCGATCGCTTCGTCCGGCATGATCTCGGGCTCCGGGTTCGCCAGAGCAAAGATGATCGGATCTTCGGCCATCGAGCGGATCATGTCCTGAGTCAGAACGCCCGGTGCCGAGACGCCGACGAAGACGTCGGCACCAACCAGCGCATCGGAGAGCAATCCCTGCACCTGATCCTTGTTGGTCAGGCGGGCGATCTCTTCCTTCACGCGATGGTACCCACCCTGCCGGCCGCGGTAGATCGCTCCGCCACGGTCGCACATGATGATGTCGCCGACCCCGACCGAGAGCAGCAGTCGTGCAACTGCGATCCCGGCTGCGCCCGCTCCGTTGAGCACCACCCGGATTTCGCTCAGCGGGGTGCCCCGGAGCTTGAGTGCGTTCATCAGTCCGGCCATGACCACAATCGCGGTGCCGTGCTGATCATCATGGAACACCGGCAGATCGAGCCGTTCCTTGAGCTGGGCTTCGATCTCGAAGCAGCGTGGCGCCGAGATGTCCTCCAGGTTGATCCCGCCAAATGACGGCGAGATTGCGGCAACGATATTGACGATCTCCTGCGGGTCGCGCTCTGCCAGACAGATCGGGAAGGCTTCGACACCAGCCATCGACTGAAAGAGCACTGCCTTGCCTTCCATCACTGGCAGCGATGCCTGTGGACCGATATCGCCCAGTCCCAGCACCGCACTTCCGTCGGTGACGATGGCGACCAGGTTGTTCTTGACCGTCAGATCGAAAACGCTCATCGGATCGGACTGAATTTCCGCAGCCGGAACCAGCGCGGCCGGGGGCAGGTAAAGCAGGTTCAGAATGTGGTGGTCCTTGATGGGGATCTTGCTGTAGATCTGCAGCACGCCGTTATTGAGACGCCGCATGTTGATCGCTTCTTCTTTGAGGTTCGTGGACGGTCCGGTCGGCAGGCTTCTCGGGGTCAGCACGTTCTCGTAGACATACCTGCGCGTATTGGCGGCCACCGTCTCCGGTGCGATCTCCCGGGTATTCTCTCCGGTCTCAATTGCTGCCCGCACCACCGCCGAAGCGATCGCCGGGGCAACCCGGAAGTCAAACATTCGGGGGACGATGTTGTCCGCGTGCAATTCGTCTGGCGTAACCAGTTCAGCCAGCGCCTGCGCAGCGTAGACCAGTGTCCGCAGTCGGATGTTCCGTGCGCCGGAATCGAGCAAACCACGGAAGACGCCCGGGAAGACCAGGGAGATATCCATCATGTTCGGATAGTCTGATCGGCCGGTGCCGACAACTGCCGCTCCGGCTGCCTTCGCTTCGGCCGTGCCGATCTCGGGTGTCGGAATCGCCAGCGAGAAGACGATCGGGTTCGGGGCCATCGAGGCGACCATCTCCTGCGAGACGATGTCCCCGGCGGAAAGTCCCACAAACACGTCGGCACCGACCATCATGTCGGCCAGTGTCCCGGCCCGTTGCTCATTATTGGTCTCTTTGGCGACGTAGGATTTGGCCCAGTTCATCCCCTGTGGTCGATACTGGTAAATGGCGCCGAGCCGGTCGCAGACGATGATGTCTTTGACCCCTACCCGGTGCAGCAACCGGGCCACGCCAACCCCGGAGACACCAGCGCCGGAGATGACCACACGGATGTTGTCCAGCGATTTGCTGGTCACTTTCAGCGCATTGTAGAGCCCGCCCAGCACCAGAATCGCCGCACCATGATGCTGGTTACTGAAAACCGGGATGTTGGCGCCTTTTTCGAGGTGGTCTGCAATCGTGAAGTTGTGCGGGGCCGAGATGTGGTCCAGACAGAGCGCGCCGAATGTCGGGGTCAGTGCCATCGCCGCATTGACGATTGCGTAGGGATCATCCGAGTCCAGACAGATCGGGAACGCGTCGATGCCGGCAAACGTTTTGAAGATGACACTCTTGGCTTCGAGGAGAGGCAGGGCTGCTTCGGGCGGTCGGGCTCCGGGGCGGAAGAGGTCGGAGCCGTCAGAGATAATTGCTACCGTGTTCCCCCTGGATGTCAGGTCATAGGAGTTCAGCGCGTTGGCGCTGATTTCGCGGCATGCTTCGGCGACTCCGGGCGTGTAGACAAGGCTCAGCGTTTCGCGGTCACGAATCGGAATCTTACTGTTGACGCCGATCAGTCCACGATAACGCCTTCGATAATCAAGAGCCTCGTCTTGTCCTTCTATCAGATGCACCGTCGCCCACCACTCTCATTGCCACATCGTGCCACCCACACAGTTCGCCAAACGATTTTACACGGGCGGATACAGGCACACAATTTGGCACCGTGATGTGCGTAATTGAGCGAGGCCAATTTTGCGCAGTAGTCAGATCCGCGCTCAGCGAGGGTACAGGGCCCACGTGCGACGCAGTTCGCGCCGAAGCAACTTCCCGCCGGCGTTTCGCGGCAAGGGATCCTGCTGCACGGTGAAATCGACCGGGATCTTATAGGCCGCGATGTGACGACGGCACCATTCCGACAGCTGGGAGATGTCCGGCCTGCAGCCATCTCGCGGGGTGACGATCGCCACCACGCGCTGTCCCCACTCGTCGTCAGGAATACCGATCACCCCGGCCTCCGCCACGTCATCGTGGCTCATCAGCACCGCTTCGACCTCGGCGGGATAGACGTTCTCTCCGCCGGAGACGATCAGGTCGTCCCGTCGATCCAGCACGTAGAGATAGCCTGCATCGTCAAGATAGCCGGCATCACCAGTATGGAACCAGCCTCCGTCGAAGGCCCGGGCGGTCTCGTCCGGGCGCTCGAAGTAGCCCGCAGTGACAATTGGCCCTCTGACGATGATCTCCCCCGGGACGCCCCGTGCTGCCAGCTGTCCATCGACCTCGATTTCCAGCTCGTTGGGATAGAGGGGCTTTCCGGCAGAACCGAGCTTCAGCAGGGCTTCGTCTGGTGGCAGAGTGGCCAGTTGGGAAGCGGTCTCCGTGAGACCATACGTCTGCGTCACCGGGATATTTCGGGATTCACAGGCACGGAGTAACGGTTCGGGTGCCGGTCCGCCACCGAGCAACACACAGCGCAGCCATGCGGGGTATGGTGCATCTCCTCGCTCGGCAAGCATCCGTCGGAGCATCGTGCTGACCACGGAGATGACCGTCACCCGGTCTTCATCGATCGACTGGTTGACCCGGCCCGGATCGAACGATTCATGGACGACCGCGGTGATCCCGTAGATTACGGAGCGCTGCAGGATCGATAGTCCACCAACGTGAAACAGCGGCAACACAGCTATCCAGCGGTCATCGACGTGGGTGCCCAGGTTGAGCCCGGAGCCGATCGCGCTCCACCAGTGGTTGCCGTAGGTGAGCAACGCGCCTTTCGGCCGTCCAGTCGTTCCTGATGTATAGACGATGCTGTGGACTTCGTCTGGCGAGTGCGATTCGACGAACACCGGCGATGCGCCGGTTCCGCCCATGAAGTCCGGGCTATGCGGGTCGATCACGATTGCCCGGGTATCCGGGGCGAGGCGATCTCTGGCGTCGCTGAGCTGTGCGGTGAGATCTCCGGTAATCAGGAGGTCGGCACGCACGTCGCCAAGTTGCCAGCCGATTTCGTCGGCGGTCAGGCGCAGGTTGATCGGGATGAGCATCGCGCCGAGGCGGGATATCGCGTGAACCAGTTGCACGAAGGCGATGCTGTTCGGCAGATGCACCGCGACACGACTGCCGGGGACCACCTCGTGAGACGCGAGCCAGCGGGCAGCCTGATCGACGTCCGCATCGAGTTCCGAGAATGTGCGCTGAGTGTCACCGCAGATGATGGCCAGACGATCCGGGTTGGAGAACGCGCGGCGTCTGAGCCAGTCGGGTAATGAATTTGTCGAGGCGTCGAGCATCGTCACTGGGTCAGTCCTGCCAGATCGATTCAACAGGCGTTACCCCGATGCCGGGTCCGGTGGGCACCTTCATCATTCCACCCTCGATCGGTGACGATTCCACCAGCAGATCGGTCTCCAGCAATGTTCCGGTAGCCAGACCACACGGGGAGACTGGCTGTGGCAATGTGGCGGCAAGATGCAGGGCGGCGGTCATGGCGATTCCGGTTTCGAGCGCGGTAGTTACCACGACACGGATTCCATTGTCTGACGCGAGATCGATCACGTCTCTCGACGGTGACAGACCACCGATGATGCCGGGCTTGATGACGATCGCGTCTACGGCCTGGTGATCGATCAGTTCCTGTACTGTATCGATATCGGTCGCTGTTTCATCTGCGGCGATCGGGATATTGATCTGCTTCCGAAGATCTCCCAGGGCGCCGATGTAGCTGGCGGGAAGCGGCTGTTCCAGATAGTCGATTCGGTACGGCTCGAGGGCGCGCGCCATTTCGATCGCGCGGTCGATGGTCCATACACCGTTCACATCCAGCCGGAGCGCAACGTCCGGCCCGATTGCCTCACGTACCGCCGAAACTCGCTCGACTTCCAGCGATGTCTCGCCGAGAACTCCGACTTTCATCTTGATCGCCTGAAATCCGACCATCGCAGCGTAGCTCGCTGCCGAGGCAGCTCGTTCCGCGTCCATGTCACTGATCGTCGCATTGACTGGCACCGTTTCCACGGCATCCGGGCTGATCAGCTTCGAAATCGAAACGCCGTTCTTCTGCGCGTCGATATCGAGGAAAGCGGTGTCGAAGGCAAAACGAACCGGGGCATCCCGCCGGGCGTGAGTCGACGCCACGATCAGCATCGATGCCAGCTCGATCGGCTTTCCGACCAGAAATTCAGTGAGATGCTCGATAACGTCGCGGAGTGATTCGGTGGAACCGGTACCGAACGCCGGCAACGGGGCCGACTCTCCGTAGCCCGTCAACCCGGCATCGGTTCTGACACGGATAATCGTCCCTTCCCGGTACTGTACCGGTCCATGAGAGGTGGTAAAGGGAACCCGGAATGGGACCTGGTAGTGGTGGTAGTCGATTGAGTGAATGATCATATGATGATTCCTGTTGCAAGCGGTATGCCATACAACAGAAGAAGGAGCCCTGTTCGCTTGAGAACCGCATTGAGTGGCCGACCACTCAGACCGCTCCCGACCATCCGGATCAGGACAATCCCCAGGGGAATCGAGATCCAGCTCAGGAGCACCCAGGGGCTGGTGGCGCCGCTGAGCCACATGCCGAGCGGAACCAGCCAGGCGATGATGAGGAACGAGATGTACTGGTACCGGGTTGCCTCCTCGCCGATCTTCACCGCCAGTGTTCGTTTGTTGGCCCGCGCATCGGTATGAATGTCACGCAGGTTGTTGATCACCAGAATGCCGGTGATCAGCAGACCGATCGGCACCGCCGCAGCCACTGCCAGGCCATCCAGCGATCCTGTCTGCAGATAGGAACTGCCCACCACGGCGATCAGCCCGAAGAAGATGAAGACTGCGATGTCGCCCAGACCGTTGTAGGCCAGCGGATACGGGCCGCCGGTGTAGGCGAGCCCGAACAGAATCGAGAAGATGCCGATGAAGAGTATCGGCCAGCCTCCGACCGTGATCAGGT
This sequence comes from Sphaerobacteraceae bacterium, assembly GCA_007695115.1. Classification (GTDB taxonomy): domain Bacteria; phylum Chloroflexota; class Chloroflexia; order Thermomicrobiales; family Thermomicrobiaceae; genus SLMJ01. The sequence continues at coordinate 5,744 of REEK01000186.1, forward strand.
AGACCCCGATCAGCATCGCCAGCCCAAAGGTGATGAAGGTGGCGCGTTTCATCGCCGATGCCGAGATCAGCCCCGCCGAGGTTGCCCGGGTGGGACCGAGCCGGTCCGGCGTGTCGGCCCCTTTCGCGGCATCGGCGTAGTCGTTTGCGAAGTTGGTGGCAATCTGGATAAGCAGTGCCGCAACGAAGGCTCCCAGAAACGGAAGAAACTGGAACGATTCGATGCTGGCACCGACGGCGGTCCCCACGATGACGGGGACGGCAGCCGCAGGCAGGGTTGGAATCCGGGCTGCCAGAACCCAGGAACCGATCCCGGCCGACTGTGCCGGGGCGATGGTCTCGCTACTCATCCAGAGCTACTCCCTGCTTCTACTGACTTACGGAAATCGCGGGTACTTGGAGAAATCCGGCTTGCGCTTCTCCACGAAGGCATCCCGGCCTTCCTTGGCTTCGTCGGTGAGATAGTAGAGCAGAGTTGCGTCACCGGCGAGCTGCTGAATTCCGGCCAGACCGTCGGTATCGGCGTTGAACGATGCCTTCAGGAACCGCAGCGCCATCGGGCTCTTCTCCAGAATCTCCCGGGACCACTGGACTGATTCGGCTTCCAGCTGATCGAGCGGCACCACCGTGTTGATCAGCCCCATGTCGAGCGCTTCCTGGGCCGAGTACTGACGGCAGAGATACCAGATCTCGCGTGCTTTCTTGTGACCGACCATCCGGGCCAGCATCGTGGCGCCGTAGCCGGCATCGAAACTGCCAACCTTCGGGCCAGTCTGGCCGAACACGGCGTTGTCGGCGGCGATCGTCAGATCACAGACGACGTGCAGCACGTGCCCACCACCGATTGCGTATCCAGCGACGACCGCAATGACCGGTTTCGGGAGCGTGCGAATCTGGCGCTGAAGGTCGAGAACGTTGAGGCGGGGTACATCGTCGTCACCCACGTAGCCGCCGTCGCCGCGCACCTTCTGGTCACCGCCGGAACAGAACGCCTTGTCCCCTTCGCCGGTCAGGAGAATCACCCCGATACTCTGGTCGTCACGAGCCCGGGCGAATGCGTCCGACATCTCCATGACGGTCTGCGGGCGAAAGGCGTTGCGGACCTCCGGGCGGTTGATGGTGATTTTGGCGATACCTTCGCCGGCAGCCCGCTCATAGCGGATATCGATGTATTCGCGAATCGTTTCCCAGGTTACGGTCATTGTTGCCCCTCTTTCTCTGATCGCGTTCGTTCGTTATGTCTACTGCATTCGAGTTTCTTCGAGAAATCGCTGCACGACGCCCACGTAGGCCTCGGGTTGCTCCAGGTGAATCGTGTGGCCAGCACCGGGAATCTCGACGTATCGACCATCCGGAACGGTTGACGCTAGCTGTTCCCCGATCGCCCGGTATTTCTCGTCGTACTCTCCGGCCAGGTAGAGAACCGGGACCGGAAATACTGTGAGACGGGAAGTAACCGGGTTCATTGCCCCGGCACCCATCCCGCGGAGGCTGTTGGCCAATCCTGTGGGTGACTGGCTCAGGCGCAGTTTTCGCTGGCGTCGCCGCTTCAGGGCCGGCATATTGTGCTGGCTCCTGAAAAGCGGAATCGACTCCCAGTGGTTGATGAAGCTCCCCAGTCCATCTCGCTCGATCATCTCTGCCTGTTGCTCGTCGGCGAGACGACGTTTCCTGCGCTCGGCTGGATCGTCGATCCCGGTCGAGGCGCTCTCCAGAATCAGGGCCGACACCCGATCCGGATGGGCGAGCGCCAGATGGAGTGCCACCCGGCCACCCATCGAATAGCCGAGTAGCGCCGTCTGGTCGATCTCCAGATGATCCAGAAGCGCGACGATGTCTTCAACGGCATGCTTGATCTGATAGCGATCCGGATCATCCGGGGCCGAGGTCTGTCCATGCCCGATCAGATCAACCAGGACAGGTCGAATCTCGGCACCGAGCTGTTCCGGGATACCCTGCCATGCCTGTGTCGAGCCGGTAAACCCGTGCAGCATCAGCAGTGGGCTCCCGGATGCTCCAGCTTCGACATTGATGTCGATGCCGTTTATGCGTTCTCGAGGCATGTGCGCTCCAGAGTCTTCAGCTGCTCGCTCATCACCCGCCAAAGCTTCCGATGCAGTTCGACGTTCGTGGTTCGATCTGGTGTCGGGAGTTCAATCACCTGCACGCCGGAACGGCTAACGCTGTCACTCACGGCCTCGATGAATTCAGCCCATGCTTCAACGCGCTGGAACTCGATCCCGTACATCTCTGCCACCGGAGCGAACTCGATCCCGTGTGGCGTTCCGAACAGTTGCTCGAAGTGCTCTGGATGGGCCGACTGTGGCAGGAACGAGAAGATGCCGCCACCGTCGTTGTTGATCAGAACGATCGTGGCATCGAGATCGTGCAGCTTCGCGGCTAGCAGACCGTTCATGTCGTGATAGAAGGAGAGATCGCCGATCACCAGCACGGTCGGACCGTCGGACGCGGTGCTGACACCGAGCGCGGTGGAGATCACCCCATCGATGCCGTTGGCGCCACGATTGGAGAGAAATCGAATCGGTTCTGGCCCACCCGGGTAGAACGTATCCATATCTCGCACCGGCATACTGTTGCCGGCAACCAGGGTGCTGCCGGATGGAAGAATCCGTGCCAGCTCTCGGAAAACCCGCCCCTCGAAGAGCTGGTCGTCGGCATCGATCGCGCTGGTGAGTGTCGTGCCGGTCGACTGGTTGATGGCGATCCACTCATCGGCCCAGCTCCGGTCCATCGGTGATGTGCTCGCGGCGATTGCGGCACTGACTTGCTTGCAGAACGTGACCGGATCGGCGTGGACGACATCGTTGGACAGCAGTGCCGGATCGTTCCATCCATAATCAGCATCCACCAGTATGTGCCATGCCTCCGGGTACCGCTGGCTGTAGAGCAGGAACGGTTTGGCGGTCGGAATGGCGCCGAATCGGATGATGACCTCCGGCTGGAGGCGTTGGCAGATGTCCGGATCCTTCAGGAATGCATCGTAGCGATCCAGAATCAGCTCGGTGTGGTGCGGGCCGCAGCGAACATGCGACAGCGGATCGGCCAGTACCGGATAGCCGAGTGTTTCAGCAAGCTCGGCAGCCGCTTCTCCGAGTGTCGGATCGTCTTGTGGACCGCAGACAATGAGTCCCCGCGAGTAGTTCGTCAGTTCGCTGGCGATCCGTTCCACCGATGCTGGATCGGCACTGCGTCGCCCTGTAGCACCGCTGAACGCCGGGCGGGCTGACTGTTCGAGCTCGAGCGCTTGCTGCTGCGGCACGGTCGGCATCAGTGGCTCACGGAATGGGAAATTCAGGTGCACGGCTCCGGCCGGGCTGCCGGTCGATTCGCTCACAGCACGCCCGGCAATCGAGCGCACATAGCGCAACATCTCCGGGCTGTTTTCCGGCAGCGCAACACTGGCGAACCAGCGAGCGTGTTCCCCGTAGATACGGTTCTGATCGATGGTTTGTGGTGCTCCGACATCCTGCAGTTCAGGCGGTCGATCAGCCGTCATGACGATCAGGGGAACCCGGCTATAGCGGGCCTCGATGACCGCCGGGTAGAAGTTCGCCGCTGCGGTTCCTGAACTACAGACCAGTCCAACCGGCTGCCCGCTTGCCTTCGCCATGCCCAGTGCAAAGAACGATGCCGAGCGCTCATCGAGGTGTGTCCAGAGCGTGATCTCCGGATGTCTGGCGAACATGACCGAAAGCGGAGTGGAACGCGACCCCGGTGCAAAGCAGACATTTCGCAGACCCGCCCGGACGAGCTCGTCGACGAACGCTCCGATGTACGCGAAGTGCGTCTCCCCCAGTGTCATGATGCGTCGCCCTGCAGGGCATTGAGCATCGGCCGCATCTTGACGTTCGATTCGGCCAGTTCCTGATCGGGATCTGACTCACCCACGATGCCGCAACCGGCAAAGAGACGGGCCCGCTGGCCTGACACGACTGCAGATCGCAAGGCAACGATGAATTCACCGTCTCCGTCTGCATCAAGCCATCCGATCGGTGCGGCGTACCAGCCACGGTCGAACGGTTCGTTCTCGCGGATGAATGTCTGGGCCTCCCGGACCGGGTACCCACCCACTGCGGGCGTCGGGTGCAGGCGCTCCACCAGATCGAGCAGCGTCGACCCATTGCTGAGCGTGCCGGTGACCGGGGTGTAGAGGTGGTGTACGTTGCTGAAGCTCAGGATCTGCGGTGTATCCGAGACGTTGAGCTCGGCACAGAGCGGGTCGAGGGCTTCGGTAATCGCCCGGGCGCAGATCTCGTGCTCGTGAAGATCTTTCTGGCTGTTCATGAGTTCATCAGCCAGGGTAGCATCGGCTTCAGGCGTATCGCCACGACCGATCGACCCGGCCAGGCAGTCCGCCTGGACCTTCTTCTCTTTTTGCTGGATCAACTGTTCCGGCGATGCACCAAGGAAGATCGATCCTTGCCGGGCGATGGCGAACGTGTAGCAGCCCGGATAATCGGTGCGGAGCTTGTCCAGTGTTCGGGGAATATCGAAGTAGTTGTTGGTTCTGATGTCTCGATACCGCGCCAGGACGACCTTTTCGAACGCGCCATCGCGGATTGCCTGACTGGCCCGGGTAACGTTCTCCCGGTAGGCATCTGCGATCTGCTCGTCTTCGTCCGTTGGATCGGTTTCGACGCGCGGCTTCGCCTTCTGGATCTCCTTATTCAGTGATTTCCAGGTCCGATCGTAGAGCCCGGTGATCGAGCGCAGGATCGTATCGGCGTCTCGCCGGTTGGAGATCGAGACGGTGAAGACCAGGGATGTGCGATCACCCTGCTTCATGAGCATCACGCGCGGCGCCATCAGGTAGTCTGCGGGAAAGCCCTTCCAGATGCGGCGATCCGACTTGCGCTCTGGATCGAACGAGAACGCCGAGAAGAAACGCAGTCCGGGGTGGCCGGCGTCGTCGATCGAATCGACGATCGCATTGGCGGCGAGTTCCGTGTGGGCTTGCCGGATACCGGTGAATCGGGATTGCCACGGCACGATGTTGCTGGTGGCGATACCGGCTGCGGCGATGGCTATGCCGTTTTGCGGATGTTCCCAGTACCAGCGTTCGGATGAGTACCCGGAGGAATTGGCGAACAGGCGAAGCGGGTCGATGTTCTCGACATCCTCACTGACGCTGACCAGGATCGGATGGCCCAGTGCTGCCGCGGTCTCGATTGCGGTCTGGACATGCTGGTGTATTCGTTCGACGACGGGAGAAAGTGTCTGCTGTTCTACCATGATCCGTTATTTGTCCCATCCGTTGGTTGATCTTCTATCAGGACGCCGGAAACTCCGATGCTGCGCCGCAATAGATCGCGCAATGCCGGGTAGTGGTGCTCCAGCGGTTCGGGGTCTTCAGTCAGTACCCAGTGTGTGACGACTTCATTCAGGGCGCCGAACCAGGCGATGCCGGCCAGATGTGTGTCGAGCGGCGGAATCGCGCCAGCAGCGACCGCATCGTCGAGGTGACGGGTAATCAGTCCGGCGAAGTTGGCGCGTACCTCGAGCATTTTGTCGTTGAATTCACGGCCAGCTCCCATCGCTTCGACCAGAAACAGCCGCGCCAGTGATCGATGATCGCCGAAGGTGCGAAGAACCATGAGCAATGCGGCGTCGATACGTTTGATGGGGTCCGGCTCGGCTTCGATCGCCGATTCGGCCCGGCGCATCAGCAGGCTGGCCATTCGGTCGAGCAGCGCCAGAAAGATCGTCTGCTTGTTCGGAAAATGGAAGTAGACTCCCCCTTTTGAGGTTTCCGATTCGCCGGCGATGTCATCCATCGCGGCATCGCGATACCCGCGACGGGAGAATACGCCCAGCGCGGCTTCCAGAATTCGCTCTTTTCGGGCTTCGCCTTTTCGCTGGTCGCGGACCATCTG
>REEK01000162.1 GCA_007695115.1 Sphaerobacteraceae bacterium
CAGCAGAATATAGCCGACCAGGGCGAACCCGAGAATGACCCAATCTAACAACCAGTTGGCGCCTCGCAGGATCTGCATGAGCGGCCAGACCACCAGTTGCCAGGCTTCACGGCCGGCAGTTCCGGCGATCAACGACGCAATGAGCAGGATCCCACCGGAGATCCCCGCCCCGGCTGCCAGCCAGCCACGTCCCGGGAGCCGCTGATCCAGCTCGGCCCGGATGTTGATCCGGGCAGTACGGACCTGGATCGCCGTGGCGGTGATCAGACAGGCCGCAAAGCCGAGCGGCACCATATAGACCGCCAGTGACTGGATCGGTGACGTGGCGTCACCCCAGAAGAGTGCGGCAACCAGGAGTACCGATGCCTGGGCGACGACGGTCCGCATCAGGGCAGCCCGCACGAATTCCGACTCGAACAGATCTTCGGTGGAAGCCAGCCAGAGCCCACGCCACCAGCCGATCCCTCCGAGGATGACCAGTCCCAGCGCGCCGGTTTCGAAACTGAACAATCGATCGATCAGCTGAAGTGGCGCTGCGAGCCCGGCATCGGTCACGATCCCGAACCAGACGATGATCATGGCGAGCCAGACTCCGAGGCTCGCCATTCGTATCGCGGCCAGATCCCACGATTTCGACAGGAGCTCTCGTCCGGCCCAGAAGGAGACAACCCCGATGACTCCCACGCCGATCGGCAGGAGCGGGTTCATGCTCTCTTCGCCGGTGGATATCAGGATCAGGTAGATCCACGGTGCCAGGATCGCGACATCGATAATCGCAACCAGAACCGAGATCAGCAGATCAAGCCAGTTGGAGTTCAGCCAGGCCCTCACGGGTGACCTCCTCCCCAAGCCAGTACACCCGGAATCCCGGCTGCTCCGGCAGATCCGGCTTGACTCCGAACGCGATCAGCGTAATGGCATGTCCTGTCCGGTGCAGCCGTGCCAGCTCATCTTCGAGCGCATCGGTCACCCGGCCGGTTACCACCACCACGGTGGCGCCCCACGGAAGACGGCGGGCTTCCTCGGCGATCATAATCTCCACCCGGTTTCCGGTATGCGGGATTAGCATTGCCAGGGCATCGAGAATTCGCCCCAGCTGGGCCGGATGCCGGGATGGACCGATCCGTACCGTTCGTTCGCCTCGTGCCATCGGCGCATTGACGTACAGGCCGACCTGTCGCCCGATATCGATCCCGTGAGCGGCGAGCGATGCGGTTGCCGAGATCGCCAGCTCCAGTTTTTCCGGATCGAGTCCTTCCCAGAAATGCTCGAAGGTGTTCACGTCCAGAAAGATTGCCAGTGTCGGCAGTGAGCTTGGCTCGAACTGTTTGGATTGCAGCTCACCGGTCCGGGCGGTAGCACGCCAGTGCAGGTGCCGGGGTGGATCTCCCGGTGCATATGGCCGCACCCCGCGAAACCGCAATGGATCTTCCACAAGTGGCTTGATCGGCTTCTCATCACCAAACGGCTGCTTGGGAGGCAGGCCCAGTTCGGTGACTGGCACGATCTGCGGGTAGACGATCATCGCATCGGCCCGGTCGAACCGCTTCTCGATACTGGTGAACCCGAAAATATCACCTGTCTTCAGGAAGATGTGACCGAATCCGTGGAATCCTCGCCTCGGGCACACCACGCGATAGCGTCGTCGCACGCGCTCATACGGCCCGATATTGAAGTGGGACCGCATCACCTCGACCCCTGAGATACTCGAGGGTTCCAGTTTATGATCGGGAAATTCCAGGGCATCGGGGAACTGATCCACCACTTCCAGCCACGGTAGCGGCAGAAGTTTGGCGTTCTCGATGATGATCTCCAGGGTGACTTCCTCGCCGGGAAATGCCCGGGAACGGGAGAAGGATCGGGAGTAGCTTACCCGGTCCAGCCCTCGCTTCTGCCAGAGGAGAACCACACCGATCGTGATCGCCACCGCTGCGGCCAGCAGAGCGAGCAGAACCTGGCGCAACAGGATAGCGACCACCGCCGCGATGATGGCGGCGATCATCCAGTCCCGGCCGCGGTTGCCGCCTTCTCGTCCGAAGAAGCGGCCAGCCATCGTCCCCTGCTGATCAGCGCTCGGTTCGGTGCTCATCAGCTTCTGGATTCTCCTCGGTTGGCACAGGGATCTCGTTGATCAGTGCTTCGATAATGTCGCGTTTCGTCCGTCCTCGCAGCTCTACCCGGGCCGACGGCAGGATGCGGTGCGTCAGTACCGAGGCCGCCATTGCCCGGATGTCGTCCGGAATAACGAAGTCCCGACCTTCCATCAGCGCATGTGCCTGACCGGATCGAGCCAGGGACAGGGTTGAACGCGGACTGGCGCCGAGTTCGATCTCGTCGTTGGACCGTGTAGCGTTCACGATATCGAGGATGTAATCTTCCACGGCCTCACCGATGTAGATGGAGCGAGTCAGTTCGATCATCGAACCGATCTCCTCCGGCGTGACCACTGGCGTAATGGCGTCGAGCGGATCCTCTCCGCGGAATCTGCGGAGCATGCTGCGCTCATCATCCCGCTCCGGATAGCCGATCCCGGTGCCGAGGAAGAATCTATCCAGCTGCGCTTCTGGCAGCGGGAATGTACCTTCGAGCTCCACCGGGTTCTGGGTAGCGATCACCAGGAACGGCCTGGGCAGCGGATACGTCTCCACGTCCACCGTGACTTGTCGTTCTTCCATTGCTTCCAACAGTGCGGATTGTGTTCTGGGTCCGGCGCGGTTGATCTCGTCCGCCAGAATCACATTGGAGAAGACAGGCCCCTCGTGAAACTGGAACGTAGCGTTGCTCTGGTTGTAGATCAGCGAGCCGGTTACATCACCCGGCAGGAGGTCCGGTGTGAACTGTATTCTATGGAAGCTGCCGCCGATCGCGGCGCTGATGCTTCGCGCCAGTTTTGTCTTGCCGATGCCCGGCACGTCCTCGATCAGAACGTGTCCCTCGGCGAGCATTGCCGTCAACAAACGATCGATAACTTCACGTTTGCCGACAATAACTCGTTCGATCTGCTCCCGGATCTCTCCGACAGTCTGGCGTACTGCCTGAACGTTTTCGGTGGTCGGCCGTGACGATTGAGTAGTTTCCGTGTTCATATTAACGAGACACCTGCTCCCGGTGGTTCACACTGGTTGCCTTTAAGGGTCCAGTGTTCGCGTTGACGACGCGGTGCTGAAGGTTCGATTCATCGAATTATTCACGTCTGGTACAGGGTACCACGTTCCCCCTACACGTAAAGTGACAGCCTCTGGGACAAGCCAGACCCGCATGGTACGCAAGCTGCGGAGATAGGTGAGTACGAGTCTAATTCCAGCAAAACACCGGTGTACGGACGTAATTATGAAAATGGTATTGACCAGAACGTTGGAGTTGTGTTAGACTACTAAGGTTTTGGGACTGAGCGATAGTTCCATTCAACGTTCACAATGCGAACGATATTTATCATCCGGTGTCAGATTCAGGGAGTCATATGACGGAACGAGCTATCCAGGACACGTATGAACTGGAGAAGTTGGTTGCCGACGCTGAGGTAGGCGACGTAATCGATGAGTCAGCTGATCTCATCGATCAGGCTACCAGTGATGCGGTATATCGGTATTTCCGCGATGTCGGCGGTCACCGACTCCTTTCGCACGAAGAGGAGATCGAATATTCCCGTGCGGTACGAGCAGGGCTTGCGATCCGTGAGCAGATCGAAGCTGGCGAGACCAGTGCCGAACTGCGCATTATTCAGGAGAAAGCCCGGCTAGCACGAGAGAAGTTGATCCGGCACAATCTGCGCCTGGTCGTTTCGATCGCCAAGAAGTATCGGGCCAGCGGACTGCCGCTGATTGACCTGATCCAGGAAGGCAACATTGGCCTGATGACTGCGGTCGAACGATACGACCCGGAACTCGGCTATCGTTTCAGCACCTACGCCACCTTCTGGATTCGTCAGGCAATCGGCCGGGCTGTCGCCAACCTGAGCCGGACCATTCGTGTTCCGGTTCACATGCACGATCTGATCTCCAAGGTGCGCCGCACCGAGGCCCAGCTCGAGCAGGCCCACGGTCGCCAGGCAACCGACGAAGAACTGGCTGCCAAGCTCGATCTCGAAGTCGAGCGCATCGAGCAGGCACGCTCTGCGATCCCGCGGACGTCGTCGCTCGACAAGCCAATCGGCGAAGACGGCGAGAGCACCATTGGTGATCTGCTGCCAGACCCGCAGAGTGACGAAGTCGTCGATCAGGCAGTTACCAGCGCGATCCGGGATCAGATCCGGCGCAGTCTGGAACATCTGTCCGAGCGGGAACGAGGCGTTCTGATGCTTCGCTTCGGTCTTGGTGGACAGCAGCCGCAGACGCTGGCCGAGATCGCCGAGCACTACAACATCAGCCGCGAGCGGGTTCGCCAGATCGAAAAAGAAGCCCTCGCCAAGCTGCGCAAGTCCGACCTGATCCAGCTTGCCAACGCAGCGTAAGCAGACAGACACATCGGTTCACATCTGATCCGACCGGACTCCACCCCCTGGCAACGCCAGGGGGTGATGCTGTTAAGGGGTGGGTCTAACGACACGGCGGATCAATCCGGTAGCCGGCCATCTCCGTGTGGCCCCGTTCCGGCTACACCTCCCCATACTCGTACCTCGTAACCCCCGACACGAATCTGTTACGGATCCCCATCGTTTGAGACTGTCTTATGTCACTCCATAACTAATATGAGCGGTAGCGGAGTGCAGCCTCCCCCCGTTCGGAGGAGCGTGCGCTCGGGCAGTTTGCTGACGCGGTGTTGGCGTCGTTCTGGGTGGAGGGTCCCAATGGCGGTGAGAGGCATCTCCGGTGATGAACAGGTTTTCGGGAGAGATCGAACGGCAAGCGATGTCGTCTCCATCGATCAGCACTCACTACGTCGTTCGTTGATCCTGCACCTGTTGCCCGGCGCGTTGATTACCGTGTTCTTCGTGGCCGCGGTGCCTGTGGTCAGAGGCCTCGGATTCCCTTCCATCATGACGCTCTACCTCGCGGTCGCATTCGTGCTTGTTCCCTTCCAGCTTGGCTATCTCCTGTATCGGGCCAGACATGATGACAGGTCGCCGGGAGAGATGGTCGACTACCGCGAACCGGTTCCTCGTGGGCAGTTCCTTCTGCTGGTGGGCGGTCTCTTCGCCTGGTCGGGGCTGATCTTCGTCCTCGTTTTCCCACCGCTGGATGACTTCTTTATCGATACCGCCTTTTCCTGGGTGCCGGCGTTGTTCTTCTTCGATGAGGACTTTGGCCAGTATTCCACCACGATCCTGATCATCACGTGGACGGTCGGGTTGATCCTGAACGGGTTCGTGGGCCCGATTGTGGAGGAGATCTATTTCCGCGGGTACCTGCTCCCCAGAATCTCGCGATTCGGATCCTGGGCACCAGTACTCAACACGGTGCTCTTCTCCCTGTACCACTTCTTCACACCCTGGCAGAATCTTTCCCGCATTATCTGGGCGTTGCCCATGATCTACGCCACCTGGTGGAAACGAAACATCTACCTGAGTATGACCGTGCATGTGCTCAGCAACGTTGCCGGGATGCTGTTGCTGCTGCTGGTGTTCTTCGGTTCCGTGTGAGCGCCCCTCCGCAATTGTTTATGTCGAGTCAAGTGACTGTCGCGACATTGTAATTCACTGCCCATTGAATACATCACCTCTTATACAAATTTGCCCCTACGATGGGAGATGGATGGCGAGGTGAATGCCATCAACCCGACTGATGTCGGACAACCAGCCGGGGCCACACATTGCTCACGTGATTGGAGCGTGTCATGAACCGTGGATTCCGCACACTGGTACTTATCGCAATGGTCGCGCTGCTCGCAGCGTTGATTCCTGCAGTCGTCTTCGCTCAAGACACCACAGGGGGCGAAGAAGGATTCCTCTTCCGAGTCAATGGTCCGGTGACGATCGGCAGTCAGGAAACGGTCGACAACGTCATCGTGATTAATGACGACGTTACCGTTGCCGGAACGATTACCGGGACGCTCGTGGTTATCAATGGTGACGCAACGATCACCGGACAGGTGCTCGAAGACGTAACCGTGGTCCTTGGAACACTCGATCTCGCATCTTCCGCAACGGTGGCCGACGTATCGGTCATCCGTGGCGAGTTTGCTCGTGCCGATGGCGCGACGGTCACCGGTTCGATTGTGGAAGGTGATTACCAGGTCAACCTCTGGGACTGGGGTATCTTCTGGGCGTTTCTCTGGGTCGGGAGCACGCTGGTGGTACTGACGGCTGGCGTGATCTTCGCAGGTATCGGTGGACGTCAACTGAAGCAGGCCGGGGATGCAATTCGTCGGACGCCGGGTCCTGCGTTGCTCGGTGTTGTTGCCGCGTGGCTCCTGCTGCCAATCCTGATGTTCATGGCTTTCTTCACGATCATCGGAGCGCCACTGAGCATCGCCTACTTCCTGTTTGTTATGCCGATTGTCTGGTTCCTGGGCTATCTGGTTGCCGGAGCTCAGATCGGCCGCATGCTCCTGCGCAGTCGGTATGACGAGGCGCACCCGTATCTGCCGGCGATACTGGGGCTGATCATTCTTCAACTAATTGGAATCGTCCCGATAGTCGGCGGATTGATCGCCTTCCTGGCTGGTGTTGCTGGATCGGGAGCACTCCTGGTTCTCGCCTGGCGAGCGTGGAACGGTCCGGGCACTGAGCTGGCAATGCCACAGGCTCAGGTCACCACGCCGAACCCGGCAAGTTAGCGGTTTTCAGAGTGAGCCGGTTATGTGTGCCTGGCATGCATTCCGGCTCACACATTGGTGTTCAGGACTGTTTGTCTCCCGATGAGTACCGCCATCCGGCCTACGTAGCTACGTAGACACCGACCTGGAAACACGCGTACTCGTGAATCAGTAGCTTCCACGAGGGTGGATTACCGGAAGACTCCTAGAGTAGATCACACGGCAGACCGATAAGTTCTACTACCAGAGGAGCAGGAAGATGCAGAAACAGAGACTCATGATGCCGTTTGCAACGGTTCAGAACGCGGCGATCGGTGCTGCGGCGTTGATCGGTGGCGTTGCCGCCTTCCAGATCGGCCTGGCGCTGGGCCTGCCGCTGGGTGAGGCAACCATGGGTGGCTCCGTCACGACCGTTGGTGGTGTCTTGCCCACCGGGTTCCGGGTTATCGCCGCGGTCAGTGCGGGAGTTCTTGGAGGCTTCGCCTGGGTCGTCCTGGCGCGGGCCGGCGTGGTCTCGGCGAGATGGCTCAGTGATCGCTCGCTGACGTGGCTCACCTGGGGACTCGTTGGCTTTCTGACGCTCAACACCGTGGGAAATCTGTCGGCACCGCACCCGGTGGAGCGATACATCATGGGATCGACGACGATTCTTCTGGTTCTCCTCTGCGGGTTCGTGGCGCTTCGCGCGCCGGGTGAGCGAGAACGTCGACATTAGCTGGACCCTACCACCCGGCAACGGGCGAGACAGATTGGCGCAACGACGATGAGAGCTGACAACGCACGCCCACTCATTCATTTGCGAGATGTCGTCAAGACATTCGATACCGCAGCTGGCCCGTTTACCGCGCTGGATAACGTCAGTCTCCGGATCGATCCGGGCGAGTTCATCGCCGTCACCGGCCGATCCGGGAGTGGTAAATCAACATTGATCAACATGCTTACCGGCATCGATCGCCCCACCAGTGGGGAGCTGCTTGTCTGCGGAGAGTCACTGAAGGAACTGAGTGAGAACCAGCTCGCTGTCTGGCGTGGACGCAACCTCGGCATCATCTTTCAGTTCTTCCAGTTGCTTCCCACGCTGTCGGTGCTCGATAACGTGATGCTGCCGATGGATTTCGCGGGAAACTATTCATCCCGGGAACGTCCGGAACGTGCCATGGCGCTGCTCGATCAGATCGGACTGGGTGATCACGCACACAAACTCCCGTCTGGCCTCTCCGGTGGGCAGCAACAGCGGGCTGCCATCGCCCGGGCACTGGCCAACGATCCCCCACTGCTCGTGGCCGACGAACCGACCGGTAACCTCGATTCCGAGACCGCCGATTCCGTATTCCGCCTCTTCGAGCAACTTGTGGACTCCGGGAAGACGATCCTGATGGTGACCCATGATGATGAACTGGCTAAACGAACCGGCCGCCACATCGTCATGCTGGATGGCCGAATCGTCAGCGCAACTGACGACGAACTGGTGACTGCAGCCAGAACGCCTCAGCCGGAAGGGGCCCTCCATGGGTAGCCCACGCTGGCACAAAATCCTGGCCGACCTGAGGGTCTCCCGCTCCCGGACGATCCTGGTGATCCTGTCGATCGCCATCGGAGTGTTCGCGGTTGGCACGATGCTCACCTCCCGGATTGTCCTGCAGGACGGCATCGAGGAGAGCTTCGATCTCGCCAACCCCGCCTCTGCCGTTCTCACCACAGACCCGCTGGAACAGGATCTCGTCGATGCGCTTCGTGCGTTGCCCGAGATCAGCGATGCAGAAGCGAGAACAAGCATCGCGGCCCGGCTGCAGCAGGATGATGACTCCTGGCGCAGCATCGGGCTGAGCGCGATCGCCAACTTCGAAGAGATTCAGATCGATCGAATCATTCCCGAGTCGGGAGCCTGGCCCCCTGCCACCGGTGAACTGGTGCTCGAGCGTCTCTCCGCGGATGACGCCGGGCTCGAGATCGGCGATGCGATCACGATCGAGACGGCAGATGGCTCGCGGCACACGTTGACCGTTACCGGGCTGGCCTATGATCCCGGCCAGGTGCATCCCAGCATCGGAGATGGAAGCCTGGCCGGCTATATCACGCGGGAGACCGTCGCCTATCTGGAACAGCCGACCGGTTTCAACGATGTTCGACTTCTGGCCGCCGAGGATCCGCGCGATCTCCGTCAGGGAGAATTCGTCGCAGCCTTGGCCCGCGATGAGGTTCTGGAGCCGGGAGGGGCAACCGTCAACCGGATCGCGGTGCATGATTCGCCTCGCTACCACAGCGCCCTGCTGGGTGATGCCCTGATTCTGATTCTCGGGCTTCTGGGCGTGATGGTCCTGGTGCTCGGCATGTTCCTCGTGATCAACACCATCACGGCAGTGCTGGCGCATCAGGCCCGGCAGATCGGGATGATGAAAGCGGTCGGAGGCACCCGGGGCCAGATCGCCGCGATCTACCTCCTGATGGTTCTTGCCTTCGGGTTGATGGCGGTGATCATCGCGGTTCCACTCTCGGCTCTGGGGGCCAGCGCCTTTTCCGGGTTCTTCGGGAACCTGCTGAACATCGATGTCAGCGGCCCATTCTTCCCTCCATCAGTCGTCGCCATTCAGCTGGCAATTGGATTGCTGCTTCCACTCCTGGCCGCGATCATTCCGGTGCTCCGGGATACACGAATTACCGTGCGACAGGCCATCACATCCTACGGGCTTGGTGATTCCGCCAACCCGGAAGGTATGCTCGATCGTTTCCTGGAACGCCTTCGCGGAGTGCCTCGCCCGGTCATGCTCTCTCTACGCAACACGTTCCGTCGACGCGGGCGACTGGTGCTGACACTCAGCACGCTCGTACTGGGTGGGGCGATCTTCGCCAGTGTGCTGACGATCAACGCCTCGCTCGGTGGAACCTTCGATCAGGTCATGCGATACACCAGCTACGACGTCGTGGTGAGCTTGCGAGAGTCGGTCCCGGCAGAGACGGCGATCAGCGAGGTCGAGTCGCTGCCGGGCGTCGAGCAGGCCGAAGGCTGGATCGTCACCAATGCGGCCCGACTCCGGCCGGATGGAACCCAGAATTCGAACATCCGGCTGACTGCCGCTCCGACAGATTCCGATCGAATCCGCCCGACTCTGCTCGAAGGTCGATGGCTGCAGCCGGGCGAAACTGACGCGGTGGTGATAAACGTCGACTTCAAGAACGACGAAGGCGATATCAATGTCGGCGATACGATCGCACTCCGGGTTCAGGGGCAGGATCTCAACTGGCCGGTTGTCGGTGTGGTAACCACCCAGCTCATGGGGCCGGTCGTCTTCGCCCCCTATGAATCGACCACGGAGCTCCTGGGGATCGCGGGTGAGGCAAATCAGATCGTGCTGGTGACCGATACCCACGATGCTGCCACTCAGTCCAGCGTTGCAGAGCGCGCTGAAGAGCAGATGCGTGCGGCCGGCCTGCCGGTGATCGAGGTGGAAACCGAAAGTGCCATGCGTGATGCGACGCAGAGCATCTTCAACATCCTGGTCATCCTGCTGCTGGTGGTCGGTGGGCTGCTGGTGGTGGTGGGGTCACTCGGATTGACCGGTGCGATGTCGCTCAACGTTATCGAACGGACCCGGGAGATCGGAGTCATGCGAGCGATCGGCGCATCCAACGGACAGGTTGCGAAGATCGTGGTCACAGAGGGACTGGTGGTCGGGCTTCTGGGATGGTTGCTTGCGTCGATACTCTCGCTGCCGATGAGCTGGGCCCTGAGCTACCTGATCGGTGTGGCCTTCGTGCAATCACCACTCGAGTTCACATTCTCCATCGCCGGAATCCTGCTCTGGCTGATCGTCGTGCTGGTGCTATCGGTGGTTGCCAGCCTCTTCCCGGCCCGGAACGCCTGGCGGTTGAGCGTCCGCGAAGTCCTGGCCTATGAGTAGAAGATAGTGAACGGGCATACGGATCGAACGCTGGACGAACCTCCCCTACCGATGATTTCTCCCCTCTCCCAGTATTGGGAGAGGGGCCGGGGGTGAGGGCCGAGACCCACCCCTTCGTGTTCGTGTCAATCAGATCCGACGAACGTGCTCTAGCAGCCCAGTTCGTCGCGAATCTGGGTCGCCATCTCGATCAGATCGGCTCCCGCATCACCGCCGATACGTGGTCCGGCACTGTTGATGAATGCACCGAGCTGGCCGCAGGCTGCATTGGTATTGCCTCGATCAAGCGATCGTTCGGCTGCGTTAAGTTGCGCCATCAAGGAGTTCTCGGTGCCACGATTGAGATCGAGTTCGTCAATCGCGTCCCGCAGATCGTTGATCGTCGGGATCTCCGGTTCTGGCTCGGGCAGCACCGTGACCACGAAGGATCCACTGGCTGACTGGCCGAGTGAGTCCGTTACATCACACTGCACGGTAGTCTCTCCGACGTCGAAGCTGCTGCCGGAGGCGGGATCGCACGTGACGTTGTCGATGTCGTTGCCCGCCCAGTCGATGGCCGATGTGTACCAGGTGACGGGATCCCGCTGGTCGTAATCGACCGTGAAGCTTTCCGGCACGGTCAAGGTTGGCACGGAAGCCACGGTAATCACATAGGTATCGCTGGCTGACTGCTTCAGGCTGTCCTGGGTGTCGCACTCGATCGTGTTATCGCCGATCTCCAGATCCTCGCCCGTCTGGAGCTTGCAGTTCACATCCAGCGGCTCGTTGTCCCAGCTGGTCGCCGACGCGCCGGTACTGAGATCGTAGTCTCCGGCATCAGCCTCCGGAATCGTCACATCGTCCGGCACGGTCAGTTCCGGCGGGGAAGCCACCACCAGTGTCAGATTCTGGCTCAAGTTGCCGAGGCTTGCTTCGAGTTCAAACGACCCGG
>REEK01000154.1 GCA_007695115.1 Sphaerobacteraceae bacterium
CTAGGCCGTCAGTGAAGACGCCAGTGCTTCGTTGCAATGACTGCACGGCATTGTGCCCCTCCTCCGGTATAGGGGCGACTTCATCGTCAAGCATCGATACGTTGACGAAGACTTGCCATGAGGACAGAAGGGGAGCAGACTCCCCAGAAGATGTATCTACGAAGTCCGGTCCGTTAGACAGATATATGAACTTTCCAGCCTCTGTCCCCGGCTGTACCGTGGATCCCGAGACACGTCGCTGAAGTAGTGGGATCTCGTGAATTTCTCCCGGGACGAGTTCCGTCGCAACACGACTTGATCCATAGCCAGCGAACGGGTTGAGGTGTTCAGTGTTTCCTGAAGGACTGAGTGGCGCGCGCGTGGCCAGGAGCAACGCACCGTCGCCGCCAGCTCCGCTGAAGCTGCCGGTACCTGGAGCGGACCAGCTATCGTACCCTGAGCTGAACTTGGAGACGATTCGGACGGAATGTGTCAGGTTCGGATTATTATCTTCCGGATCGATGAATCCACCGAGTCCAACGACTTGATCACCCGTGTTCCAACCGTCACCAAGCAGTGATGACCCTGCTTCCAGCGTAAATGCTGTCGTATAGATTTCGTATGCGAACGCACCGGTGCCGGTGACAAAGACGTCGGAATCAAGTGAGTTCCCCCCCGAAACCCACCCGTCAGCCTGCGGGTTTCCGGTTGGCTCCTGCATCTCAGCGCTTGCTGGACCAATAATGCTCATGACCAACAGGCCAGCCATTAGCATCGCAATGAATGACTTCAGGTTTCTCGATCTGCTAGTTGCCACTTTCCTTACCCCCTTCAGGGAAACATCGTGCAATAGCCCGCGAACGCGAGCTAACCGATCCGGGTGTCGTTCCTACCCTGTTCTACCCGTGAAATCGCGTCCCTCCCTTCACTGCGGAATACGTGGCGGCCCCTTAGACACAACTCCTTTGCAAAACAAAAACCGGTCCAAAGAACAATCCTCTGGCCGGTTGCGCCACTGGCTCCACGCGGATCAGGCGCCCAACTGATAATCCACACTTCATCGCCGCCACATTAACTTTTATAGTACTTCCGCTTTACTCATTATTATCAGCTCACACTCTATATGTCAATACCCGCACTCTGATTGTGCATGCCACTTTCGAACAGTGACGTCCCAGCAAGTTGATGTGTACGCTTACCCGACTTGTCCCGTGAGCACCTTGAATTCGTTGGTCATGCTCACGCGACCGTTGGCTGTCTGGAACTGGGTCAGGACCTCGTGTACCGCTTCGCGCACCGGCTCCTCACCGACCGCCCGGATCGCTCCCTGCAGCGGTCCAGACGCTCTGGTGCCTCGCCAGGCAGTCTCGAGATCGGGATAAGCCATCTCGGACGCGACGATCTGCTCGTTCACCGGGGTGATTTCAGCCGCGCGGAAGAGATCCTCGAGAACGTCAGGCATCGACAACGCGAATGGTCCGCCACCTGGTGGGCGCTCAGGGAGAACATTCAGCACTGCTTCGAAAAGGTGGCGGGTGTCGCACTGCTCCGGCAGTCCCCAGACGGTCACGGCAACCGTTCCGCCGGCTCGGGTCACCCGGGCCGCCTCCTGCAGCGCGTTCTGTGGATTTCCAGCAAACTGAATTGAGTTCGAGGCAAGTGCGACATCGAACGCGGCGTCCGCATAGGGAAGAGCTTCAAGGTCACCGACCTGAAATTCGCCTGCCGCAACTCGCTCACGGGCGATCTTCACCAGTGGTTCGGCCGCATCCAGTCCCTGTACACGAGCGCCCCGCTGGACGATCAACTTGCTCGCACCGCCGGCCCCGCAACCCAGATCAGCGACCTCGACGCCGTGGCTGACTCCGGAACAATCGAGCACCGCTTCCCAGAGATCGATGAGTTGCGGTTCCTGGATATCCGCCCAATCTCTGGCCTGGGCTCCCCAGAGTTGTCCCTGCATTGCAGCACTCGACATGAAATCCCGTTCCTGTCCGCTGCGTGGATCAAACTATTGTCTGTATAGCTTAACCTAGCACGTATCGTCTCAGATCGCAAGAACTACGAAACCATTCAAGCAATATGATTGCACTGACAGGGATATGCACCAGAGGCGTGTTAGACGAATCACGCGATTTCGTCCTGAGTGAAACAGAACTTATTTGTGTTCACGAATTTTCAGCTATAAAGAATGTATCCCGGCATCGTCATAGACGGAGACACCGGGAATCATGCACGCGGGGTGTCTAGAGGAAGTTCGTGTCCTTGAGTGCAGCCTCGGCAATGGCTCCGATAGCCGCCTCGCCCGCGACGTCCGGGGAGACATTGTGCTGGAGAACGCTGAGGATGAGAACGTTGTCACCCTTGCGATAGAAGCCGCAATCGTTGCAAACACCTTTGACGGTTCCGGTCTTGCTGCCGAATTCGATTTCGTGCTCCGGTGTCAGCGGTCGAGCAAGCCTCTGCTTGTTCTGCTGAGTGGTCAGAATCTTCGTCATCAACTGGCAGCTTTCTGCCGTGGCAGCCTCGCCCACCAGAATCTTCCGGATCATCTCGCTACACTCGGCGGGAACGAGATAGTTCTCTTTCTGGCCCGGAGTAGCTGCCTTGCCCTGCATCTTCCGGTTGAGCGTAGTGCCCTTCATGCCCCAGTTCCGCATACGCTGGTTGACGGCATCCATACCAGCGAAATCGATCAGCAGGTTCGTCGCCGTGTTATCGCTGATCGACATCATCAGATAGAGCAAGTCGTAGAGGCTGAGGTTCAGCCCTTCGTGCATCTCCAGCAGAACGCCACTGCCCGGTGTCTTGTCCTCTGCCGACAATGTATGGAGATCATCCAGCGTACGCCGTCCGGCATCGATCTGCTGGAAGATCTCGATCATCACCGGAATCTTGATGACGCTGGCTGCAGACCACTGCTCATCGGCACGGTTGCCCCAGCTGGCACCATCCAGAGTCATGGCCGATACGCCGGCGTCGAATGGGGTTGCGGCGACTGCCGCCTGCAGATTGGTCCATGTAGCCACTATCGAGTCTCCTTCATACACAGCTTCTCCCACGACGGCCCCCGGTGAAGGGGGACCGATCGGGGAGAAACCATTGCTGGTCGATTATCAGGATTCGGTAATTGCATCGGCAACGAATCTGCTAGAGCAGGGACTTCACGGCACCACCATCGACCTGGAAGATACCTCCGGTCATGTAGCTGGCAGCATCCGACGCGGCAAAGACAACCGCCTCGGCAAATTCTGCCGGCTCGCCGTATCGCTTCATCGGGATAGCAGCTTCCGATGCCTGGGTGACCTCTTCCTGCGATTTGCCCTCTCGCTCGGCGTTGGCCGCATCGAGCTGAACGATCCGTGGTGTGCGAATCCGACCCGGAATCACGGTGTTGATTCGGATATTCTCGCCAGCCAGATCCTCGGACATCGTCTTCAGCGCGCCCTGCAGACCGGCACGAATCGCGTTGGAGAGCAGCAGGTTCGGGATCGGCTGCTTGATCGAGCTGGAGCTCATCGAGACAATCGCCCCACTGCCCTTCTCCCGCATCGACGGCAACGACCCGCGAATCAGCCGCAGTGCGCTCATCATGGTCAGTTCGAACGCCGCGTACCACTGGTCGTCGACAAGCTTGTCGAACATTCCCGGAGGTGGTCCACCGGCATTGAGAATCAGGACATCGATCCCACCATAGGTGTCCAGCGTCTTCTTGAGCACCTTCTCGATGTCGTCCTTGTTGGCGAGGTCGGCTTCCATTGCCAGTACCTCAGCGCCGTAGGTGTCTTTCGCCTCTTTAGCAACCTCATCGATTGCGTCCTGTCGACGGCTGCAGATCGCCAGCTTTGCTCCTTCGCGAGCGAACGCCATGGCAACGGCGCGGCCCAGTCCGGAACTTGACGCCGGTACCAGTGCAACTTTTCCTTTGAGTCCGAGATCCATACGTTTCGACCCCTTTCATTCAGGGATGTTCGATTGCGATTCACGTCGTGCGTGGCTTCAGGCATCCTAAACGGTCTTGTCGACATCGTCTAGCAGGCGGTCTCAAACAACACGGTGGTTCAGATGCTGCTAATAGGGGCACAAAGCAGGACACGAGGGGCAGATCATTGAATTCGGGAAGGACCAGCGAATGACAGACAGACTGAAGAATAAGGTGGCCATCGTCACCGGCGCGGCATCAGGGATCGGCGCTGCCAGCGCTCGCCTGTTTGCCAGCGAGGGAGCCAGCGTTGCCCTGGCTGATCGCGACCACGAGAAGATGGACGAAACCGTGCGCGAGATCAATGATGCTGGCGGCCAGGCGATCGGTATCGGCACCGACGTCGGGAACGAAGCCAGCATCCAGCGGATGGTGGAGCAGACGGTCGAAGAATTCGGCAAACTGCATATCATGTACGCCAATGCCGGGATCAGCGGGCGATTCGATCTGGAAACCGTGAACGCTGAGGATTTCGACAGAGTCATGCACGTCAACCTGCGTGGCCCGTTTCTCTGCGCGAAGTACGCAGTACCGAAGATTGCCGACTCCGGAGGTGGGTCTGTTATCTTCACCGCATCTGAGCTCGCGCTCGTCGGGTCGCCGGGAGCGTCGGTTTACTCGGCCTCGAAGGCGGGACTGATCGGCATGGCTCGAGGGTTGGCGCTCGACTACGCCGACGCCAACATTCGCTTCAACTGCATTTGTCCGGGCGCGGTGGATACTCCGATGCTCTGGGGCGAGGAAAAAGGCGAACGCGATGCCATCGAGGCCGACATCAGCAGTCGTATGCCGCTGGGACGCGTCGGCAAGCCGGAGGAGATCGCCAGATCTGCCCTCTACCTGGCGAGTGACGACAGTTCATTCGTCACCGGTCACGCACTGGTGGTCGATGGAGGCTGGACAGTGCGGTAGGCTGAGCAGAACATCGTTCGTCGAGATGTTCCAGTAAATCACGTACTCAGGAGGAACCAGATGCATGATCGTCCGGGTGGTGTGACGCTGTTGATTGGTGGCGCGGTTGTCACGATCGACGAGCAACGCCGAATACTCGATCCCGGTGCCGTTGCCGTCGAGAACGACGTCATTCTCGCGGTCGACACTCCCGAATCATTGCGGGCGAAGTACCCGAACGCGTCCGAAGTCGATCTGCAGCATACGGTCATCATGCCGGGCCTGGTCGATTCTCATGGTCACGCGGGCCATGGGATGACCAAAGGTATCGCCCCTGGCGCTGACTGGCTGGAGACGATCGCAAAGGTCTATTTCCACGGATCCGATGACGCATTCTGGAGAGCGGAGAGCTTTCTCTCGGCCCTGGAGCATATCGAGTACGGGGTGACCACCTCACTCTCGATGACTGGATCCCAGCCACGGGTCGATGATCCCCGCTACGCCGTTGCCGCCGCTGCTGGCTATCAGGAGCTCGGACTTCGCCACATTGTCGCTCTCGGCCCACCCGGTGGCGATCCACCGTGGAATTACACAGACGTACAGACCAACCAGGCTCACCAGATCGATCTGGATGGATCCCTGGCAACAACGGCCGCGGCGATCGATCAGATTCACGGCACGTCCGAAGGCCGGCTCTCTTGCTATGTCGGCCCATCATCACTGACCAACGGGCTCGACAGCAGTGGCAACGCAACAGACTCGGCCGTTGCCCAGATGAAAGGCGTCTACGAACTGGCCAACCAGAAAGGCGTCAACATTCATTCACACGCCTACAAGGGCCAGATTAGCGCCGCGGCAAAGGCATTCCCGGACATTCTCGAGCCTCGCGTCTGCCTGGCTCACTGCGCTGGCATCACCGGCGACGAGATCGGGATCATGGCCGAGACCGGCGTCAGCGCCTCACATGGCCCGCTGACCAAGGCCTACGCCCGTGATCGATTCCCGGTGATCGAAGCGCTCGATGCCGGGGTGAACGTGGTGATCTCTACCGACGGCTCTGGGCCAGATCGGTCATTCGATCTCCTGGCGCAGGGACGTGTTGCGGTACAGCTGCAACACGTTCACTTTCAGGACACGTTCCTCTTGCCATCCGGCAAGGTTCTGGAGATGATGACGATCGACGCTGCGCGGGCACTGGGGCTGGATGGCCAGATTGGCTCGCTGGAACCGGGCAAGAAAGCGGACATAATCGCGCTGGATATCCGTACCGGGCGGATGTATCCACGGATGATGTTGCCGCAACGACTCGTGTTTGTCGGGTCAGGACTGGACGTAGCGTTTATGATGGTCGACGGAAGGGTACTCATGCAGGACCGCCGGTACGACTGGATCGATGTCGATTCGATCCTCGATGAAGCCCAGCGAGCAGCCGAAGAGAGCTTCGCCCGAGCGGGTGTACTCGATGCGCTGCAGGAGCATCCACGAGAGTGGGGTGAGGTGCGCTATCAATGACCGGAACCAATACAACCGACTTTGATGTACATCCGGCAATCGATCGCCTTTGGCGGGAGATCGAAAACCGGGAAGATGAACTGAATCAACTGATCGCGAACCTTGTCTGGTATCAGAGTGTGCTCGGCTCCGAGGCCGATGTTCAGCACTTCGTTGCCGGACACCTTCAGCTCTCCGGGCTGGAAACCGATGTCTGGGATATCGAGGAATCGCTCAAGGAGCTTCCCGAGTCCGGCGATAGCGGCGTCCCGTTCGAGGGGCGACCAAACGTCGCCGGTATCCAGCGTGGAGCCGGTGGTGGGCGATCCTTGATCGTCAATGGCCATGTGGACGTGGTCAGCCCGGAACCGCTGGACAACTGGACGTACGACCCCTGGGCAGCCGAGGTCGTCGAAAATCGCATGTACGGGCGCGGCGCGCTCGACATGAAAGCTGGCGTGGCGATCAATCTGATGCTGCCCCGCTGGCTGCGGGATGTCGGCATCCAGACACGGGGCGACATCGTGATCCAGAGCGTGATCGAAGAGGAATGCACCGGCAACGGGGCGCTGGATATGAGCCGTCGGTATCAGGCTGATGCAGCGATCATCACCGAACCGACCGGTGGCTCGTTCACGCAGGCTCACGTCGGAGTAATGTGGTTCAAGATCCGGGTGAAGGGCCGATCGGCGCACGCGGCAGTTGCACCGACCGGGGTCAACGCAATCTCGAAAATGGTGCCGATCATCCGGGCGCTGGAAGATCTGGATCGGGAGCTCAACGAAGGCTCGCATCCGTCCTTCGAGGGAATCGATCATCCGATCAACCTGAACATCGGAGTGATGAGCTCTGGCGACTGGCCGAGCACCGTTCCGGGTATGGCCGAGCTCGATTGCCGGGTGAGCTTCTATCCAGGCAAGACCGTCGAAGAGATGCGATCCGAGATCGAGCAAGCGGTTCGGCACGCCTCGCAGACCGATAACTGGCTGCAGGAGAACCCTCCAGAAGTCGTGTATCATGGCTTCCAGAGTGGCGGATCGACGGTTTCGATGGATGAGCCGCACGTCCAGCTCCTCGGGAGCTGGCATCAGTATCTGAACGGTTCAGCGATGGCTCCGCGCTCGGGAACCGGCACCAACGACATGCGCTATTTCAATTTCGCCGGTATTCCCTGTGGTTGTTACGGCCCGGGTGGGGCAGGGCCACACGCGGCCGATGAGTACCTGGATCTCAGCACGGTAGTGCCGACAGCGAAGGTCCTCGCGGCATTTATGCTGGACTGGTGTGGGATTGTAGACGAGTAAACGGCCCTCACCCAGGGCTCCTCTCCAAATACTGAGAGAGGGGGAAGTCACTAACGCGATGTAGGGGCGTACGACCCTGTACGCCCGGTGCATTGGCATGGGTCGGGGGTGAGGGCATAGAGAATGGAGAACACGAGTATGGCAACGCAAACAGGGAATCTGCGACAGGCTATCAACGAAAACGTCTGGTTGCACTTCTACCAGATGAATCGAGCACAGAACGCAGAGATGGCCCCGATCATGGCCCGTGGCGAGGGCTCGAAGATCTGGGACACCGAGGGCAAGGAGTACATCGATGCGCTCGCCGGTCTGTTCTGCGTGAACGTCGGCTACGGGCGACGTGAGATCGCCGAGGCGATGATGGCTCAACTGGAGCAGATTCATTACGTTTCGACGTTCAGTTTTCCCAACGTTCCCGGCACCGTCCTCTCCGATCGTCTGGCAAAACTGATGCCGACCGGACCGGACTCCCGGGTGTTCTTTGTCAGTGGTGGATCAGAGGCTGTAGAGAGCGCGTTGAAGCTGGCCAAGTCCTACCACCGTCGTCGCGGCGACAATAATCGCTACAAGACGATCTCTCGTCGCACGGCCTACCACGGCACGACGATGGGAGCTCTGGCCGTCAACGGCCTGACGCCGATCCGCAACGAATTCGGCCCACTGGTGCCAGGCGCGCGTCACGTTCCGCCGCCGTATCAGTATCGGTGCCAGTACTGCGCTGATCAGGGTGCCTGCTCACTGGAATGTGCCGACGAAGTCGAGCGACTGATCGAGTTCGAAGGCCCGGAGACCGTGGCCGCCGTCATCATGGAACCGGTTCAGAACGCCGGCGGGGCGATTACCGCCAGCGATGCCTACTACAAGAAGATCCGCGATCTCTGCGATGAGCACGGGATCCTCCTGATCATGGACGAGGTGATCTGTGGATTCGGACGACTGGGCAGCTGGTTTGGCGCCGATTTCTACAACGTCAAGCCGGACATCATGACCATCGCCAAGGGCCTGACGTCCGCCTACGCACCACTTGGTGCCGCCGTCGCCACGGCCGAAGTTGCCGAACCATTCACCGGCGAGGGCAAAGACCCGTTCATGCACGGAATCACCTTCGGCGGGCATCCCGTTTCCTGTGCGGCTGCACTGGCAAATCTGGACATCATGGAGCGCGAAGATCTCGTCCAGCGATCGGCCGACATGGGGGCGTACTTCAAGAACAAGTTGCAGGATTCGATCGGGAATCACCAGAACGTCGGTGATATCCGTGGTGCCGGTCTGTTCCTCGGTGTCGAACTGGTCAAAGACAAGGACACGAAGGAGCCGATTACCGAGGAGAACCTGGTTGGCTGGCTCTCGGACGAATTGCTCCGACGTGGTGTCATCTGCCGGGCCGATGATCGTCTGGAACCGGTCATCCAGCTCTCACCACCGCTGAATATCCCACAGGAAGATATCGACTACATCGTCGACACGGTATCCGACGTACTCGATGAGATGAAAAAGCGGAACTAGCGACAGCAACCGGGATTGCCAGACAGGGCCACACGGGGTCGCCGACTACGATCTGATATTTCGAACGAAAACGGGGCGTGTCAAATGACACGCCCCGTCTGCTATCCGGAAACTATTCTGTTCGAGTCTGCGAGCTATCGCTCGCGCGAACGCGGATCGAGCGCATCACGCAGGGCGTCACCGATCAGGTTCAGCGACAGCACCGTCACGAACAGAAAGGCTCCAGGCGTCAGAATGAGCCACCAGGCCTGCCGGATCACCGACTGCCCTTCCTGCAGCATACTGCCCCAGGTCGGCACATCAGGCGGAACACCAGCACCAAGGAACGAGAGCGATGCCTCAGCGATAATCGCCAGCGCCACGATAAACGTTCCCTGAACGATCAGCGGCGAGAAGATATTCGGGAAGATATGCCGCATCAGGATTGGGAAGTCTTTCACCCCGATCGATCTCGCAGCCTCGACATACAGCTGGTTCTTTACCGATAGGGTCGAACCACGCGCAAGTCGAGCGATAACCGGAATATAGACCACCGTCAGCGCGATAATCACATACTGGGTACCCTGGCCGAAGCTCGCCATCAGCGCGATAGCCAGCACGATCGGCGGGAACGCCATGATCCCGTCCATGACACGCATGATCGGTGTATCGATCTTCTGGTAGTAGGCTGCACCCATTCCGATCAGCGTACCGATTGCCCCAGAGAGGAACATGATCGAAAAGCCGATCAACAACGAGATCCGAACACCCCAGACCGCCCGCAGTAGAACGTCACGACCGAGCTGATCCGTTCCGAGCCAGAAATCTCCTGATGGGGACTGCAAACGGTCGGCCGGGTTGAGGCGCGTTGGGTCTTGATCAGACCAGAGCGCCATGGTCGCCGTTGCAAGCAGGATCAACAGAATGAACCCGATACTGGCCACGGCAACCGGATTCTCGAGTACCAGTCTGGCCCAGTACCAGCGAGATTGCGGCGAGATACGCTTCAGCCCACGTTTGGCTGGTCGATCAGCTGTCGACGGGTCGCCTTGCGCGCGCAGTTCGCGTTCTCGTTCACGGTTACTCGTCGCCATAACGAATCCTCGGATCGATATACACGTACAGAATATCAACGATCAGATTGGCCAGCAGGTAGAACACCGCAATGAGCATCACTGCGCCCTGAATGACCGGGTAATCTCGACGTCCGATGCTGTTGACGACAAGCCGGCCCATCCCTGGCAAGCCAAACACCGTCTCGGTCACCACAGCGCCACCGAGCAGCGCACCGACCGAGTAACCGATCACGGTTACCGCGGGAATCAGCGCGTTGCGCAACGCATGCTGGGTGATCACGTTCCGGAACGCCACACCTTTTGACAGTGCGGTCCGGACGTAATCTTCACGCATCACGTCCAGCATAGATGACCGGACCAGACGGGCCAGCAAGGCCGCAGACGAGAACCCGAGAGAAAACGCCGGCATGATCATTCGCTCGAAATGTCCGATTGGATCCTGAAAGAGACCCACATAGCCCTGAGAAGGGAGTACCCGTAACCAGACCGCAAAGATCATGATGAGCAGGATACCGAGCACGAAGTTCGGAATCGCAACACCACTGATGGCGAACATCATCGCTATGCGGTCGAAGATCGAGTTCGGTTTGATCGCCGAAAGGACCCCAATCGGCACCCCGATCAGAATGGAGATGGTCAGCGAATATAACATCAGAGTGGTTGTCGGTTGTGCTCTATCTAACAACGCCTGGGTTACAGGGATATCGAGATAGAGTGAGTGGCCAAGATCACCACGAGCCACTCCGCCCATCCACTCAACGAACTGGATATAGAATGGTCTGTCCAGTCCGAGCTGGCTTCGCAGGCGTTCCACCTGCTCGGAAGTTGCATCCGGTCCCAGAATTACCGCAGCGGGGTCACCTGGCGTGAGATGCACCAGCGTGAAAACCACTACGCCGACGATGAGGATCACGGGAATTAGCAACAGTAATCGGCGGATAATGTACTGAGTCACGACTCTCGCTTCCCGCGGAACACGTCACCGATGAACAGCGCGCAAACGCTGACTGATACAGCCTTCAGGATCGAACTTCAGGCAAACCC
The DNA here is from genome assembly GCA_007695115.1 of Sphaerobacteraceae bacterium. Taxonomy (GTDB): domain Bacteria; phylum Chloroflexota; class Chloroflexia; order Thermomicrobiales; family Thermomicrobiaceae; genus SLMJ01. Next base: position 11,253 of record REEK01000154.1, read on the forward strand.
GGTTCATGCAACGATATGACGACGCATGATGCCGATCACATGTTTTCAGACTTTACGTCACCAATACTATACGATTCGGCTGATTTGCGAAAGAAATCCCGAGTTCACCCGGACAGAACGTCCTGTGAGGCGTTCGCGCTGTTTCGCACTCGGCTCGACTCGAGTATCCGGTCGGCGGCGGGGGGGTAACGCCCCCCGCAACCGAAAACCCCCGTAGAAAAAAT
>REEK01000050.1 GCA_007695115.1 Sphaerobacteraceae bacterium
ACGATTTAATGTTGCCACCACCTCCCCCGTCTGGTCTGGTTACCCGCCCGATTCTCCTGATTTTCATCATCGGATCGCTCTCCGCATTCGGGCCGCTCTCGCTGGACATGTACCTGCCGGCGTTCCCCGATATGACCGGCGATCTTTCCGCTAGCGCGTCGAGCATCCAGCTAACGTTGACGTCCTGTCTGATTGGGCTGGCCGTTGGGCAGATTTTCGCCGGGCCGCTGAGCGATGTCCTCGGACGACGATTACCCCTGACGATCGGGCTCGCCTCGTTCGCGGTCTTCTCGATCCTCTGCATGGTTGCGCCGTCAGTGGAAGTGCTGATCGTTCTCCGGTTCCTTCAGGGAATGTCCGGAGCGGCGGGGATCGTGCTGGCACGGGCCGTCGTCCGGGATCTCTACTCCGGCCCGGCGCTGGCGCAGTTCTTCTCGCTGGTGATGATGGTCAACGGCATGGCGCCGATTCTTGCCCCGATCATTGGCGGGCAACTCCTGCGATTTACCACCTGGCACGGAGTGTTCGCCGTTCTGGCTCTCTTCAGCGTGGTGTTGCTGACGGCCGTCCTGATCTGGTTGCCGGAGACGTTGCCGCCGGAACGCAGGCAGTCATCCGGTATCGCTCCGATGATCGCATCTTTTAAAGTGTTGCTGACTGATCGGCTCTTCATTGGATACGGGCTATCGGCCGGGTTCGCCTTCGGGGCGATGTTCGCCTACATCGCCGGGTCGTCCTTCGTGATCCAGAACATCTACGATGTCTCACCGCAGTCGTACTCGCTGATGTTCGGGGCCAACGCGCTCGGCATCGTCACGATGGCACAGATCAACGCCCGTCTGGTGCCGCGGGTTGGCCCACGACGGATGATGACGGTCGGGCTGATCGGCTCGGCCACCGGTGGGCTCTCGCTGCTCACCGTGGTGCTGCTCGATGTCGGGCTCATCGGCATTCTCGGAGCGCTATTCGTGATGGTCTCCAGCATCGGATTCATTGCCCCGAATACCGCCGCCCTGGCGATGGCCAACTACCCGAACTCGGCCGGCGCGGCTTCGGCATTGATCGGCCTGCTGCAGTTCGGTATCGGTGGGCTGGTTGCTCCGCTGGCCGGGATCGGTGGCGATGACACCGCACTCCCTATGGCGATCCTGATAGCTTCCCTCGGTGTCAGTTCGCTGGTCATCTCACGAATCCTCACCCGACTGCCTGAACCTGCCTGATGGTCGCGATCCTGCGATTCAGTCAGTAGCATTTCCTGCGCCTTGCGCAGGAATCCTTTGCTGATTGAAGGTATCGAGAGGCGCGCCGTGAGTCATCCGGGTGAAGTAACACAGGTTCCAGTGAAGAGCAGCAAATCAGACGCAGAGTTGAACGAGTTCTGGTCCGCCGTCGATCGGGTCGTCGAGTTCTGCCGTCAGAACGCAGGCGAAATCGACTACGAAGGCGCCTTCCCCGAGCAGGAATTTCAGATGATCGGGGAGTCCGGACTGCTAGCCGCGCCGGTTGAGACGGAACACGGCGGACTGGGATTCGGCGTCGAGCCCGGTCGTGGGCCCGATTTACTCACTCTGCTGAAGCGGATCGGCTACGGCAACCTTACCGTCGGCCGGCTCTACGAAGGCCACGCCAACGCGCTGCAACTGATTCAGACCTACGGCACAGCTGAGCAGCGGGAACGATTCTCCCGCGATGCCGTCCAGTACCGGCATGTATTCGGCGTCTGGAACACCGAGATGGCCGACGGGGTGAAGATTTCTTCCCTCGGCAATGGTCGGTACCGGCTCGACGGCGCCAAGACGTTCGCATCCGGTGCTGGATCGATCGACCGGCCACTGGTGACTGGCGCGTTTCCGGATGGCGGATGGCAGATGTTCATCGTACCGGTCGAGCGGGTATCCACCGAGGTGGATGAATCGTGGTGGAAGCCGCTCGGGATGCGGTCTTCGGCGACGTTCAAGATCGACTTCACCGGTGTCGAACTGACCGACGATGAGCTGATCGGCCAGCCGGGCGATTATCACCGGCCACCCTGGTTCACCGGGGGTGCGGCACGGTTTGCGGCGGTCCAGCTGGGTGGTGCGGAAGCGCTGTTCGATGAGACTCGCTGGTTTCTCCAGAAGATGAAGCGTACTGAGGATCCGTTCCAGCGACAGCGGATGGGGCTGGCTCAGATCGCTATCGAATCCGGCGACCTCTGGCTCAACCGGACTGGTGAGATCTTCGATCTGGCGCTGTCGGCCAATTCTGAGCCGGAGTTCGAACTGGTCACCACCTATGCCGGAATGTTTCGAACGGCGGTCGAGCAGATTGCGCTCGACATGATCCGCTGGTCCCAGCAATCAGTCGGTGCACCTGGACTGGCACGGCCACAGCCGTTCGAGCGGCTGATCCGGGATCTCACGATGTACCTTCGCCAGCCAGCCCCGGACGCAACCCTCGTCTCGGTCGGGGCGTACACACTCGATCGAGAGACGCCAGCGCATCGGCTCTGGGAACGCCCCGATGAGGCTTGATGCCAGGTCGCTCGGTACCACGCTGGTTGTTGCGCCGCACCCTGACGATGAATCGCTCGGCTGTGGCGGGCTGATTGCTCTGCTGCGATCACACGGACACCGGGTTCATCTGCTGGTGACGACTGACGGAGTCGGCTCACATCCGAACTCTCGCCAGTATCCACCAGATCGACTGCGGGAGCATCGGTATCAGGAAGTTCGATGCGCAGCCGGAATGCTGGGCGTAGAAGCAGATGAAATTACCTTCCTGCATTGCCCGGACCGATTTGTTCCGGTGAGCGGATCACCCGGATTTCCGGCAGTCGTCGATCTGGTCACCGAACTTCTCCACGTGATCGAGCCACAGACAATCGTCGTGCCGTGGCGCCGGGATCGTCACTGCGATCACGAGGCATCCTGGCAGATTCTTCGCGAAGCCACTGGGCAGAGTCATTTCACCGGACGCTGGCTGGAATACCACGTCTGGTTGCCGGAGCTGGGTGATGCCGATGCCTTTCCGAAACCGGGGGAGATGTGTCGTCTGGAGCTGGATATCTCGGCCGTGCTCGATCAGAAACGTCAGGCGATTGCTGAACACCGTTCCCAGACTACCGATCTGATTAGTGACGACCCGAATGGGTTTCGCCTGAGTCCGGAAACCCTTGCCCGGTTCGATGAACCGATCGAAATCTATCTGGAGCCGAATGATGACTGAAGGACGACGCCCGACACTCGATTCGACCTTCTTCGATGGGATGTATCACGAGACCCACGACCCGTGGGGCTTCGAAACCCGACCTTACGAGGCTGAGAAGTACGCGGCTACGCTCGATGCCCTGCCCAACCAGCGGTATCGGAGTGGCTTCGAGATTGGCTGCTCGGTTGGTGTGCTGACCGAACTGCTGGCTGCTCGCTGCGACGCACTGCTGGCTGTCGATATCGTCGAGCCACCGTTAGTACATGCCAGAAAGCGCTGTCAGCACCTGCCTCATGTCCGGTTCGAGCGCCTGGAGGTCCCGCAGAGGTTCCCCGAACAGACATTCGATCTGATCGTGCTGTCCGAAGTTGCCTACTACTGGGCTGGAGACGATTTCCGGCTGGGTGTTGATCGAATAATCGACCACCTGGAGCCAGGCGGCCACCTGATCATGGTGCACTGGAGGCCGTTCGTTGAGGACTATCCACTGACTGGCGATCAGGTCCACGATGCTGTACTGGAATCGACCTCAGAGAGTCTGTCTCACCTGCTTGACCGGCGACAGGAACTCTACCGGCTGGATCTGTTTGAACGACGATGACGTTTCGTTCGCGAATTCGTCTGGCCGGCGATGTACTGCCTGAGTTCCCGGATCGCCTGATCGATTGCCACTGAGGGGTAGCGTTCCGACCGGATGCCGGCTTCCTTTTGCAGACACTGAATCTGGGTCCAGACCTCGCCGAATCTGGTTCCGCGTCCCAGCAGCCTGTCGAGACTGTCAGCAGGGACCATCAACCGCTCGGCCATCGGGATCAGCGAGCCATTGAGTGATTTTCCAGTTGATCGAATCCACGTCCATTTCCGTCGGAGTTCTCGCCTTGCCAGGAATTCATCGGCGATGTCCTCTGCTGATCGCACCAGAAATGGTTCACCGAGCCGCTTCATTTCCATCCACTGATGCAGTTGCGATGCAAAGCCCCATCCGGTGCGTCCCTGACAGCGGGCAGACGTGTAGACCCGAACATCGGGACTGTGACGAATCCGCGCATCGATTCGCATCAACCGGTCGTACAACGCAACGTCTTCCAGCGCGGGAAGCACCGGAAGGCCACCGGCCCGCAGATACATTTCGGCGGTCACTGCGATGCTGGCACCGAAATGCTGAAAATGCCGTGGCCAGGGGTCACCCGGCGGGGGATCGATCATCGCTTCGATCTGACAAGTCAGGTAGCGATACCCCACATCCCGAAGATGACAGGACCGGGCATCCGGTTCCATCGCTTCGAGTTCCCCTGGCGCCACCAGAATCCGCCCACCCACTGCGTCGGCACCTGCGCGAACAGCATCCTGCGTTGCGGCCAGCCACGTCTGGGAGAGAATCGTGTCTGCATCGGTCGTCGCGATGATGCCCCGTGACGTTCCGAGGCTCTGAAATCGCTCACAGGCGGCGTCCATAAGCAATCGCCGGGCCTGTCCGACGTGTGCCTGATGCTCTGGCAGATCGATCTCGGCAATCTGCAGGTTCAACGTGGGGTGTTCGCAGGCGATTTGCCGGGCGATCGAGGCCGAGTCATCAGCGGTGTTGTTGATCAGCACCAGGATTTCATACGTTGCGTGGTCGAGAGGCTTGCCGGACAGATCCACCTGCTGGGCCAGCGAGCGCAGCGTAAGTCCCAGGGTTTCCTGCTCATCCCGGACCGGTATCACCACGGTTGCCTCGCACGATTCAACGGGTGAATCCGGGAACAGGCTCTGGCTGTCGGGTAGTCCCGTCGCCAGGTGTTCCGGAGATTGTTCGGTGACCGTCGTGAGCGACCTGGTGTTGAGCGAAAGACCCATTATAGAGATTCTCCGGAAACGAGCGAAACGACAATACCGTGGATGCCTGTAACGCAGAAAGCGGGCCTTGATTTACCGCAGCAGGAGATCTCGATAGTGTTATCGCGCTGCAGCACTCGCGAGGGCTGATCGCAGAGGCCACTGATTGTTTGCCGTAACGTTTGCCCGATTTCCGGTTTTCAGATAACGAATGCTTCATACATCCAGCATGTACTGATTCCGGGCCTGGACAAACGAAAAGGACGCGAGCGGTGCCCCCGAGATCTTCTATCCGAACTCCGGATCAGCGTCTCCGTGTGTTCATTAGCTCGACGATGCAGGAACTGGCTGCGGAGCGTATCGCTGCCTCCGACGCGATTGCTGCACTGCGGATGACTCCCGTTCTGTTCGAGCATGGCGCTCGCCCTCACCCACCGCAGGACATCTATCGCGCATACATCGAACAGAGTGACATCTTCCTCGGTATCTACTGGCAGCAATATGGCTGGATCGCGCCAGACATGGAGATTTCCGGACTGGAGGATGAGTTTCATCTCTCGTACGGAATGCCCAGACTTCTCTACATCAAGAATCCCGCGCTAGAGCGCGATGCACGGTTGACTGATCTGCTTCAGATAATCCGATCACAGGGGCTGACCTATCAACGGTTCTCGAACCCAGACGAATTGCGCGATCTCATTCAGAATGATCTGGCACTCCTTTTCTCAGAGCGTTTCAATGGTCACTTGGCCGTAGATCCAGAAGACATAGATCAATTTGAGACACCAATGCCGGTGTCCCGGGTTCTCCATCTTCCACCCCTTCGGGATGCTCTGATCGGCCGTGATCGCGAGGTTGATGAGATCAGCGAGCATATCCTCCAGGGAGATTTGCGACTGATGACTCTGACTGGCCCGGGCGGCGTTGGCAAGACTCGCCTCGCCTCTGCGGTCACGCACGTGCTGGCTGACGAGTTCCCGGGTGGGGTCTGTTACGTTCCGCTGGAGGCCGTCGAGGATGATGCACTGGTGGTCGCCGAGATTGCTCAGGTTCTCGGTGTCTCCGATGCCGGAGCAGAGTGTCAGATGGAGAATGTGCGTGCAGCACTGGCTGACCGGCATTTTCTGATGGTTCTGGACAACTTCGAGCAGGTGATCGGGGCCGCTACAGAGGTCACAAGCCTCCTCCACTCCTGTCGCGGTCTCCGGATACTGGTAACCAGTCGGATGCCGCTCAGGGTGCATGGCGAACAGGAATTCCCGGTGTCGCCACTACCCCTGCCATCTGTTGCCAGCTCGTTCGCGGACATGATCGACAACGACGCCGTTCAGCTGTTCGTTCAGCGAGCATCCCAGATTCGTCACGGTTTTCACCTGAACGAACAGAACAGCGGGCCGATCGGTGAGATTTGCCGTCGACTCGATGGCCTTCCGCTGGCAATCGAGCTCGCCGCAGCACGGATCAGACTGCTCACTCCGCAGTCGTTGCTGGAGCGCCTCGATCAGGCGTTGCCAGTTCTGGCTGATGGCGCACGGGAGCTTCCGGAGCGACAGCGGACGATGCGCGCGGCGATCAAGTGGAGCTACCAGTTGCTCAGTACCCGGGAGCGGATAGTCTTTACGAGATTATCAGTGTTCAGCGGGGGATGGGATATCGGTGCCGCGGAAACAGTCGTCTCCTGTGACGTGATTCGGTCTTGCGAGATTCTCGATCTCGTCTCTTCCCTGGTAGAGCAATCGCTGGTGGCCATGGAAGCCGGACCTCATGATGAATCGCGCTATCGCTTTCATGTACCGGTGCGTCAGTTTGCCGAGCAACAGCTGGCTCGGAGTGGAGAGATCGATACCATTCGCCAGCGGCACGCCCAGTACTACATCGATCTGATCGATCGGGCAGAGTTCCTGCTCCGGGGTCCCGAACAGGTGGAGTGGCTGGACCGTCTGGAGATCGAACGGGACAACGTCAGAGCTGCGGTCGACTGGTTGCTGGATATCGGGGACGCGCAGGATGCGATCCGGATTGCCCGTGGGCTCAGTATGTACTGGGTTATGCGTGGAGGTCACAGCGAGGGCAAGGCATGGATGGAACGTGCGCTGGAGCAGGACGCTGATCTCCCTCCGCAAGTTCGAGCTGATGCCTGTTATGTCATGGCCAATTGCTCCTACGGGCTGGGTCAGCTGGATCGAATGATGGAGGTTTCCAGGGAGAGTGTTGCGCTCTACCAGCAGGCAGAAAATCGATATGGCGAAGCGTTCGCCTTCGGGATGCAGGGATTCGCCGCCTTGCAAATCGGTGATCTTGATCGGGCAGAGAGCACGCTCGGTATCGTTGCGGACATGATGCGAGAGTTCGGCGACCCGTGGGGTGTCACGCTTGTGGTTGGTCATCAATCGATCGCTCCATTGAGACGGGGGAACTTTGAACGGACTATCGAGCTGATCGAGGAGCCGCTGAGCCTATCCGAGCAGACCGGTGATCGACTCGGTCGCTATACGTCACTCTACATTTCGGCAGAGGCGAACCACGGTCTCGGGTTGTACGACCAGGCAGCCGCGCACTTCATCGAGGCGTTGAAGGTGACGGTGGAGCTTGGCGATCAGTCTGCATGTGCCTATTGCCTGCAGGCACTGGCTCGCCTTGTCCATACCCGTAAGGATTACCTTCGCTCTGCGTGTCTCTTCGGGGCAGCCGAACGACTCCTGGAAGGTATGTTCCCCCCCAGATGGGCATTCCTCCCGGAGCCGGGAGTTCAGGAGTGTTGTGTCCGTGCACTTCGCGACTATTTGGGCGATGAAGCCTTCAGATCTGCCTGGTCGCAGGGTCGATCGATGACGCTGGAGGCTCTGATCGAGTTCGCAACCATTGATGACTCACCGCAGGAGCCGGTACCCGTGCCAGCGCGACCCAGCGTCGCTGGCCTGACCAGCCGAGAGCTCGATGTCCTGCGCTTGCTAGTTGCCGGTGAGTCGACCATAGCGATCGCTGACTCGCTGTTCATCAGTCGGGAAACCGCGCGCACCCACATCCGGAACATTCTCGGCAAGTTGGGCGTGTCGTCTCGCGCCGCGGCTGTCGCGCACACTCTCCAGCACAACCTGCTGTAGCCTGCTGCTCTCCCGCAACGGCTACTCCATCTGGAGTAGCTGTATTCTCGTGGAACCCCGAATCTCAAATACCCCAGCTGGACGATGTGGCCGTACCTGGTTCGGCGCATTCTATAGCTGTGCCCGGGACGCTCCGGGCGAAACAGAAACAACAACCGATCTACTCATGAAAGGAAGCCCAGGATGACCGCAACACGCATGGCCAAGGTTGGAGCGCAGGAATCGACCGCTATTCGTGAGCTTCGGGAAAGTCTGTTCGGGGAGCTGGTGCTGCCGGGTGATGAACACTACGATGAAGCCCGCCAGATCCACAACCCGAGCATTGACCGCAGGCCGGAGATGATCGTACGCGCTGCCGATTCGATCGACGTAATCCGCGCCATTGAGTTCGCGCGCTCTGCTGGAATGCAGGTGGCAATTCGCAGCGGTGGGCACTGTCTCTCGGGTCACAGCATGATCGACGATGGGATGAACATCGACCTGTCGCGGATGAAACAGGTGAATATAGACCAGGAAAACCGCACCGCATGGGTGCAACCGGGAGCGACAACGGCTGATCTCGTTGCGGCGATCGAACCGTACGGCCTCGCCCTCACGACCGGCGATACGGCAACTGTCGGGATCGGCGGCCTGACACTGGGTGGTGGTATCGGCTGGATGGTTCGGAAGTATGGCTTGACGATCGACAGCCTGCTTTCGGTCGAGATGGTAACTGCGGACGGTCGTCTGGTGACCGCGAGCAAGAGAGAGAACCCGGATCTGTTCTGGGCGCTTCGCGGGGGTGGCGGGAACTTCGGTATCGTGACCGGATTCGAGTTTCAACTGCAGCAGGTTGGCCAGGTATTTGGTGGGGTGCTGATTCTCCCGGCGACGCGTGAGGTCCTGAGCGGTTACGCCTCGTACGCTCCGAATGCGCCTGACGAGCTGACGACGATCACGATGGTCATGCATCTACCACCGTTGCCGTTCGTCCCAGAGGATCATCATGGCACGCTGGCGTTTATCATCTTCGTCTGTTATGTGGGTGATCCTGATGCGGGACAGGTCGCGATGACACCTTTGCGGAAACTGGCGGAGCCAATCGCCGAGCTAATCGCACCGATGCCATACTCGGCGCTCTACAACTTCACTGAAATCGGCGCTGTGCCGCATGACAGTACGATCCGCTCGGGCTACCTGCGTGAGCTGTCCGGAGACGTGATCGACATGTTGCTGGATCATGCCAGGCAAAACCCGATGCCGATGGGGTTGATTCAGATCCGGGCACTGGGTGGTGCGCTCAAAGCCGTACCGAACGAATCGACAGCATTTCCGCACCGCGACAAGAAGCTCTTGCTGGCGCTGATCAACATCGGCACCGGAGAGGCTGTCGAACGATGGGTGATCGATCTCTGGGAGCGCGTCGGGCCATCGACTGAAGGAGCCTACGTCAACTTCCTGGATGATGAAGGTGAGGCTCGCATCAGGGATGCCTACTCACCGGAGCACTTCGCCCGCCTGGCAGCAATCAAACGACAGTACGACCCGGAGAATGTGTTCAGGAACAACCAGAACATTCTTCCCGCCGAATAAATCCTGGAAGGTCGACGAGCGTGCCCCTCTACCGGACTCAACCGGAGAGGGGCATGCTGTTTCTGGTCAGAATTTCACACGAGTCCTAATCGGAAGTTGTGCCAGTTGACAGCACGTGCCAGGCGTCTTTCCATTGTTCGACACGATCGCGAGCGATTGCATGATGATCAGAGTCTGGTGTCACTGGTCGGGTACCACCATGGCTCTGGAGAAAGGCTTCATGGGCGCGCTTGATGTCTTCGACCATCCACTCCTCGGGTACCACGAACACAGATGATAGTTGCTCACTGGTTGATGACACATCAACAAGAGCCCAGACGCGTCGCTGGTCGGAAGTTGGCTCGGCTTCATGAAGATGGGCATGCCAGTTATGGGACGTGCTCGACTTCGTCTTTACCCGAACAACTACGCGTTCACCTGATTGCACCGTAACGGAAATGATGTTTTGGCCCGATTTGGGATCCTTGTCGATCTTGACGTCTTTCGTTCCACCACGCCGGCAAATCTCGAAGGCTACCAGGTGCATGCCAGCTTGTACTGTTTCTTGCCGCGATCGTTTAAACAAGGCGATTGTCTCCTCATGGTGAACATACTTCATTTGATCTACTGGGTAATCAGAGTATACGTCAAAGTTGGCAGCTAGATTGGCAGGGCAGACAAGAGTTCGTGATTCGTGGCTCGGGCTGCGAGCGTCGGAATGTGGTCCTGGTAGTTCTACGAACCTCTCCTGAAACCCCTGATTTGCCCCGCGATCGTCCATTTTGGTTGATCCTGCCGCAAGAATCTTCCAGTAACCGCAAGAGCCTTCAAGACGACAAGACACGTTTTCCACGACACTCGATTCATGATTAATGAACTACTCACCGATGAAACTGCCGAATTCGACATAGCCCGCCGTGCGTTCGACCACCTTGCGCCGATCCGGGCCGACTACGCACTCGTGCCCATCCAGGACGGATTCAACTGGGAAGCCTGTGCCTCAGACATAAGGGTGCCGGAGCTGTATCTGGTGGTCTTCCGATCAGTCCGGCGAGAGGATGCTGATCTGGCAATGCTCAAGGAGTTCGATGATCGGGCATTCGAGGATGCTCAGCAGGCTCCCGGGTTCCTGTTCTACTTCAAGGGCCAGATTACGCCCGAGCGCGAATGCCTGTCGTTCTGTCTCTGGCGTTCCCGGGCCGAAGCGCGTTCTGCCAGCGATCGATCAGCCCACGCTGATGCCGCCAGCCTTGTGACCCGGATGTACGAGTCGTATGATCTGGAGCGACACCGATTACATCAACAGGATGGTTCGCTTGTCTTTGAACGACTCCCGGGATGATGGAGCGTTGACTCCGGGTGCGCATTTCTCCAGATCAGGAAGTAGTCGGAATGAACGATCGACCCGACACCGGACACAGGAACCGTCACGATGCAACGCGAGCATCAACGAGCCTGCCTGAAGACGACCTTCTGCTCTTCCAGCGCGCCAAAACCTGGGGCGGCATCGAAGTGGCTCGCTACCGGTTTCCTCCCGGGGAGCGAAAAGTCTCCCCGCTTCAGGGTCATGTTCTGCGATTGCATCAGAGTGATCCCCATTATCTGGTTCAGCGACTCGACGGAAAGACCCAGGCGAACACCGAGACGCACAATCTGATCACCGTTATTCCGGCTGGTCACGCGTTCGAGCAGATCTTCGAGGGCGAATCCGAGGATCTCAATGTTGTCCTGCCGGATCGACTGGTTCAGCAGGC